>CAZFWM010000059.1:0-27877 GCA_964522545.1 uncultured Thermodesulfobacteriota bacterium
CTTCGGCACTTTGTGCCTCGCAACGACCAAAACTGGGCTTGTGATAAAAACGCAGCTTTGGGCATTTTCTTCTATCAACCCTCACACAATGTAATTCCGGATATCCTCGACGATGCGGTCGGCGCACGCCTCTCCGCTCGCGGCGGCCAGCTCGGTGCCGATGCCGCGCCCGCCCGCGCAGTCTCCGGCTGCATAGAGGCCGCGGACCGGAGTGGTGATGCCGGGCCGGCTCCTGCCTACCTGGCCGGGGACCTGGCCCGTTGAGATCGCCGGGCCGCCCATCTTACCGATCCACTCCTCCACATCCTTGACGGTGAAGGTCTCGCACCACTCCATGTGGCGCTCGAGACCGGGGATCATCGCCCGGAGGGCCGAGAGCATGGCCTCGATCCAGCGCTCCGGCGGATCGACCAGGGGTATGTCGGTCGTGGGGGCCAGGGAGCAGGCGGTGAGGAGCTGGCGGCCCGGGGGGGCCAGAGAGAGGTCGAAATTCGTGGGGACCGGGCAGTAGATCGGCACCGTGGCCGGGACCTTTCCGAGGTCGAAGGATCGGAAGGCCCGGGCGAGATAATCGGTGCCGAGGTCCCGCCGTCGAATCCGAAGGGGCGTCCCCCCCACGAGGCAGCCGGGTCGCACGAGCTTCCTGCGTAGAGCGATCTTGGCCTGCACGGCAACGGAGGAGGCCTTGATCCCCCTCACGCGGCGCACATAGGGCCGGGGGAAGTATCCCGGGCCGACCAGGTCGAGGACGCATGTGCGAAGCGAGGTGGTCGAGGCGACCGCTCGCCCCTCGAGGCGGGCCCCATCCGCCAGGCGAACCCCGCAGGCCCGGCCGTCCCGGACATCGATTCGCACGACCCGGGCGTCCGTGAGCAGTCGGGCCCCGCTGTGCCGGGCGATGTCGAGAAAGGTCCCGGGCACGCGAAAGGCACCCCCCTTCGGGTAGCTGAGAGACCAGTCTCTGAAGAAGTGCTGAAGACACCAGATCGACTCTCCGGCCGAGGCCTCCCAGGCGGGCAGAATAAAGTAGAGGCCGAGGAGAAAGGAGAGAAAGGTGTGGAGCCAAGGGTTACCGGTGTAACGGTGGATGAATTCCTCCACGGTCCGGTCGTTCCAGCCGTCGATCTCATGGGCCGGCATGGTGAGTATGTCACGGAAGAGCCGGACCACGCCGGGCAGCTCGTGCGGTGCGATGTGTAGCTGGCGGACGAGGTGGGCCAGGAAGATCGGGATCCGGTAGGGGCTGGAGGGCAGGGCGAGGTCGATGCCGAGACCCTTGAGCCGGGCGATCGTCGGTGTGGTCACGAACTCGACGGGCCGGGGCCAGCGCAGGCGTCTGACGATCCGACCGATCGGCCCTTTGTCGCCCCGAGAGAACATGTGGGTGCCGATGTCCACAGTGTAGCCGTCCTTTTCATAGTATGAGCACGAGCCGCCGGGCCTGGGATTCTTTTCCAGGACGACTACTTTGAGCCCCTGGGCCGCCGCAACCGCGGAGCACACACTCCCGCCGATGCCGGAGCCGATGACGATGAGGTCGTATTTCATTTAGGAAACCTGTTGATTCAAGTGCTCGTTCAAGGATCAGGGGCCAGATGTCGGGGCTCAGGGTAGGGGCACGGCATTCCGTGCCCTGGTGCCGCATTCGGTTGATGTAGGGGCGACCGGCGGTCGCCCCTACCGTGAACAAGATGCCCCGAGATTGCCCTGAAGGGCGACCACCGGTCGCCCCTACCTGGAGACCTCCTCAAGTTTAAAGCTGGCAAATTAAATTTCGGCTGGACAATTACTGCATAAAATTGCTAAAATGGCAATTTTGGATTTGGAGTGCATTCGTGAAGCGAAGCGGAAAAAGAGATCTTCTCGTTCGTCTGACCGTGGTCTGGGTCATTTCGGCTGTTTGTGCCTTTGCCCTCTCCTGCGGCAGAGCCCAGGATGAGCCCGCCACAGAGGCTCCTGCCGTCGATTCCTCAGGGGGATCATCCGAGGCCGGCGGGCTGGAGCTCATCCCCGTGCATGTGGCATTGCCGTTGAAGGGAGAGATCTCCTCCTACATCCAGAGCTCCACGACGGTCGCTGCAGAGAGCGAGGCGGACGTCTATTCCAAGGCGATCGGCATATGCAAGAGCGTGGCCGTCGAGGAGGGGGACCGGGTGAGGGCCGGAGATCTTCTTGCCCTGCTCGAGGACGAGGATGTCCAGATCGCCGCGCAGCAGGCCGGGCTCCGCCATAAAAAGGCGAGCGAGGATTCCCAGCGGGCCGAGCAGATGGCCGCTGAAGAGCTCATCAGCGCCAAAGCGTTCGAAGAGGCAAAGTTTGCACTCGAGCTCGCCGAGGCGGATCTGAAACTTGCCAAGAGGCGCCTGGAGAACACCCGGATCCGGTCGCCCGTCGACGGGGTGATCACCGAGCGGATGTTGAAGCCGGCCGATCTGGTCGCCACAACATCGAAGCTCTTCAAAGTGGTCGATCTCCAATCCCTGACCGCAGTGGTTCACGTACCGGAGAGGGAGGCGGGATTCGTGAGAACGGGGCAGCGGGTCGAGGTCATGGCCGATTCCCTTTCGGCGGGCTCTTTTTCGGGAAGGGTAAAGCGGATCAGCCCGGTCGTCGATCCCAGGAGCGGCACGGTCAAGGTCACCATCGAGCTCGGCCATGCCGAGGGCCTCAAGCCCGGCCTGTTCATCCGGACCCGGATCGTGACCGACACCCATGAAGGGACGCTCCTCATCCCCAAAGCCGCGATTCTCCTCGAGGGCGACGAGCAGAAGGTCTTTGTGGTCAGAGAGGGGATCGCCGAAGAAATATTCATCAGGGCCGGCTATAGCGAAGCCGAGAAGGTCGAGGTCCTCCATGGAATCGGCCCGGAGGACCAACTCGTGGTACTCGGCCATCTCGGGCTGAAAAGCGGATCCCGAGTGAAGATCGTCGATCGAGGTGGAATATCAGACTGATCCTTGTGAATAATCATATATTTCACCTTCCAATTTTGTAATATTTTTAACTTGAAATAAGTCTATAACGTTAATACGTGTATACAGAGGAAGGATTTTACCGCAACCTCGACCCCAGAGAAGTGTTAGAAAGTAAAAAAAGCTCCAGTTCTCTAGGAGGGGAAATGGGCCAGAAAACGACAGCAAAGCCAAGGCAGAGGAAGAAGAAAATCCTGATGATGGCTGACGCCAACTTCCTCGCCCACGTCTCCAGACTCCTCGAAATCGCCAAAGAGCTCCGCGATCGAGGCGGGTACGATGTCACGATTGCCGGAGACGGAAAGTTCCTTCAGCTGGCAAAAGACGAACGTTTCAAGACCGACGCGGTCTACACCGTGCCACGGTACAGGACCATGGAGCTGGCGAGGCGGGCCGGCCTGGTGAGCTACAGCTGGTGGAAGGACCAGATCCATAAGTCCGTCGAGTCCGACATCGCGTGCATCAAGCGCAACCAGCCGGACCTCGTGGCCGGGGACATGCACTGGTCCCTGGGGGCCTCGTGCCGCATGACCGACGTCCCCTATGTATCGATCACCAATGCCCACTGGACGAAATATTACGGCCTCCCCTACGACTCACTCGAGACCCACTTCGCCTCGGACCTGGTGGGGCCGCGCGTCGGTGGCTGGCTGATGAACAGCCTAAAGAAGTACCTGCTTTTCTACTGGGTGATCCCCTACCGCCGGTTCGGCCAAGAGCACGGCCTGCCCTTCGCGAACTCCAAGAGCCTCTTCGACATCATCGAAGGGGACATTACCCTGCTCGCCGACATCCCCGAGTACGGTGTCACCTCCGATCTTCCGGATAATATCCAGTATGTGGGCCCCATCATCTGGGAACCCAAGATGAAAAATCCCTCCTGGCTGAAGAAGCTGGATCCTGAGCGGCCGACCTTCTACTTCACCATGGGGAGCACCGGATCTTCCCGTTTTTTCGAAGAGGCGGTCAAGATATTCGGCGAATCCAGGTATCAGATCGTCATCACCACCGGCGGGCTTCCCCTGAACATTCACCATATTCCCAAGAACTGTTACATCGAGCAATTCGCACCGGGACGGCCGATCATGGAGCGGAGCAATGTGGCGGTGAACCACGGCGGCAACGGGACGGTCTACCAGGCCCTTGCCTCGGGAACGCCGATCGTGGGCATCCCCTTTCACATCGACCAGGAGATCAACCTCCAGCGCGTGGAAAGCCTTGGCTTCGGAATCAAACTCTCGGAGAGAAACCTGTCGACCGAAAAGTTCATCGACGCTATCGAATCCGTGCTGTACAACAGGAAGTACAAGGAAAACGCCCTGCGGCTCCAGAAGGTTGCCAACTCCTTCGGCGGGGCCTCGAAGGCCGCCGATATAATCCATCAGTACCTCCACTAACAGCATCCCGATCCGGACAGAGGGGGTATGATGGTATCTGCTTTCCTTATCCTGCTCACGATAACCTTCCTTCTCTGGCTTTTTTCATTTCTCCTCTTTTTAAAGCAGCACGAGACCGCGCCTCAGCTCGGCAGGCACACCTACGGCTCTCCGCCCGAACCGGCCCCCCTGGTCTCCGTCATCATTCCGGCCCGAAACGAGGAAGACGGCATCGGGGACTGCCTCCGGGCCGTCCTCGCCCAGGACTATCCGAACTTCGAGGTGATCCTGATCGATGACAAGTCCACCGACCGGACCGGCGAGATCGCGCGGGATTTCGAGGAAAGCGATCCGAGGCTGCGCTGCATCCAGGGCAAGGAGCTTCCCCCGGGCTGGATGGGAAAGAACCACGCCCTCTTTCAGGGCGTCCGGGAGGCGAAGGGCGAGTTCCTCCTCTTCGTCGACGCAGACTCCCGCCTCGGTCCCGAGTGCCTCACCCAGACCATGAGCCGGGCCCTGGAAGAGGGTTCGGATCTACTGACCATCGTCCCCACACTAATCTGCGGCGGATTCTGGGAGAAGGTTGTCCACCCGATTCTGGTTCAGATGATCTTTGTCTGGGCCCCGAGTGAAAAGATCAACGATCCGGACTCCGAGGTGGCCTCTGGCAACGGTCCCTATATGCTGTTCAGGCGGTCCGCCTACGAGAAGATCGGGGGGCACGAGGCGGTGAAGGACAACATCGTCGAGGACCTCGAGCTGGCCCGCAACATCAAGCGCTCGGGCCTCCGGCTCACCTATGTGAACGCCCCGGAGCTGATGAGCCTGCGTATGTACACCTGCTTCAGTGAGATCTGGGAGGGATGGAGCAAGAACTTCTACCTCAGCCTCGGTGGGAAGGTTTGGCTCACGGTCCTGGCATCGCTCGGGATCTTCATCTATTTCATCGTGCCCTGGCTGGCCATGCCGGCCGCCCTGGCGGTCCTGATCTTCGGCGGCTGGGACCCGGCCTGGCTCGCCATCCTGTCGCTCGCCTTTGCACAGTGTCTCGTGGCCATGGCGTTGCGCCGCGTCATGTTCCGCCTCTATTCCATCGACGCATCCTACCCGTACCTCCAGCCCCTGGGATCGGCCGTGCTCATCGGCATCCTCGTGAACTCCACCATCCGGACCCAGTACCGCAAAGGGGTCTCCTGGAAGGGCCGCACCTACATGAAGGGGCCGGAATAGGCGCTTTGGGGCCTACGATCGGTAAAAAATTGTCGATAATGGAATCAATTGGTTGAAGCTGGCCCCGTGCCCAGGCCGAAGGCCGGTGCCCGCGCCCGTGCCCGATTCTTCTGTGTGGCCAATTTTTTCGGGCACGGGCACGGGCACGGGCACGGGCACGAAAAAAAGATCCATAACGTCCATTCTGCCCCGAAGGGGCCACATCTTCCACGAGCTGTCGCGGAAGAGGGCTAGGGCCTCCCATCCAGACATCTTCGCCGCCCGCATAGATAGTTCCCGTCCGGAAATGTCTTTCTAAGGCGACAGCGTATGCTGATTCCTTCCATAGGGGGTATGGGTCATTCCACCTAATTGATGTCGTGGTCATCAAGATCAACTATCAATGGCCGGAGCGTGGCGGCACAAACACGGACGTACTCAGAGGTTTGATAAGGCTCATCGTCGATCATCCCGACACCTTCAACGGAGAGGTCGTCGTTTGCGAGAACGCCCAGTTCAATCCGGTCGACTATTTTGATCGGAGCGAGAACAACGCCCAAGACATTACTCTCTCTCCCCATGACGTTGTCGTCGGATTTCAGGGACAGGGGCACAACGTCTCCCACTATGACTGGACGGCCATCCGCAGAACATCGGTGGGTGAATACTCTGAGGGGAGCATGAGTGACGGCTATGTGGTCTATCCTTATGACTCGGAGATTCGAGGCCGCGTGTCTTACCCGAAGTTTCAAAGTGACTCCGACACCTACATCAGCCTGAAACAGGGCATTTGGGATCCCATCGGCGAGACCTATGACAGGGAACACCTCAAGTTCATCAACTTACCGGTCCTCAAATCACACCACGCCGTCTACGGTGCAACGCTTTGTGTAAAGAATTACATGGGAGTGGTAACCGATGAGCTCAGTACGAACTCCCACAATGCCATACGATATGGAATCCTGGGGGCCTTGCTCGGCGAAATCGGGCCGGCCGACTTGAACATCCTGGACTGCGTATGGATCAACGCCAATCCCTATGACGGTCCGTGGACCTCCTATGGTGGAGCAACGCGCAGGGACGAGCTGGTCGCGAGCGCGGACCCGGTCGCCGCCGATGTCTGGGCCGTGAAAAACATCCTCGTGCCTGCATTCCTCGCCGGCGGGTACACGCCGCCGTGGCCCAACCCGAGCGCCGATCCGGACAATCCGAACAGCAAATTTCGAGAGTACCTCGACAACTCCATGTATCAAATCCTCGCGGCGGGCTATGAAGTCACCAACAATTTGGACCAGATCGACGTGTACTCTGTCATCCCTTGCGATGACATAGATGGTGACGGCTATGACGACGAGCTCTGCGGCGGCACGGATTGCGATGACCAGGACCCGAATGTCCATCCCGGTATGCAGGGCCTGGATTGTTCGAGTACACCGGACGGGATCGACAACGACTGTGACGGGCAGATTGACGAGGATCCATGCTCCTGTCTCATTGGGTTTGTAATGTAAGTGGTTTCCATCCGGAGATGTCATTCCGAGGCGATAGCCGAGGAATCCAGAGTTGCCAACTGATCGCCATTACGGACGGAAACGAAAGTCAAATCTGAAAATCTCCTCATTGACATATCATATAAATTTAATTTAGACTGGTCTTAGACTAGTTGCTGGAGGTGCGCCATGCAAAAAGTGGGAGCTTATGAAGCCAAAACCCATCTGCCCAAGCTGCTCGAGCGTGTCATGAAAGGAGAGAGAATAATCATCACCAAGCACGGAGTGCCCGTGGCGGTTTTGCAGCCTCCTGATATAGAGAAGACTGTCGATGTATTGACCGTGATTGACGAGCTCCGGAAATTTCGAGAGAAACAGAGTCTGGATGGGCTTTCGATCCGCGAAATGATTGAAGAAGGAAGACGCTAGATGAGCGAATTTTTCGTAGTCGATAATTCCGTCGTAATGGCATGGTGCTTCAACGATGAGGCGAATCGATATGCCGATTCTGTTTTGGACAGGCTATCCGAGGCTACGGCGATAGTCCCCTCGATTTGGCTCTTCGAGGTGGTTAACGTATTGCTGGTAGCAGAGCGAAGAAAGAGGATCAGTGAGGCGGACAGTGTACGATTTATTACATTACTATCAAAACTTCCGATAGTCGTCGAACAGGAGAGACCGGAACATTATATGAAGGATCTGTTGGGATTGGCGAGGAGGAATAAATTGTCCAGCTACGATGCCTCGTATCTCGACCTGGCGATGAAGAATGGAGTCCCTCTTGCTACGTCTGATAAGCGATTAAGAAAAGCCGCAAAAACGACCAAGGTTCGATTATTGAATATCTCATATGGGGACCCGCAATGACGCGTTGTGGCGGCGCGGAAGAGTGCGGTATTCCATTTTTCGGCCTCCACGCCGCCGCAAGGGGGTAATGTCGCATAAGGACCATTACGTCAACCTTCCCTGTTTTACTCTATCAAAATAAGTAAAAAATTAAATATTCTTGCTGCGTTATAGAACGCCGAGGCGCATGGATAAGCTTATTCATATGTGGAAAAGTACTGAATAAAATATATTTATCTTGACAAGCATCTTAAATAGGCGAATAATTCAATCGGAGAAGCGTTTAAGTTTCTTTCCTTTCTAGAAAGGGGGTCGCGCCATGAAAAACTTAATCTGTACTGTGAGCGTAGTTCTTTTCCTGCTCCTCACCTTGAGCGCACATCAAGCCCTGGCCGCCACGATCCACGTCCCGGTTGATCAACCTACGATCATGGCCGGGATAGATGCAGCAGTGGACGGGGATCTCGTCCTGGTAGCCCCCGGCGTCTATGTGGAAAACCTTAATTTCCGCGGCAAGGCAATCATGGTCAAGAGTGAAGCCGGGGCCGATACGACAATCATCGATGGCGGATCTTGTACAACAGGAGAATCTAAATGTTCTGTAGTGACTTTTAGGAATGGTGAGATCGAATCCACAGTCCTTGATGGTTTTACCATCAAGAATGGTACAGGAACCGAACATTCCGGGACACGGAAAGGTGGCGGAATTTTATGTTGGGCTGCTCCGACTATCAAAAACTGCACAATCACGGAGAATTACAGTCGATCAAGTGGGGGTATGTGGTGTGAAGGGGATGCTACAATCACGAACTGCATTTTCACAAATAACGACCGTATTGGAATCGACGTTAATAACTGTTCTCCGACCATATCGAATTGTACGATCTCGAATAACATATGGAGCGGAATATCAATATCGCAATCATCCCCTATAATAACTGACTGCACGATCGCCGGGAATCACGGGGCGGAAAGTGGCGGGGGGATCAAAATGATGCAACTGGGCGATCCACTAATCATGAACTGCTCAATAACAGGGAACAGTGCCGACTGGGGTGGTGGAATTTCCTTTGAGTATGTAGGTTTTAAGGGACGTATTCCGGAGCATGGCTCGATCATCAACTGCATAATCTCGGCAAATAGTGCTTATAGTGGTGGCGGAATTGTCTGCTTGTCCTTCAGCCCTACATTCAAAAACTGCACAATTACGGCAAATACTGCAGCAGAGGGAGGGGGGATTCATAACATGATGGGGGCCGCGCCGATTATCGGGAACTCGATTTTTTGGGGAAATTTTGCTCCTGAGGGACCAGAGGTGTTCTTGCATGGTTGGGCATGGGGTGGCTCCGCTATTGTTCTGGGTTACAGCGATGTTCAAGGTGGAGCGGCTGCTGCATATATAGGACCCGAATCCACGCTGCACTGGTTAGATGGGAACTTGGTTGAAGATCCGCTCTTCGTCGGAGGGGATGATTTCCGCCTTCGCACAGGTTCACCATGCATCGATGCAGGGGCGGACACAGGAGTTTATACAGACATAGTTGGCGTGACCCGACCCCAGGGAGCCGGATTCGACATAGGGGCTTACGAATACGTTGATGGAGCGTACTGGGCTCTTGAGACGAGCGGCGTCTATGCGGAAAGCGCCATAAGCCTTGACGTAACTCTCGGAACGCTTGAGCCAGCCATGTGGGCGAACTACCTCATTCTGACAAGCCCGGCGGTCCAGGTCATTCCGATCTGGTCTTTCCCGCTTCCGGCGCTTGATTTGGTGGATTTTCCGATTACCTTCCCCTTCCCGAGCGTTGGGACGGTCGGATTCTACAATGGCCTGTATTCCGCGGAAGGTCTCAAGGTTTCTGATCTCGACTGGGTGGATACCGGAAGCTGAAAAGCGATCTGACGGTTCGACACACACGGCCCCACTGGTTTTCTGGTGGGGCCTTTTTTTGCTCTTTTCTCTCTCCTGCTCACCAGAAAACTGTCTATAAAAACGAACGTTAAAATAGGCCATATTTGTCTATTGAATGGTATGGCTTATATAGGCGCATAGTGTTCAAATTAATTCAAAAAAGGCTTTAAATAGACACTTGGCGAAAGAGCTGTGATTTCGGTTTGACTTTCTACTTCCAATCATCAAAATACAGGAGGTCAGAAAAACGAGATCTCAATTAGATATCAACCTTGCGGAGTTGGACCTGCGGATCTCTGTGAAAACGTTCATAAAAAAAGCCGCTCTCACGGGAGGCTTTTTTTATCGGATTGGAAGGTTGCGGAGCCGACCTACTTCTTCCTTCTCCGCTTGAGGCCGGCGGCGAACAGCGCCGGAATGAGGTAGATCCCCGCGTTTATGAGAACCTGGTCGAGGCCGATCCCCCTTCTGGGCGACATGGCACCTGTGGTGATGGTGCAGCCGCACGTCTTGTGGAGATCGTACAGGCCGGCCATGGTTTCCCGCACGGCCGCGAAGAGGAGCCCGTTGGTGCCGACCAGCCCCTCCATCACGTAGTCCCGGATCTCGTCGTAGGCCCAGGTTTCTAAGAAGGGCTCGAGCATCTCGTCCAGGGGCCAGGGCAGCCCCAGGTCCAGATGGAAGTTCTCCAGGGCGACCAGGGTCATGGGCGATCCCTCGTGCTCCTTGTGGTGCAGCTCCAGGAGCATGGTCTCCGTGTTCCAGTATGGGATGACCACCATGTCCACCGTGTTCGGCGACGACCCGATGTCCCCGTCGAGAAGGCCGATCTCGAAGTCGATGAATCCGAGGCAGTCCTCACCCACGAAGTCGACGTCCCCCACGACGCTCCATTCCTGGAACACGCTCTGAAAGACGAGATCGTTTTCGCCGGAGGTGTCCCAGAACAGGGAGAATCCGGACTGGTCGACGTCGAAGAACAGGTCGGCCTCGAAGGTGACGCCGAGATAGGCGCAGACGAAGTCGTCGATCAGATAGTCTTCGTAGATCGGGATCTGAAGGTCCTGGAGCTCCCCGAGGAGGAGGTTGAGGGTGCCGAGGAGCTCCGGCTGGAACATGCCGAAGTCCTCCGGGTAGAGCCGGACGAGCTCGGCTCGAGCCGGGGTGGTGAAGGAAAAGACGATAAAAGCGGCCAGTATCGTGGTGAAGACCACTCGCTTTGGCATGGAGTCCTCCCGGAGTTGCAGAGAAATCGAAGTGGATATTCAATCGAAGGCGGATTCCTGATCTAACTATATTATAATATATTTTTTCTTGGTCGTCAAGAATTTTGATTGCGGAGAGAGCCCTCCATGGCCTCCTGGAAAGGCCCCAGCCGAATGCGCATAATCCGAATTGAGAAGATGGAGCTTGGGAACGAGAGGAACAAAGACAATCCTCTGTGCCTTTGTCCCTTTGCCCCTTTGTGCCTGGGGTGGAGTGGGATCAGGGGCGGGAGGTGTAGGTTATGTAAAGGGCTTCCAGCGCTGAGAAGACCACTTCCTCGCTGTAGCGCTCCGCCACGAGGCGTCGTGCCCGGGCGCCGATCGTGCGCCGGCGTTCATCGGAGTCGAGGAGCTCGGATATTTCTTCGGCGAACCGATCCGGAGAGTCGGCGAGCACAATCTCCCGGCCTGGGGTTGCCTCAATGCCTTCGGCGCCGATACGGGTAGTAACCACCGGCCTTTCCATGGCCATGGCCTCGAGGACCTTTCCCCGCATGCCTCCGCCGGAGATCATGGGGCAGATGAAGACCGAGGCCCCGGCCAGGCAGGGTCGAAGATCCTCCTGCCTGCCCGCCAGGGTGATCCCTGCCCGACAGGCCAGCGCCCGCACCTCATCGGGGGGGGCTTCCCCGATGACCGTGAGCTTTGCCCCGGGGGAGCGCCGGCGCAAGGCCGGGGCCACGGCCTCTGCATACCAGCGGAGGCCGTCGACGTTGGGGCGGTGCCGGAAATTGGCCGTGAAGAGGAGAGTGCCCGGCTCTTCTCGAAGGTCCGGGCTGGGGCGAAAATATTCGGTGTCCACCACGTTGGGGTACAGGCCCACCTCCCGGCCGGGCGGCCCGGCGGGCAGAGCTTCCCTTTCCTGGGCCGTGGTGACGAAGACGTGGTCGAATATGTCGAAGAGCCGCCTCTCATAGCGACGGTACTTCAGGAGCTGGAAGGCGGCCAGCAAGGACTTTGGGGACAAGGGGCGGGCTCTGACCCGGGCCCGGAGCCGGCGGCTCGGCACCTCCTGTTCCAGCAGCACAGTGACCCGCTCCGCAGATCGGAGCATCGAAGCGTAGGGGGCCATGGAGAGGAACTCGGTGTGAACGAGGTCGATGGAGTTGTCGTCCACAACGGTCCGGACGACCCCCATGGCGCGGTCGGAGAAGTAGTACCGTACGGCGTCGGGCAATGTTGTGAGATGCGTGCCGAGGCGGCGCCCCGGGGTGCGCGGCGGCATCGGCACGACTTCGATGGCGGCGCAATAGGGCCTGAGCTCCTCGGTGCGGGCCACCCGGCCGAGCTCGTCCGCCTCGGCGAGGCAGACGATGCAGACCCGGTGCCTGGCCGAGAGGAACCGGGCGAGCGAGCAGATCCTCCGGATGCCTCCGGGGGCGTCCGGAGCTACGAGGTAGGGTGATAGGATCAGGATGTTAATGGGAGAGGCTCCCGCAGTTCTTATGTCATTTCGACCGCAGGGAGAAATCCTGTCTTTTCGAAAGGTGCCGTCGGAAAGATTTCTCGCTTCGCTCGAAATGACATCCTTGAGATGAAATGACAAGTTATTGATATGAAAGGACAGGTTGTCGTGGTCGGCAAAGAGATCACCGCTAACTCTGTCCCTTTTCCTGCCAGCGCTTGCGGTGGATCAGCATGAGGTTGCGTATATAGATGAAAAGGCCGGTCGCCTGTCCCACCATGAATACCGGGTCTTTGCGGATGGACGCATAGATGAAGAGGATGAGACCGCCGCTGAGGCTGAAGTACCAGAAGTAGATGGGGATGTAGCTCTCCCCCCTGCGCTCCGAGGCGACCCACTGGATAAAAAATCGCATAAAGAACATGGCCTGGCCGAGAAAGCCGAAGATAATGAGCTTGTTGTCGAAGATCCAGCTACATGTACCGCCTTCCATCAAACCTCCCCTTTCTTCTCGATGACGAAATTCCCCAGGACCAGGCAATCGATCTTGGTCTTGGAAAAACAGGCGAATGCGTTCTCCGGCGTGCAGACGATGGGCTCCCCCCTGTCGTTGAACGAAGTGTTGATCACCATGGGGACCCCTGTGATCTTCTCGAATTCCCTGACCAGGTCGTAAAAGAGGCCGTTGTCCTCTTTCGTGATCGTCTGGATTCTCGAGGTCCCGTTCACGTGGAGGGCCGAGGGGATTCGCTCTTTCCGGGCTTCGAGAGCGTTGCCGACGAGGAGCATGAACGGGCTTGGATGGTCCAGATCAAAGTAATCGGTGGTCTCCTCCAGGAGGATGTTGACTCCGTAAGGCCGGAACCACTCCCTGTGCTTGACCTCTTTGTTCAAAAAATCCTTCATCCCGGGGCTGCAGGGATTGGCCAGAATGCTTCTGTTCCCCAAGGCCCTGGGGCCCCACTCCATCCTCCCCTGAAACCAGCCGACGATCCGATCTTCTGCAATCTTTTCCGCCGCGTATCTCGCCAGCTCTCCGTCCTTGAGCTCTCTGAATTGGACGTGGTTGCCAGTCAGGAATCTTCTGATCTCGTCGACGGAGAACTCCGGCCCGAGGTAGGCGTCGCGCATCACATAGCTCCTCGGGTGGCCGAGAAGAGAGTGGTACGCGTACAGGGCGGCACCAAGGGCCCCCCCGCTGTCCCCGGCGGCGGGCTGGATGAAGATCCTGCTGAATCCCGCCTCTTTCAGGACCCGGCTGTTGGCCACGCAGTTCAGAAAGGTCCCCCCGGCAGTACAGAGGTCGTCCGTGCCCGTCCTGTCACGGAGGCCCTTCGCCGTCGCGATGATGATCTCCTCCACGACTCTCTGGAGGGTCGCGGCCATATCGAAGTGCTTCTGCTCGATTTCAGCCCCGGGTTCTCTCGGCTCGCCAAAGGTCTTGGCGAACTTCCTGCTGAACATCCTGGACCCTTTGTTGAACCCGAAGTAGCTCGAATCGAGCCGGAAGCTGCCGTCCGGCCTCGTGGTGACGATCTCCCCGAATTTGTCGAGATAGGTCGGCTCGCCGTAGTCGGCGAGGGCCATGACCTTCCCCTCGGCCCGGTTTGCCTCGAACCCGAGGTAGTTGGTTATGGCCGAGTAGAGCAGTCCCAGAGAGTCGGGATAGCGGAGCTCGCGGTCGATGCGGACATCGCTCCCGCTGCCAGACCCGATGGCCATGCTCGCCCACTCCCCGATGCCGTCGGAGGTGATGATGGCGGCTTCATCGAAGGGTGAGGCCAGAAAGGCGCTGGCCGCGTGGGCCATGTGATGCTTGATGAAGAGGACCTTGCCCTCGTACCCGAGCTCTTTTTCGAGGATCAGAGGGATGACCAGCCTCTCGCCGAGCCAGTGGGGGATGACCTCCCTGAAGTTCTTGTATGAAAATGGATACGACTTGATGTGGTTGAGGATGACCCGCTGAAATTTGAGAAAGGGCTTTTCATAGAACGCCACATAGTCGACGTCGTAGACCGTCAGGTTCCCCGCCTGCAGGCAGTAGTTGATCGCGTGATAGGGAAAGGCGGAAGAATTCTTCTCCCGGTCGAACCGCTCTTCTTGAGCCGCGGCGACGACCCGGCCGTCTTTGACGAGCGCCGCTGCGGAATCGTGGTAGTGGCAGGAGAGCCCCAAGATGTTCATATCAACAGAATGTCCTGATTCTCACTTGGTTCGGCAAAGGACCTGCATCTAAATGCCGGCATATATGAACGATATGATGACGGCGGCCCCCCCGTAATAGACAAAGAGGGCGATGAAGATGAGCATGAGGAACACCGGAAGCAACAGAAACAGCTTGTGCTTCTTCACCATATAGAGCATTTCTCTGGTCAGGTATCCGACTTTCGTCATGTCCCGTCCCCTGTCAGGATTGCCTCAGACAATCCTCCATGTCCGGCTCGTAGCCTGTCACCTCCAGCCAGTAGGAATCGGCCTCTTTGGATTTAGGCCGGAAGAGTTTTCTGTAGAAAAGGGCCACCATCGGATAGAAGAGTCCAAGGACGATGAAATAGGTGATAAACACAAAGATGGCGACAAGGGCCTTTTGGATCTTCGCCGCGACGGCGGTCGCTTTTTCTTTGATCTTCCGGATCAGATTTTTCATGTCTGCCTGACTGTCTCGTGAATAATGTTGAAGTCACAGTGAAAGTGTACGATATCCTACCACGCTTCCACTTCCGATGAAATGGCCTTTCACCGTCGGGACGGAGGCGTTAAAAATCGTACCGGCACCCCGCCATGAAGTTGGTGCCCGGGCCGTAGATGCCGGACCCGTGGGTCTTATATCGCACGTTCCCGATGTTCTCCACCATCAGGGTCAACTCGAGGCGATCGAAGAGGGTCGCACCCCCCGCCAGGCTGAAGACCGCATACGATGGAGTGCCCCCCTCCGGGATCCGGGGATCGTCCTTGTCCCCCTGGGAGAGACGGTCCTGCCGGGCCGCGAAGAGCCCGCTCGCCTCGGCCCACAGGCCGTCCTGAAAGTCGTACCGGACCGCGAGCGAGCCGTGTGCAGGGGGGATTCGCCTGAGCGGCTCGTCCGAGGTGAGGTCATCCCCCTGGGTCCACGAAAAGGTCCCGGAGAGGGAGAGACGGTCCGTCAGCGCGAGGAGCGCGTCCATCTCCACCCCCTGAATCCGGGCCCTACCGACATTCCAACGCTGGAAGATCGATTCCTCGCCGGCGTCCTGCACTCCGTTCCCATTGCCGTCGGTGAAGCCGACCTCGGCCCGATCGATCAGGTCGTCGTAGGTGGAGAAATAGTAGAAGAGATTTCCCGTCATCCTCGACATCTTCAGCTTGAGTCCCGCCTCGTAGTTCACGGAGCTCTCCGGTTCGAGATCCGTGTTGGGGATTTCTGACGAAAAGTCCACCTTGCCGAAGAAGTCCTCCATATTGGGGGCCCGGAATCCCTGGGCCACGCCGAAGATCACGGCAAAAGAGTCGAGGAGATCGATCCGGAGGTGGGCCATCCCAGAGAAATTATCTGTCTCGAGAGAGAGGGTGTGGGTCTCCCCGGCGCCGGGATCGTCCAGCTCGCCCTCGGTGTCGACCCGGCTGTAGCGGCCGCCGACGACCAGAGAAAAGGGCCCGGGCAGCCGGATCTCGTCCTGCAGGTAGGCCCCGAAGGAGCTGTAGTCGGCCCCGTCCGGGAAGGCGCTTTTCACCTGCGTGATGGTGTGGGAGTCCAGGTTGATCTCCTCTTTCCGACTCCCGATCCGGTCGTGATAGAACTCCGCGCCGTAGCTCAGAAGGCCGCAGACGCCCAGATTGCTCATGAGGTGCAGGGTCACCCCAAGGGTATTCGCCTCGTTGCGCTCGCGCGTCTCCAGGAGCGGATCGTCAGCGATGACCTCCTCGCCCTCCTCCTGAATCGAGTAGGCCAACGTGGCCCGGGCGAGATCGAGCCATCTCCCGGCGATATTGCTCCCCTCGTAGCGCAGGTACGTGAGGTGCCGGGTCTGGGGCTCGTAGTCGTACTTCTCTTTCCCCCCGAGTGTGACCTCGCTGGTCTTGGGAACATGAAACTGGCGGACGAACTGGGTGGCGACGATGATCTCATGATCCGTGCCGATGCGGAAGTTGAATTTTCCGTCCGCGTCCATCTCCTCGTAGCCGGTCGGCTCCTGAAGGCCGACGCCTCGGCCCCCGGTGAGATCGGAAAAGCCCTTGTACGAAGCCCCGGTCATGAAGCCGAAGCTGCTGAGATTTCCCTCGAACCGGAGCCTTCCGGTCCGCTCCCTGGCGGCGCTCCCGTACTGGCCGTAGGCGATCCCTCCCCAGTCGCATCCCGGATCGAGGTCCTCCCGCTTTTTCGTGATCACATTGATGGTCCCGCCCATGGCGTCGGAGCCGTAGAGGACGGACATGGGGCCTCGGACGATCTCGATCCGCTCGATCTGACCGGGGTCAATGGTGTTCAGGTACTGGTGGGGACCGTACCGGGTGAGCGACGTGTTGAGCCTCACCCCGTCGACCAGGAGGAGGATCTGCTTGCCGGTGAGCCCGCGGATGAAGGGGGAGCCCCCCCCGAGGTTGGTCTTCTGTACGAGGATGCCCGGCTCCCTGGCCAGCAGGTCGGGCGTGGTGGAAGGGATCCTCTCCTCGATCTCCGCCCCGGATATGACGCTCACGTTCTGGGGGATCTGAAAGGGATCCTGCTCGGACTTCGTGGCGGTGACCACGATCTCGGGCAGGGCGTGCCCGGCATCGGGCGCGCCATCATTTTCTTCCGCTCCCTCACCCGCCCACGTAACGGCCGGGACAGAGGCGACCATCACGAAGAAGAGCGTGAAGCACAGAAGGAGTACAGGACTGATTGGGGAACATGAAGATCTACTCAAAAATGTCCTCTTTTCCGGTCTCCAAGACGGGATCCATTTCATGAATACACAATCGGCCGCCATCGTGCAAGGGTTGCCGCTCCTTCCGTCTGGGCCTTGATCCGGGGACTGCCGGCCTTTATGATCGGTTCATGAGTCACCTGATCCACGCTACAATAGCATGGCTGATCAGCACCTCGGTCCTCAGTGCCTATGAATGTCTGGTCGCCTTGCGGTCGGGATTCACCGGGGCCTGGGAGGACTGCCGGTTTCTTCTGCTCTACCTTGGTGCCATGGCCCTCATCTATCTCGGGGCCGCCCTGGCGGGGCCGATCGGCGTTTCACTCCTGCATCGAATCAGGCGTCCTTCTGCAGAGCCGAGAGAGCCGGGATGGCCGGCATGGCTTCCGACCGGCTCGGTCCTGGCCTGCTGGATCTTCCTCCACGGGATCCGGTGGATGGACGAGCGTTATCTCCGCCTCGACCTCGTTTCCGCCCGAGGTGTGGGGCTGAGCGCTCTTCTCGCTTTCTCGAGTCTACTGATCGGCGCCGGGCCGCCCCTCCTCGTGGAGCGTCTCACAAAGCCCGGGAGGCCCCGGGAGCGCTACAGGATTCGCACAGCCCTGGTCGCACTTGTTCCGTCCCTGGGCGTCGTCGCCGCCACGGCCCTCTTCGAGGACGACGGCACTGCGCTCTTCCGAGGCCCGACCGTCGCGCCCAGACCCGGGATCAATATGCTCCTCATCACGGTGGATACTCTCAGGGCCGACAGGTGGGATCCCGATCGACCTGCCCGCACGCGGGGTCCGGAGATCGACCGCCTCGCCCGCAAGGGGACACAGTTCACCCGGGCCGTCTGCCAGATGCCGACCACCGGCCCGTCGCACGCCTCGATCATGACCTCTCTGTACCCGCGGACTCACGGGGTGAAAGAAAACGGGGAGCGTCTGAGTTCGACCTTCGAGACGCTCGCCGAGGCGCTCCAGAGGCAGGGCTATAGGACAGGAGCCATTGTCAGCTCGTGTGCTCTCGACCCGATGCTCTGCGGTCTGGATCAGGGCTTTGACCGGTACGTCCGCGCCCATTTCCCTTTTTCTCGATACCTCTTTTCGGAGCGCCTCCATGGAGCCGCTCTGTACGGAAAGTTCGTTACGCAGAGAAGGGGGGATTACGAAGCGCGGGCCGATCGGACCAACCGGGTTGTCTATAAATGGCTGTCCGGTTACATGGATCAAAGGTTCTTTCTCTGGGTCCACTATTGGGACCCCCACGAGGACTACGCACCGCCTCCACCATTCGACACCTTGTACGATCCAGGGTATGAGGGGGATTTGAAAGGAACCATGAAGCAGAACAGAGAGTTCAATGAGGGGAGGATGCAATTCAGTCCAGAGGATCTCCGGCACCTCTCTGCCCTGTATGATGGAGAGGTGGCGTTTCTGAACCGCCACATCGGCCAGCTGATGGAGTGGATTCGGGGGATGGATCTGGCCGAGGATACTCTCGTCGTGCTCACGTCGGACCATGGGGAGAGCCTGGGGGAGCATGAGTACATCGGCCATGGCTCAGTTCTCTTCGACCAGACCCTTCGCGTCCCTCTGATCTTCTTCTGTCCGGGACGGGTGCCTGCCGGGCTGGTCGAGGGACGGCCCGTGGAGTCGATCGATATCCTTCCCACGATTCTCGACCTCCTGGGGGTGCCGGCACCGGCCGGGATTCAAGGAGTGAGCCTTGCTCCGCTTTTGCGAGGGGAGGGCCTCTCTCGGCCCGATGAGACCTATGCGGAGCGGCGTCGCTATGAAGGGCTGGAGGAGGTCTTTTCTGTTCGAGGCACACGCTGGAAGTACATCGTGTCCCGCCCGGGAGGCGAGGCCCTCTACGACCTCGTCGAGGACCCGGACGAGCTGAGGGACGTGGCGAGGGACTACCCCGACAAGGTCCGGCATTATCGTGAAAGCCTCGACCGATGGAGGGGCCGGACTCCAGGGAGCACGGAAGGGAAGGGGATGGGCGAGGTCGATCAAGGAGTGCTCGAAAGGCTCAAGGCCCTAGGGTATGTCAAGTAGAGTACGGCCTACCTCGTTGACATACAATCGTTGCGTCTTTATAATTTTCTATTTGGAGTAACGGTCTACATTAATACGCAAAGGATGGAGAAGGGGAATTGAGGGGCAGGATCGCTTCCATTCCATGGTTCAGCCGGCACGGACATCTTGTCATCGTACTATGGACCGCAGGCCTTCTTTTCAACATGATTATAATTGGAGGGTGTGCGAGCACGTCTCCGGAGCAAGTGGGCCCAGGCGGCTCTCAGACGATACCTTCACTGCGGGCCGCGTTTGAGCACTACGTGATCCAGGCCGGAGATGCTTTGTCCGTGAAGGTCTTCGGCTATCCGGAGCTTACTCAAAATCAGCTAGTCAGGCCGGATGGGAAAATCATAGCGAAATGGGTCGGAGAGGTTCAGGCGGTGGGATTGACCCCTGCGGAGTTGGATGCGGTTCTCACCGAGGCATACTGTGAGAAGATTGTACGTCCGGAGCTGGCGGTCATTATGCGGTCCTTTGGCGGACTGGCGGTGTATGTAGGCGGTGAGGTCCGCAGGCCCGGAGAAATCCCGTTGCGGGGGAGATTGACGCCTCTGCAGGCCATCTTTTCCGCCGGCGGGGATACCGAAGAGGCGAAGCTCGACTCGGTGATACTGGTGCGTAGCTATGGTGAGGAGCCGGGCGAGATCATGGAGTTGGATCTCACACGGTCAAGAGAGAGCGGGACCGCAGATATCATACTACAGCCCTGTGATATTCTGTTTGTCCCCGAGACTACCATTGCCAAAGTAGATCGGTTTGTAAATCAATATATTTATGATATAGTTCCGGATCTGTTCCGGGTAAGGCTCCAGTACAGTATTGATATGAGACAGAAGAGTACGACCGAATTGGTCCAATAATCGAATTTCACGCTCAAGGGTGAACTACGTAAATGAAGCAAGTTTTTTTTCCCTGGAAAGGAATCCTATACTCATGAGAGGAAAGGCCGGCCCTGTATTTCGAGTTGGTTGTTGTGTCCAGATGCTGTTTTGTTGTTTCTTTTTGGCTGTCGCGTCATTCAGCTGCAGCCATACCCAAACGCCGGATATGGAGATCACCCAACCCGCTGAGAATCCATCGGGAGAGGGGAACATCCCGGATCAGCCGGCTGAACCCGCCGGAGGCGAGGAACAGGCGGGCGACTTTGCAGGGCTCTCCTACTACATCGAGATCGGCGATGTATTCGAAGTCAAGATCTATAACAGTCCGGAGCTTGCGGAGGTCCTGGTCGTGCGCCCCGACGGAAAGATCTCCCTTCTTCTGGCAGAGGAGATTCAGGCCGCCGGCCTTACGCCCGCCGAGCTCGATTGCGTAATTACGGATCTCTATAGTAAGCAGCTTAGTGCTCCGCAAGTTACCATCATTATGCGTAAATTTGCCGGGAATCGGATCTATGTAGGCGGTGAAGTCAACCAGCCGACAGAGCTCTTGATCGAAGGTCGACTTACACTCCTCCAGGCGATCTACAAGGCGGGAGGTTTTAGGCATACGGCAAAGCTTACAAGTGTAGTCCTCTTGAGAGATCAAGGGTCCGATATACCATCGGTCAGGCTAGTGGATGTGAAGAGGATTCTTGATGGGGGAGAAGGGAATATTTTACTCTATCCCTATGATGCTATATTCGTACCAAAGACCTTTATTGCAAAAGCGGACCAATTCGTTGATCAATATATCAATAAGATAATCCCAAGCAACCTTTCAGCAGGTTTTTCATGGACCTATAATCTTACACCATGGATCGAAGTTTTTAATAAATAATCACAAACAAAAAGGAATCTCTGTGGAATTACGACGATATTGGGAGATCGTCCTACGATATAAGGTGCTCATAATCGCATTGGTACTCTGTGCGAGTGTTGGCGCATTGGCTGCAACCTATATCATAACGGATAAATACATTGCGTCTTCCCTCGTGCTCGTCCAGCCTATGGACACCCGTAGATTCTCTGACCCTCCCATGGGGATAGGAGAAAAACAGGTTCTGGGCTTCCCTTTGGGTGGGTCTCAGATCAAGGTCTTTAATCGAAGCTACGCAGAGATCATACAAAGTCGAGCCATTGCAAAGCAGATTGTAGACGAGCTCCACCTGGATCAGATTCCTGAACCGACGGGCGAGAACATTTTCAAGCGAGCCTGGAAAGGACTGAAGAGCACAATAAAATTGTGCTTCAATGTGACTTGGGTCTTGCTGAGGCACGGCCGCCTCGAGAAAGTGGATCCCTATGAAAATCTCATCGATGCAGTAAAAAACAGCATATCTGCCAGTGAAATTCGTGACACCTACCTTGTAAACATCACTGTAAAATCCAGCGATCCAAATTTGGCCGCCGTGATCGCCAATACGGCAGCAAAGGTTTTCGTTCGATATTGGCAGAAGGAGTACATGAAAGAGACAGTGGATGATCTCTCCAGCCTGGAGGCCCAGCTCAAGGCCAGTGACATGGAGCTGACCGCCATGTTTGATGCCGTGGATGAGTACAAAGAGAAAGAGGGCATTATGGATCTGGGGTTGGAGATAACTCACAAGATTTCTTTCCTGACCCATTTCGAGGCAAGATTGCGTGAGATAGAAGCCGACATCCAGGAAGTTTTCCAGGAGCGCAACGATATCCGGCGTCAGATGGAGAGTCGGGAAGAGATGGCGATGGCCACGACGAAAATCCAGGAAAACCCGGTTGCGGTTGGTCTCAAGGGGATTCTTGTAGAACATGAGATTAGAATGGCCGGGCTCAGGAAACGCTTTACACCGACCCATCCGGAGGTACTCTCTCTCCAGGCCATGATCGAAGAGACCGAGAGAAGACTGGCTGCGGAGGCGGCCCGCACGGTCGCTGATGAGACTTCTACTTATAATCCAGTGTATGTGGAATTGGAACAAAAACTTGTAGTACTCAATGCAAAATTACCCGCATTGGAAGCGAAGCGAGACGATTATAAATTGACGATGGAAAAATACCAGCAAGAATTACTGGCGCTCCGGGATAAGGAGAAGAAACTGGATGCCCTTGAGCGAAAAATAAAAACTCTCAAAGATGTAAATGCCGAGTTCGTTTTCGAGGTGAAGGATTTTCACGTATTATCCACCAAGAAGCCCGAAGAGATTCGCCTGGTTTCCTCAGCGACACCACCCGTCTATCCTTCGGGACCCATTAAGTTGTATTATGTCGGAGCCGCTGCAGCGGTGAGTCTCATCATCGGTATCGCACTTGCTTTTTTCTTTGAGTACCTCAATAACCGTATCCGAACAATAGAAGAAGCCGAGCTCAACTTGAGTCTCCCGGTGCTGGCCACCATCCCGCGTATCAAAAAGCTGGCTGATGCGGAGTTTCCTGAAATTTTGATATCGGGAGCCCGGCCCGACTCTCTTTGAAGCAAACAAATATAGAGGCGCCGCATAAATATATGCGGCGCCTCTATTTAGCACATGAATACTTTCATGTTTCAAGGGTTTTCGGACATTTTTAATAATAGGACTACGCGAATACTGGCGGACAGTTTTGAAAAATGTCGTTCAGAACTTTTCAAGATTTATAGATTTTCGCCCAGTTCAGCCCCTATTTGGTCCGCAAGCGAGGTCATTTTGCAAAATTTCATACTCCAAATTCCGGGCTGCAACATGAAAGCATTCATGTGCCGTATAGAACTGGCGCATAAATTTTAATTTATGCGCCAGTTCTATAGAATGATTGAACCGATACATGATTAGAGGGAATCCATGGAAGCGGAAAACCCGAACAGCAGGTTAGAGCGAATTCAGACGAAAGCTCGACGTCTCTTCGAGGCTCGACCATCCTGGCTTTTTCGAGGAAATTCGTCTGGTGAGCCGGCCGACACGCCCGCCCTGATCGCGGAGTCCTTTCGAACGCTTTGCGCAAACCTTCGCATTTATACGGCCGGCCAATATCATACTCTGATGGTGACCAGCCCCGCGCCGGGTGAGGGAAAGAGTCTGACCGTTGCCAATCTGGCGGTCAGCCTGACGAGACGCCGATTGTCTGTGCTGTTGGTAGACGCGGATTTACGACGTCCCGTTTTACACAAGATTTTTCAACTCCCCAATGACGTAGGCCTCTCCGATGTCCTCAAGGGGGAAGCGGAGCACGACAACGTGATCCGGCAAACCCGGGAGGGCCTGAATGTTCTCACAAGCGGGACAGAGCCTGATGACCCGACCGTGCTCCTCGAGTCCGGCCGGATGAGAGAAATGATCACGGACTGTGCCGGAAAATATCAGATAATTTTGTTCGATACCCCGCCGGTTCTGAGCACGCCGGATGCCGTTTTGCTTACTCCCCTTGTGGACTGGACAGTCCTTGTGTTGGGTGCTGAAACCACCCTTACTGAAGAGGCCAAGCGTGCCAAGGAAATGCTGGAAACGGCCAACGGCAAGGTCTTGGGCTCCATCTTGAACAGCATGAACTCTCAGCTCGCGCCAGGCTACCACAAGTATAGCAACTACTATACTCATTCATCCAGCGACGAATAACCTCCTAAAAGCGTATGCAAGCTCCTTCCTATCCGAAGCCACCCTTCCTGGCGACCGATACCGGGCGTCTGGCTCTCGGTGCCGTCATCGGACTTGCTGTGGCCGTCTACATCACGATGGGTATGCAGGCGCCGACTCGATGGACCGTCGCCTTTATCGTCCTCTTGCTCTGCCCCTTTCTGGCTATCCTTTCCCAGGACACGAAACGCTTCTTCACGGGATTCATGATCTTCCTGGCTATTCCCGCTTCCATGTCCCGGAAAATGTTGGTCCAGCCCATTGATGGGTTCATTCTTACCAACGGCATCGGCGTCGGCCCTCTTGATTTCGCATTGATCGTCCTCTACTCCCTGTGGGGTATCAGGATGCTTACCAACCCGGAAGAGCGGAAGAAACTCGACCTTTTTTCGGGCTTCAACCGTGTAGCTTTTGTCTATGTGGGAGTTCACTTTGTAAGTGTTTTTACGGCTGTCGATCGAATGCTGAGCCTCTTCGAAATGACAACAATCCTGAGGGCCATGCTGGTTTTTTTCTGGGTCTCCCACAACATCCGCTCCAGGCAGGAACACCGCTATCTTACATTCTTTATCCTTCTTGCAGTCATGTTCCAGGGTGCCCTTGTTATTTCACAATATTTCCATATTCTCCCTTTCGGCATCCGAGGTCTGAATCTGGAAGTGACTATACACCATGAGGTTTTTTTACACGGTCGTCTCTATTCAAGGCCCATGGGGACGTTTATACATGGCAATATTCTTGGATTATATCTTTCGATGAGTATTCCCTTTGCCTTTACCCTCTTATTCCAACCCGGGCTGGACCGATGGTTCCGGCTTTACTGCTGGTCTGCATTCATTATCGGAGTCTTCGCTCTTCTTATCAGCTTTTCAAGGTCCAGCTGGCTGAGCATGGCCCTGTCTTGTATTACGATCCTCATCCTTCACTATCGAAACATCGAATCAAGAAAATGGGTAATGCGAACGATCAAGATCCTGGCCATGGTCCTGGTTGCGGCGGTTATCTGGCATTGGACTCCCCTTATGGACAGGATCTTTCACTCGGATCCAACGATGCTTACCGAGCGGTGGGCCATGAACCGAGATGCCCTGAGAATGTGGTCCGACCACTTTATTTTGGGGGTGGGGACCAATAACTATTACATGGTTCTTCTTCGCGACTACTTGCTCGAAGGCCCTCTAATAGTAGTACACAACATCTATCTCATTCATGCAGCGGAAATGGGTATCGTGGGATTGGCCGCCTTTTTCTTTCTCATGTTCACTTTTTTTCGGAAAGCCCTGCGACTGACCCGAGTGCAGGATACGTATCGCTCCAGTATTGCGATCGCCCTGACGGGAATAGCGCCCAGCATATTGGGGGAAGGGGTGTTCGATTTCTGCTTCAAGTGGCCGGTTATCTTCTATCTGTTCTGGGCGCTGGCGGGGTGGATGGTGGCGCTGGAGCGATGCAAAGAGGAAGAATCTGCTTAACCCAGGTATCGGGAGTATGTCTCTGTGACCGATGTGGCCCTAATTTATCCGGAGCTGCAAGAAGCAGAGCGCATGGGCCGGATGTTGCCACTCTCTCTTCTGTATCCCGCCACCCCCTTGGTAAGGAATGGGTATCGCGTAAAGATCATCGACCAGAGGGTGGACCGGCAATGGCCTCAAACCCTGCAGGAAATTCTCCGCAGAGAGGAAGTCCTATGCGTTGGAATTTCCTCCATGACCTGTTCCCAGATCGAGGGCGGCCTTGCCGCCAGCCGAATCGCCAAGGAGACCTCTCCTGAAATCCCGGTTGTCTGGGGAGGCGTTCATCCCTCGATCATGCCCGAGCAGACCGTTTCCCATCCCTGCATCGATGCTGTCATCGAGGGGGAAGGAGAAGAGACGCTCCTGGAAACGGTGGATCTGCTGGCCGCTGGAGAGCGGCCGACCGAACTGCCGGGTCTCTGTTGCAAGTCGAAGGGGTCCGCTGTTTCCGGCGGCTCCCGACCTCCCATTGATCCAAATGCCCTCCCGCCGATTGCCTATGATCTCGTCGATGTCCGCGACTATACCCGGGCGATCCTCGAGGAAACATCGGACGATTGGATGGCCCTGCTCACGAGCCGGGGCTGCCCTTACCAATGCACCTACTGTTATTCCGATTCCTTTCACAAGCGACGCTGGAGGGCCCTCAGCCCGGAGAGGACCATCGAGGAAATCGAGCGCATCCTTCACGACTTTTCCGTCCATCACATCTTTCTGTTTGACGACAACTTCTTTGTGGATCCAAACCGGGTTCGTCGGATTTGTCAGTTGATCTCTGAGAAATCGCTGTCCGTCACGATCCACAATGCGAACTGGCGGGTCGATTCCATCTTGGCCTATGACATGGAATCGGTAGGGTTGCTCAAATCGGCGGGATTCAAGAAGGTTTTCGTTGGAGTCGAATCAGGCTCCGATGAGATCTTGAAGCGAATCGGAAAGGGATTTACCTCTGCCCAGGTTCTGGAGGCAAACCGGAAGCTCAAGAAGGCCGGCATCAAAGCGGTTTATGCTTTCATGGCCGGATTCCCTTATGAATCCCGGCGGGACGTCAAAGCCACACTCCACATGATGGTTCGGTTGATCTCGAACAATCCGGATGCTCAAGTTCCCGGCGTGAGCCTGTATACCCCCTTTCCGGGGACGCCGCTGTTCGAGGAATGCCTGCGGCGAGGCATGGAGCCGCCCGATACATTGCAGGGCTGGAGCGATTTCAGCTACACGAAGATTAATTTCAAGGATGTTGATTTGGAGAAACAGCGATTCTTCCGAAGGGCGGCCTTGCTCTCCAGATTTCTTGACTTCAAGAACATGCGGGGAACGGGGAGAATCAAGAATCTGTTTTTTTCCCTTGTCGCGGGATTTGCGCGGCTGAGGATTCGGCTCGGGATATACTGCATTGCACCTGAGGTCATGATCATGCAATACAAATGGAGAGGAAACCAGAGCAAGTGAAGGACTCTGTAAGGCAGAAGAACCCGGATCTCTCCATTATTCTGGTCAACTACAACACCCGGGACCATCTCCGTCAGTGTCTTGCGAGCCTTTTCGAAATGGAGAGTGGACCTTCATGCGAGCTCTTTGTGATCGACAACGGCTCGGAAGACGACAGCGTTGAGATGGTGCGAGAGCAATTTCCAGATGTGGATCTCATTGTCAACGAGGAGAATCTTGGCTTTTCAAGGGCCAACAACCAGGGTATCCGTTCTTCGACGGGTCGTAACGTTTTGCTCCTGAATACCGATACCGTTGTTCAGCCGAACGCTATCGAGACGATGTTCGGCTTTCTCAATGAGAATCCCCATGTGGGGGTCGTGGGGGCCAAGCTGCTCAATGAGGACCTGACTGTTCAGGCAGGCTCGAAAGCGTTTCCGACTCCCCTGACCTCCTTCTTCGGGAAACAGTCCATGATGACCCGATGGTTTCCGAACAACCGGTTCACGAGGCGATACCTCACCTGTCTGTTCGAGGATCACAGCCGCCCCTTTGAGATCGATTCAGTCAGCGGAGCCGCTTTTATGATCCGGAGGGAGACCTTTGAAGATGTAGGCTTGCTGGATGAAGGATATTTCATGTACTGGGAGGATGTGGACTGGTGCTATCGGATTAAGAAGCGTGGCTGGAAGGTCTATTATCACCCCCTTGCGCCCATCATTCACCTGGAGGGCAAAAGCACGGAGCGACGGAACCCTATGCTTATTATCGCCTACCACAAAGGGGTGTTCCGCCTTTTCCGTAGACACTATTTCAAGTCGTACTGGAGTCCCTGGAACCTGGTGACCTTTGCCGTTCTTGCTGTAAGAGCAACGATCCTGATCATCATAAGAAACCTGAATCCGGCTCAATCCACCGGCTCAGGCGGTGAGAAATGAAAAAGCTTAATACTACAGCGACATTTCAGCTATAGACTTTTAGAATGACCTCATGTATCA
>CAZFWM010000060.1:0-27831 GCA_964522545.1 uncultured Thermodesulfobacteriota bacterium
CGGTGAAGGGGAACCGCATGCCGGAGAGCCCGCCTCCCTCCACGGCGACCGTGGGCAGTGGGCCCAGGGGCATGCACTCCCGGCAGTACCCCTCGGGGAGCTCTTCGCAGCCGTCGCAGTTGTTCGCGTCCCGGTCGTCCACGTCGTAGCGGGGTTCGTTCGCTTTTTCGAAACTCAGCATCACCCGGTGTCGCAGCAGGGCGTGATTGATCAGGTCGCAGTCGGCCCGGATGCACTCGTGGTACCGATCGAAATCTCCGGTCGCCTCGAGAATGGCATCGCAGGACGAGAGGTCCCGCGGCTCGCCGTCGCACTCGTTCGACTCCGTGCCGAGCAGGCCCCCGGCCCGGGCCAGGGAGAGGCCCGTGAAGACCGGCACGATGAAGTCGCCCGGGGCGACCATCTCGAGGATCTTCTTGGCCGGCATGCCGGGAAGGGGGTCGAGGAACCAGTGTGGGGCGTAGTTCACAGGGTCCCCGGCCTCGAGCATGATCTGCGCTAGACCCATGAAGCGCCTGAATCGAGGGGAGTTCCGCTCTATGCCGAAGCCGAAGGAGACCGTCGTGGTCTCGATGGAGTCGACTCGGGCGCCCGCCGCATCGTAGGATGTTATGACGAGCGGGTCCCCCACGTTGGCTGCGATGCCCACGGAGAAGACCCTGCGCCCCTCCTTTTCGCGGATCACGGCCCACTTCTCCTCGCCGTTTCGCAGGTTGATCACGTGGAGGCTCTCGCAGGGCGGGATGCGGATCGAGCCGACCGGCTCTTCTAGGTAGAGGTCCTTGCGGATGCGGTCCTTGAAGATCAGGTCGAAAACCCCGCCGGTCTTGGTGCTCTCCTCGCCGATGAGCAGCGGGCCGTGAACCTGGTAGTAGACCCGCTCCATCACGGTCTTCAGGTTGCTCCGGACGATCACGTCCGCGAACCCGCCGCCCGGAACCACGGGCGTGCCGGTGAGGATGTCCGGTTCCACGCCCATGACCACGGAGGTCATGATCCCGCCCAGGGAGGCACCGGCCTCGAAGTATCGCTGGGTGCGGCCGAAGGCGTCGAGGCGGCCCCCCACGTCGGGGCGGCCGTCGCAGTCGAAGTCGCCCGCGAGGAGGTTCTCCATGAGCCGGGCCTCGTCCGCACGGTCCGGTCGGGGGATGCGGGGCGGCACTCTCTCTGCGTCGAGGTTCTGGAGGAGGCGCACAAGCTGCATGAGATCCACGGCGGTCTGCCGCACCACGTCGCGGGTCCTGAAGATGTCGGCGGTGAAGAAGATCTCCCCGTTGTCCCGGTACCCGTCGCCGTCGATGTCCTCGGCCCGGCCGTCCACGCCGAGCTCTTTGAGGACCCCGTTGGTGAGCAGCGCCTCGATCACGTCGTCGCGCGACCACCCCACGCCGGTGAAGTCGACCTCGAGGATCGTTCCGACGAGCCGTAGGAGCAGGACCTGGAGCGGCTCCGAGAGTCCGGCCTCGTCGAGGGTGTCCACCACCATCTTCGGCGTGATGGCCGGTCCGTGGCCCACGGCGTCGATGGCCGCCACGGCGATGCCCCGCTTTGCGAAGTTGGCGCATGCCATCACCCCCTCGAAGTGGAAGCTCTCGTTCCCGTGGGAGTAGAGGAGCACCGGGAAGGGCTGCACGTACCCCTTCAGGGGCTGCTCCTTGGGGACCACGATGAGGAATGGGATCTCTTCGACACCGATGGCGGCCTCCTCCCGTGCGAGGTCGACCTCGAAGACCCCGTCGTCGGTGTCCCGGAAGTTGGGAGACACATAGCGGCCGAAGACGATGTGATCGACCCCGCTCAGGTCGAGGTCCTCGAAGCTGTAGCCAGGGATGAAGGGGAGGACGATGGATAGGATGGCGTCGAGGAATTCTCCCTGAAGGATGTAGACGTGGTCGCGTCCGAGGGGGTCGAAGAGCAGGCCCCCGTCCCGGGTAAAGGTCTGGTCCACCACGCTAGTGATGACGGGCGGGTGGGTCTCCGGAAGGAAGCCGAGGAATCCCTCGCCGAGGAGCCCGTTGCGGATCGCCTCGAGCACGCGCGTGGTGGACTGGGTGGTGAAGGTCCAGGCAAAGGCGATTTCGTCGAGGCCGACACCCTGGGCGGCGATCAGGGGCAGGGCCTGAATGAGGCGATCCGTCTGGACGGCGTGGTTCACGTAGGGAAAGGGGGAGCGCACCGGCTCTCCGTCTCCGCCCCCCAAGGCGCCGTCCGGGCCGAGGCCGGTCATCCCCCGGGTGATCACCACGGCGTACTCGGTCTCCTGCTCCATGGGAACGATGGGGCGGGCCATCAGGGTGTTGGTCTCCACCTCGTAGAACTCGGTGAACTCGCATGGGTCGAGCGTGCCGTCCCCGTCCAGGTCGACCTCGTCGTCGTCCCAGCGTTGGTTGCAGTTGAGATCCTCCCCGCAGTCGAGCACGCCGTTGCCGTTCCAGTCGACGCGGTTTCCCGGATCGACCAAGCCGTCCCGGTCATAATCCGGCTCGGCGTCCAGGAGCCCGTTGCCGTTTCGGTCCTCGCCCGGATCGAGACGTCCGTTGTCGTTTTGGTCCTCTGTGTCGAATCGGCCGTTTCCCTCGGTTCCGCGGGGATTGAGGATCGGGTGGTAATTGTCGCCGCACGGGTCGGGTTCATCGGAAGGGTGGTAGCCCGACTCCAGATTGTTCTCGGCGATCGCCTCCCCCGGGGCCAGGGCGCAGCCCTCGTCGAGGCCGATGTCCTCGTAGTAGGGTTCGAGGAGAATATTCCAGGCGTCCTCGTACCGGTCGTGGGGGGGGAACTGCCAGGGGGCTTTGAAGGAGAGGGGGAAGTTACCGGCCCCGAGGTCTAGCGGGACCGACTGGCCGAAGGTGCGGGATCCCGGGGTGATGTTGATCACCTTGATCGTGTCCGGGCTCACTGTGGAGAGGTCGATGGCCCGGTCGAAGCTCAGCGAGATCGGCGCGTACGTCCCGAACCCATTGAGCTCGTCCATGTGCTCGCGCACCTCCTCCTCGAAGGCGGTCGGGGCGAAAGGCGAGATGTTGATCCGCTTGCCCGTGGGCGTCAGGGAGTCGGCCACAGTGAGCAAGTCGTTGGGCAGAGGGACCTCGGGCGTGGGTACGGCAAGGGGGTCGAAGACGATGCGCGGCCCGTCCCCCGTGGCCGGGGCCAGGCCGGTGCGCCCCGACTCTCCGCCGTCCGGACAGCCCCAAAGGCCCGCGAGAAGCAGAAACAGGGCGGCCCGGATGAAAGGTGCCGCAAAGGGGAATCGGCTTGGATTGCAGTTCACTATGGACTCCTTTGTTGTTTTTGACATGGCATGCCGTGGCCCTACTACAGAATCAACAGGCAATGGCATAATAGTGTATTAATAAGAATAAAAGCATAGCGATGTAACCCCTCTTTGTGCCTATGTGCCTTTGCCCCTTTGTGCCTGGTTCATTAGAAAAGTATCAAAAGCGATGCCCCGAAGCAAGGGAAGAGAATCGTCGACGAGCCTTCGCGCACGCATGATCTGCGCGCAAACGCTTGACCGGGAAGGTGTAAGATGGTTATAAAGGTACGCTTACATGTCGATAAGGGGGAAATGTCTAACGAGAGATGATCTCGTTTGATAAGGAGAGGGGAATGTACAAGAAAAATGAGCAGCCTGTTCGGGTGCTGATAGCCGAGAATGAGCCGAATGTCCGTGAGACCATAGCCTCCGTTTTACAAGATGAAGGCTTTTCCGTGGAGAGTTCGGACACGAATCCTGCGGGACTCCAAAAGATCGCGGGGGGATCGTACGAGGTGGTCATCTCGGGGCTCGATTTCCTGGACTTCAGCGGGATGGATGTCCTGGACCGGATCAAGCGAGAGTCCCCGGAGAGTGAGGTGATCCTGATCGATGGGCAGTGGGGCAGGGAGAAGGTGATCGAAGCGATCCGGAAGGAGGCCTTCGACTGTCTCGCCAGGCCGGTCGATCCCACGCGTCTCCTCATCACTGTTGAGCGCGCCGCCGAGAAAATACAGCTGAAGCGGGCCATGAAGATCTATGCCGATCAGGTGGGAGAGCTGGCCGTCATCGATGGGCTCACCGGCCTCTACAACCACCAGTACCTGGTCGAGAAGATCGAGTCCGAGATCAAGCGGGTTCGCCGCTTCGGATGGCCCCTGAGCTGTCTGATGATCGATGTCGATCACTTCAGCCGGATCAATAGCGAATACGGGCACCAGGCGGGCGACGCCATCCTCCGTCAGATCGCCGAGCTCCTGGATAGTATGATTCGGGAGATCGATGTGGTCGGCCGCTACGGGGACGAAGTGTTCATGATCATACTCCCCAATACACCCATCGAGGAGACCTCGGGCCTGGCGAACAGGATCCTGACTCTCGTCGAGAACTACCCATTCTCTGTTAACGGGCACTCGTTGAGGCTGACGGTGAGCATCGGCGGGTCGTCCTATTTCTACGAGAAGTTTATGTCCGGGGAGGACGTGATTCGCTGGGCGGACCGGGCCCTGAGCAGGTCCAAGCGATCCGGCCGCAACACGGTATCTCTGTTCAAGGGCTCCGATGACGAGGTGATCGAGGGGCTGATGCAGAAGAACTTCAAAGAGATCGATGATGTCAAGGAGCGACTCGAGGTCAGTATGGATGGGATGCGTCGCTCCTTCCTCGACCAGCTCCGCTCGATCGTCACAGATGTGGAAAAGGACCTCGGCTACAAGGCGCCCCACGCGTCGGCCGTGACCTCGAGCGCCGTGGATCTGGCCCGGGCCCTGGGGCTCTCGGAGGGGATGATCGAGAAGATCCGGTACGCCGCCATGCTCCACGACATCGGCATGGTAGGCGTGGATCGGGAGGTCCTCGGCAAGTCCGGGCCGCTCACGGACAAGGAGTATTCCATGATCAGGGAGCACTCGGCCATCGCCAGCTATATGGCCCGGAGCATCAAGTTCCTCGAGGAGGAGATCGTAATCATCCGGCACCACCATGAGGCCTATGATGGGTTCGGGTATCCGGATGGGCTGAAGGCTGAAGACATCCCGATCGCGTCTCGGGTTCTTGCCGTGGTGGACGCCTACGATGCAATGACATCGGATCGTCCCTTTGGCAGTGCCCATTCAAAGGAGAAGGCGCTCGAGGCGATCGCCGACGGGGTGGGTACCAAGTTTGATCCAATGATTGCCCGCACCTTCATCGCTATGAAGAAGGAGGAATCCAGGAATCGGTAACCCGAATCGGTTATTTGCTATGATTGCAGAAATTTGCCAGTTATATAATGAATTCCATGTAGTATGGAATCGAAGAACGAAAAGGAAAAGGAGGTCGACATGAAGTTGTGGATGAGGACGGTTACGATAGCAATCCTGGCTGCTTTCTGCCTGCTCGTTTCCTGCTCGGACGAGGTCAAGGAAGAGGCGATGGAGAAGTGGGAGGTCTTCAAAATTCAGGAGACAGACTCGATCAAGGCGGCAAGGGGCGGGCTCGAGGTCCACGATTTTTCCTACCGGATCGTGGAGGTCGAGGACCAGCCGTACCGTTTCAAGGCTTTCATATCGTTCAAGCGGGGCAACGTCTATCAGGAGGGCGCCTATGCCTTCTCCGAAGGGAAGTGGGTCCCGGTGGCGTACGGGACGGACAGAGAGAACGTGCAGGAGAGGAAGGAGGAGGAGTACGAGCGGGTGATGGAGCGGATCGAAGAGCTGGATGATGAGATCGAGGAGGAGATCGATTTTCTCGAGAGATATCGTGAGAAGGCCGAGAAGATGGAAAACCTCCAAAAAGAGCTCGACGCCCTCCAGGAAGCAGCAGCGGCTTTGAAGGCTGAGCTCACCCGGCTTGAGGACTAAGGGCGAACCCTAAGGCGGCGGAAAAAATGGCCCTGCGGAAGCTTGAAAGCCGTTGAAAAAGCTGCTAAGATTCGCTGATGTCCGACTCCATGAAAAGGTCGTTCGAGAGGGCATGGACCGATGACGACGACCGGTACATGTCCATGGCCCTCGCCCAAGCCGGGCTGGCCGCCCGGGAGGGTGAGGTCCCAGTAGGGGCGGTGCTGATTGAGGATGGGGAAGTGGTGGCCGGGGCGAGGAACGGGAGCATTGCCCGCTCGGATCCCTCGGCCCACGCCGAGATTCTCGTTCTTCGCGAGGCGGGCCGTCAAGTGGGCAATTACAGGCTGCCCGGGATGACCCTGTATGTGACCGTGGAGCCCTGCGCGATGTGTGCGGGCGCCCTGGTCCATGCCCGTATCGCCCGGCTCGTTTACGGCGCCGACGACCCGAAGAGCGGGGCGGTCCGATCCCTCTACCGGATCGTCGAAGACGAGCGACTCAACCACAGCATGGAGGTGTGCGGCGGAGTGAGAGGGGACGAGGCCGCCGCCCTGATGCAGTCCTTCTTCAGAGAGCGGAGGGAGGTAGGGGAGAAAGTCACCAGAAAAATATGTAGGGTGGGTTAGCGAAGTGTAACCCACCGTGATTCAGAGTCCTGGCATTTTCTGGTGCGTTACGCTGGCGCTAACGCACCCTACTCTCGAATGATTAAGGAGAGGTACCGAAGTGGTCATAACGGGGCCGCCTCGAAAGCGGTTTGGGGGCCAAAAGCCCCCACGTGGGTTCGAATCCCACCCTCTCCGCCAGAGAAAAAAAGTCGACAGTTGAGAGTCAAGAGTCAAGAGTGGTTGACAGAAACTCTCGACTCTGGACTCTTGACTGTCGACTGGCTTTTCGCGAGGCGAAGCCTCGCCAATGGAGAGATGTCCGAGTTGGCCGAAGGAGCACGATTGGAAATCGTGTAGGCTGCCAAAAGCGGTCTCGAGGGTTCGAATCCCTCTCTCTCCGCCACTAGGAGACGACCCGGGTCGGGCGAGATGACTTCGCACGCGCCCGGGTCGCCTTCCAGGCCGCACTAGATGGGGTGGTAGCGGTGCCCTGTAACCCGAAATCCGCTTATGCGGGGTCGAATTCCCTGTAGCGGCCACTGTCTGGTAAGGGTCAGTCGAATCCGGAGGGAGTTGATAGCCGGGTCCCATGCAACATGCAGGTGTGAACCCCGTCAGATCCGGGAGGAAGCAGCGGTAAGCACTTATGCTTGTGTGCCGTGGATCAACCTGACTTGATTCGTTCGGGTTCTCAACGCCTTGTTGGGCATGGTCAATACAGGGTGTGCGGCCGTTTTTTCAACATGTATTTTTCACCACGAAGAGCACGAAGAACACGAAGGAGGAATGCTGATAATTTATTTTTGTCCTTTCGTGACCTTCGTGGTTCTTCGTGACCTTCGTGTTAAAATCATCCCAGGCATCCTCTAAACGGTTATTAGGATTGGGAGTCTTATGTCCTACCTCGTGCTGGCCCGAAAGTGGCGTCCCCAGGTTTTTGAAGATCTCATCGGACAGGAGCACGTCACCCGGACGCTCCAGAACGCTATTCAGCTCGGCCGGGTGGCCCACGCGTTTCTCTTCGCAGGCGCCAGGGGCGTGGGCAAGACTTCTGCGGCCCGGATCCTGGCAAAGTGCCTGAACTGCCAGCAGGGGCCCGCCCCGGCTCCGTGCAACGAGTGCGCCCCTTGTACGGAGATCACCGAGGGCCGCTCCGTCGATATCTTCGAGATCGATGGGGCATCCAACACAGGCGTCGATGATGTGCGCACCCTGCGGGAGAACGTGAAGTACCTGCCGTCGAGCGCCCGGCAGAAGGTCTACATTATCGATGAGGTCCACATGCTCTCCAAGAACGCCTTCAACGCACTGCTGAAGACGCTCGAGGAGCCGCCCCCCCACATCACATTCATCTTCGCCACAACAGAGCCCCACATGATCCCCGCCACCATTCTTTCGAGGTGCCAGAGGTATGATTTCAAGAGGATCCCTCTCCCTCTGATCATGGAGAGGATCAAGCGCATAGCCGCCTCCGAGGGGGTCACACTGGGTGACGATGCGGCCGTGATCATCGGCAGGGCGGCCGGCGGGAGCATGCGGGATGCCGAAAGCCTGTTCGACCAAGTGATCTCCTATTGCGGGGAAGAGATCCAGGCCGAAGCGGTCAGGCAGATCCTCGGTGTCATGGACCGCCGGAGCCTCTTCGACACTACGCGCGCCATTCTCGCCGGGGAGCCGGAGCGCTGCCTGCGTATCATGGAGGAGATCCACGAGGCAGGCTATGACCTGAAGCAGTTCGCCCGTGAGTTGCTCGCCTTTTTCAGGGACCTTGCCGTCATCAAGGTGGCCCCGAACACGGAAGGGCTCGTCGACCTGCCCGAGGCGGAGCTGGCGGAGGCGAAGGAGATCGCCGAGTCCTGCTCGGACGAGGAGATCCAGAATCTGTTTACCGTGTTCTGCAGGGCCGAGGAGGAGGTCCTCCGGAGCAGGCACCCGCGTATCATTCTCGAGATGAGCATGGTGAAGATGGCGCGGATGACACCCCTTGCCCCGGTGGGAGATCTTATCGAGAGGCTCATGGCGATGGAGCGGCGGGTCGATACGCCCGAGGCCGCAGGACGCCCTGTTCCCAGAGCCCCGGCCCCGGGACCGCCTCCCGCCCGGAGCGACTCTGCCGGACCGGCTTCCGAGCCGGTTGAGTCGACGGCGGCCCCTACTCCTAAGGAATCCCCTACTCCCAAGGAACCCGCCACTTCCGAGGAGCCCCCTCCTCCCGAGGGATCCCCCCCGGCCGTGGGGCCTCAGGCACAGGCGGCTCCCGGGGAGGGCACGGGGGGGGGCGCAGAGGAGGATCTGCGTAGGAGGCTCCTCGCGAGGGCGAAAGAAGAGAGCCGCCCCCTGGTATCCGTTCTCGAGCTCGCCGAGAAGTTCTCGCTGGGGGATAATGAGCTGCGGGTCGTCTTCTCCCAGCAGATTTACATCGATATGCTCCAGGATGACGAGGAGAAATGCAAATTATTTCGCCGGATCTGCCGGGAGGTCATCGATCCGAATATTTCTATAAAAATCGAGAATAGCAAGCCGGTGCCGGACAGGGCCGCCGAAGCGGGAGGGAAAGCGGCCGGCGGGAAGAGCCCGGATGAGCGAAGCATAAGACTTGAAGCCCTGAATAGCCCGATCGTCCAGGAGGCCCTCGATATCTTCGAAGCAGATGTTATCGAGGTTCGACCAATAAAGAAGCAAGAAGCCTGATAGAGAAAATAAGAGTTTCGTGAACTCTCAACTCTAGAGAGGGGAGGACTTTTATGAAAAAAGGATTTGGAAATTTGATAAAGCAGGCCCAGAAGCTCCAGGAGCAGATGGCCCGAGTTCAGGAGGAGGCGGGAAACAAGATCGTCGAGGCCTCGGCCGGGGGGGGCATGGTGACCGTCGAAGTAAACGGCCGCCACGAGGTAATCTCAGTGAAGATCGAGCCCGAAGTGGTCGATCCGTCGGATGTGGAAATGCTTCAAGATCTCATACAGGCCGCGGTCAACGAGGGGATCCGGCGGGCCCAGGAGATGATGAAGGAGGAGGTGGGCAAAGTCACCGGCGGACTCAGCATTCCGGGCCTCGACGTCAATATGTAATCGGATCCATGGCAGGCCAACCCGATCCCATGACGCGCCTGATCAAGGCGCTCTCCCGACTGCCGGGCATCGGCGAGAAGACGGCCGCCCGGCTCGCCTTTCACATCCTCCGGGCCCCGGCTTCTGAGGCGGTCGCGCTGGCCGAGAGCATCACGGCAGTGAAGGAGAAGCTCGCCCTCTGCTCGGTATGCTGCATGATCACCGAGTTGGATCCCTGTGCGATCTGCCGCGACCCGGAGCGCACGGGCGAGGTGATCTGCGTGGTCGAAGAGGTCAAGGATCTCTACGCCCTCGAGAAGGCCGGAGGATTCAGAGGCCGGTACCATGTGCTCCACGGTGCCCTCTCTCCTCTCGACGGGATCGGGCCCGAAGACATCAAGTATGCCGAGCTCATGGCCCGTCTGAACGCCGGGGGGGTGAAGGAGGTCATCCTGGCGACGAATCCGGATTACAAGGGGGACACCACGTCCCTCTTCTTCCAGGAGAGAATCTCGCCCCTGGGCATCAAGGTCACACGTCTGGCCCGGGGAATCCCGGTGGGCAGCGAGCTGGAGTACACCGACCCCCAGACCCTGGGACAGGCCCTCAAGGGGCGCAGGGAGATGGAGGAGTGATCCCCTTCCGGATATTTTATTGACTTCACTTTTGGGGTGTGGTAGCTTCAGCGCCTCTTTTTGACCAGATTCGATTTCCGTTTTCATCAGCGTGCATAAATGTAGGGGTTTGATTCATCAAACCCAAATATAAGGGCGCCATAAATGTCGCCCCTACGTTATCTCTCGCAAGTCGAGTCGAGGTAGATACAATGATAGAAGTGAGATTTCACGGCCGGGGAGGGCAGGGGGCGGTGACATCGGCCGAGCTGCTGGCCATGGCCGCCATCGATGAAGGGAAGTTCGCCCAGGCCTTTCCGAGCTTCGGCCCGGAGAGGCGGGGGGCGCCCGTCATGGCCTTTTCGCGCGTCTCCGAAAGCCAGATCCGGACCCGGTGCCAGATCGACGAGCCCGACGTGGTGGTGGTGCTCGACTCCTCGCTCCTGGACGTGGTCGACGTGTGCCACGGCCTCAAGCCGGGCGGAGTCGTGGTGGTCAACAGCACGAAAAGCCTCGGCGAGGTGCGAGCCGCCCTCGGCGTTTCCTGCAAACTCGCCCTTGTTGATGCAACGAAGATCGCCCGGGAGTGCATAGGGAGGCCGATCACGAACACCACCATGCTGGGCGCAGCCATCAAGGCGACCGGCGTGGTGGACATCGACTCCCTGGTGCCGCCCCTGGAGCACCGGTTCGGCCGCATCGCCCAGAAGAACGTGAATACCATGCGCCGGGCCTATGAGGAGGTCCAGATCGAGGAGGAGAAGTGATGAGCAAGCCGCTAACCTGGCGCGAGATAGAAATCGGCGCGATCGTCACCGAGCCCGGAAGCTCCGAGAAGACCCTGACCGGGGACTGGCGGTCCCAGAGGCCGATCTTCACCAAAGAGCTCTGCATCCGCTGTGGAGTATGCTACATCTATTGCCCGGATATCGCGATCCGCATGGATGCCGATGGGTACCCGGAGTTCGATCTCGACTACTGCAAGGGGTGCGGCATCTGTGCTCTGGAGTGTTTCACCGTGCTGGTCGACAAGGGGTGCATCTCCATGGTCGACGAATGAGGAATTCGAATAATGGCAAAACGTATTGGAATTGAGGTTTCCCTGGCGGTCGCCGAGGCCGTGAAGCAGGCCAATGTGGACGTGGTCTCGGCCTATCCGATCACACCTCAGACCCACATCGTCGAGCACCTCTCCGAGCTCGTGGCCGACGGCGATCTCGACGCCGAGTTCATCTGCGTGGAATCCGAGCACACGGCCATGAGCGCGTGCCTGGGGAGCGCCGCCGTCGGGGCCCGGACCTTTACCTCCACGGCGAGCCAGGGGCTGGCTCTCATGCACGAGATCATGTTCATCGCGGCGTCGATGCGGTTTCCCATCGTCATGGCCCTGGTGAACCGGGCGCTCTCGAGCCCCCTGAGCATCTGGAACGACCACAGCGACATCATGGCCTCGCGCGACTGCGGGTGGATCCAGTACTTTGTGGAGAACGGCCAGGAGGCCTATGACCACACCCTGATCGCCTATCGGGTGGCCGAGAACAAAAAAGTGATGCTCCCGGTCGTGGTGAACCTGGACGGCTTCATCCTGAGCCACATGATCGAGCCCCACACCTTTCTCGAAGATGACGTGGTGAAATCCTTTATCCCTACCTTCAAGCCTTTGATGACGCTCCACCCGGACGACCCCATAACCATGGGCGCCTTTGCCATGCCGGAGCTCTACACAGAGGCCAAGAAGGCCCAGGCCGAGGCTCTGGCCGGCACGATGCCGTTCATCATGAGGGCATGGGATCGGTTCGCTAAGCTCACGGGCAGGCAGTACAAGCCGGTGGAGACCTACCGGGCCGAGGACGCCGAGGTGCTCCTTCTCACCATGGGCGGCATAAGCGAGACCGCCATGACCGCCGTGGACCACATGAGGGAGCAGGGCAAGAGCGTGGGCCTCGTGCGCATCCGGCTCTGGAGGCCCTTCCCGGCAAAGGCCCTGGCCGCGGCGCTCAAGGGAGCCAAGGCCGTGGCCGTGATCGATCGGGCCATCTCCTTCGGGGCGCACAACGGCCCGGTCTGCGCAGAGGTGAAGAGCCTCATGTACAAAGAAGAGGACCGGCCCGTCATCCTCAACTTCGTGGCCGGCCTGGGTGGCCGGGATGTATCGGTGAGCGACTTCGAGCAGATGGCGGACCGTGCAAAGTCCGCCCTCACAGGGAAGCTCGTGAAGGACGGATTCGAGATGATCGGGGTGCGGGAGTAATTTCCAATCTCCAATTTGCAATGTGACAAAACGGGAAACAGGATGAAAACAAACTACAGCGTCTATGTGCCGAGGCTTCTGCCCAAGAAGGAATACTTCGCCGCCGGGCACCGGGCATGCCAGGGGTGCGGGGAGACGATCGCCCTGAGGCATATCTTCAAGGCTACGGGCCGCGATGTCATCGTGGCGTCCGCCACGGGGTGCACCGAGATCATCTCGTCTCCTCTTCCCCAGACCGCCTGGCGGGTTCCCTGGATCCACGTGGCCTTCGAGAACGCGGCGGCCGTGGCCTCCGGGATCGATGCGGGCCTCACTGCACTCATGCGCAAGGGCCGGATTCCCTACAAAAAGATCTGCGTCATCGGCATGGCAGGAGACGGCGGTACGGCTGATATCGGGATACAGGCCCTCTCCGGGGCCCTGGAGAGGGGCCACAAGAGCTTCATGTACATCTGCCTGGACAACGAGGCGTACATGAACACTGGCATCCAGAGGTCCTCGGCCACCCCCTTCGGGGCATCCACCACGACCAGCCCGGCCGGCCGGGCGAGCATCGGGCAGCAGACCTGGAAGAAGAACATGGTCGAGATCGCCGCGGCCCATGAGATCCCCTACACGGCCACGGCGTGCCCGAGCTATCCCTTCGACCTCATCGAAAAGGTGAAGAAGGGGGCCGAAATCGAGGGGCCGGCCTACATCCACGTCATGGCCGTCTGCCCCACCGGGTGGAGGGCCCAGCCGGAGTATGCGGTTCGACTCGGGCGGCTCGCCGTCGAGACCGGCGTCTTCCCCCTCTACGAGGTGGAGGACGGAAAGTACACGATCAACTTCAAGCCGAAAAAACTCAGGCCCCTGGAGGAGTACTTCAAGTACCAGGGGCGCTTCAGGCACCTCACGCCCTCGGACGTCGATCGGATCAAGGCCAGGGTGAAAAAACAGTACGAGCGGCTTTTAGAGAAGGCCGGCGAGGTGTAACCGAGACGGAAACCGAGGGAAGATTTAGCCACGTATAGGAAATTCAATTTTTTCGGTTGAAGAGTTTAACGCAGAGACGCAGAGGCGCAGAGAAAAAATTCGTGGAGCATGTGAAAAAGATTTTTTTCAACCACAGAGGACACAGAGGTCACAGAGAGAGAATCAATGGAATCAAAACTCTTTCTTCCTCTGTGCTCTCTGTGTCCTCTGTGGTGAATTTAACTGTATCAGTTGCGGCTTTAACGCGTTAGAGGGAAAGGGGCATGAACACAGCCAAGGTAGATGGAATCCTGGAGAGCTACGGGCACGGGGCCTCGCACATAATCGCCATCTTGCAGGACGTGCAGGCCGCCTACAAATACCTCCCCCGCCGGATGCTCGAATATGTGGCCGAGAAGGTGGATATGCCGGTCAATCAGATATACCACCTGGCGACCTTCTTCGCCGCCTTCAGCCTGGAGCCCCGGGGGAAACACCTCATCCACGTCTGCATGGGCACGGCCTGCCACGTGCGGGGCGCGCCGCGGATACTCTCAGGCCTCGAGCGCAAGCTGAAGGTCGCCGAGGGGGGGACCACGGCGGACAAGAAGTTCACCCTGGAGAGGGTCAACTGCGTCGGATCCTGCGCGCTCGGTCCCCTCGTGACCATAGACGACAAGTACTACGGCCGGGTCACGACCACGAAGATGGACAAGATCGTCGACTCGTACTCCCCGGACGAGGTGGGAGCGGCCAAGGCGAAGCCCAAACCTAAGGCGAAAGCAAAGGCCAAGGCCGGTTCGAAAGAGAAGAAAGCGAAGACGGGCCAAGCCCGGAAGCGTCAACCGAAAAAGAGCAAGGCATGAGGAAGCTCGATGAAACGTCTACGCAATCCTGAAGCGCTGGAAACATACAGAGAGAAGGTACTCGGCAAGAGGGACCCCGACCAAAAGATGATCGCCGTCTGCGCCGGCACGGGGTGCCTGGGCTCCGGGGCCAACGAGGTGGTGAAGGCATTCCGGGAGGCCCTCGAAGCAAAAAAGCTCACGAAGAAGGTCACCTTTCGGGAGACCGGGTGCCATGGCTTCTGCGAGCAGGGCACCATCGTGGTGGTCCGGCCCGCGAACATCTTCTACAAGATGGTGAAGCCGAAGGACGTGGAAGAGATCATCGAGGAGACCGTGCTCGGCAACCAGGTCATCGACCGCCTTCTCTACAAAGATCCGAACACGGGCAAAAAGATCGTCAAGGAGCATCGGATCCCCTTCTACAAGAAGCAGAAGCGGCTCATCTTCGGTAGCAACGGCTACCTAGACCCCACCAACTTCGACGACTACATCGCCCTGGGCGGGTACAAGGCCCTGGTGAAGGCCCTATTCGACATGGACCCCGAGGGGATCGTCGAGGAGGTCAAGCGCTCCGGGTTGCGCGGGCGAGGGGGCGGCGGCTTCGAGACCGGCTGGAAGTGGCACTTCTGCCGGACCGCCCACAACGGGGACAAGCGCTACGTGCTCTGTAATGCCGACGAGGGGGACCCCGGGGCCTACATGGACCGGTCCCTGCTCGAGGGGAATCCCCACAGCGTGCTCGAGGGGATGGTCATCGGCGCCTACGCCATCGGCTCGAGCGAGGGGTACATCTACGTGCGAAACGAGTATCCCCTGGCGGTGCGCAACATCCACATCGCCCTGGACCAGGCCCGCAAGGCCGGGCTCCTGGGCAAAAAGATCCTCGGCTCGGACTTCTCCTTCGACGTCACCGTGGTGCGCGGCGGCGGGGCCTTCGTGTGCGGCGAGTCCACCGCCCTGATGGCCTCCATCGAGGGGAGACCGGGCGAGCCCCGCGACAAATACATCCACACGGCCGAGCGGGGGCTCTACGAGAAGCCGACCAACCTGAACAACGTGGAGACCTGGGCCAACGTGCCCGTGATCATCGACAAGGGGGCCGGCTGGTACAGGCGGATCGGCACCAAGGGGAGCAAGGGGACCAAGATATTCTCCCTCGTGGGCAAGATCAACAACACCGGCCTCGTGGAAGTGCCCATGGGGATGACCCTGCGGGAGATTATCTATGAGATCGGCGGCGGCATCCCGAAGGGCAAGAAGTTCAAGGCCGTTCAGACCGGCGGCCCTTCGGGCGGGTGTATTCCGGAGAGCATGCTCGACCTGCCCGTGGACTTCGACGAGCTCGACAAGGCGGGATCCATGATGGGATCGGGCGGCATGATCGTCATGGACGAGGACACCTGCATGGTCGACATGGCCCACTACTTCGTGCGCTTCCTCGTGGACGAGTCGTGCGGCAAGTGCACGCCCTGCCGCGAGGGGCTCAAGCACATGGACCGGATCCTCGGGGCGATCTGCGAGGGCAAGGGGCGGCCGGGCGACATCGATCTGCTCCAGGAGATCGCCAAGACCATGAAGGTGGGCGCCCTGTGCGACCTGGGCCGGACCGCGGCGAACCCGGCCCTCACCACGTTCCGCTACTTCATGCACGAATACGAGGCCCACGTCCACAAGAAGCGCTGCCCCGCCGGGCTCTGCACGGCCCTCGTGACGTACAAGATCCACAAGCGCAAGTGCACCGGGTGCGGCCTCTGCCTGAAGGTCTGCCCCACCGAATGCATCACGGGCGAGAAGAAGGAAGTGCACGTGATCGACAACAAAGAGTGCATCAAGTGCGGCCAGTGCTACGACGTGTGCCACTTCGACTCGGTCATCCGGAAGTAAAGTTGATACGAAGGTCTAATATTACAGGAAATCCAATTTATTCCGTTTAAGGATTTTAACGCAGAGACGCAGAGACGCAGAGGCACAGAGAGGCACAGAAAAGGAAATCCGTGGAGCTTAGAAAAAGAATTTTCAACCACAGAGGACACAGAGGTCACAGAGAGAGAAGTAATGCAATCAAACTCTTGCTTTCTCTGTGTCCTCTGTGGTGAATTTATATAACGAAAGGTTTGAATTGTCAGAGATCAAAAGTCCGCCCGGAGGGCGAGGAGTTCTCTTTTCAAGGGGATAACGGGAGTTTTTCATGGCGATGAAGCTGACGATGAACGGAAGAGAGGTGACCGCCGAGCCGGGCCAGACCCTGCTCGAGGTCGCCGAGGAGCATGGCGTCTGGATCCCCACGCTCTGCGCGAGCGAGGCGGTCCGTCCGTACGGGGCGTGCCGTCTCTGTCTTGTGGAGGTCACCAAGGGGAAGAAGACCCGGATCGTCACCTCCTGCGTCTACCTTGCCGCAGAGGGGATCTCGGTACGGACCGACACCGAGGAGATCGTGAGCACCCGCAAGATGCTCATGGAGTTCGAGCTTGCGAGTAGCCCGGGCTCGGAGGCGCTGCGCTCGCTGGCCGTCCGGCTCGGCGTGGACGTGGAGAACCCCCGACTCACCCCGGACGACCTCTCTCCCGATGAGCCCGGCCACGACTGCATCCTGTGCGGACTGTGCGTTCGCGTCTGCCGGGAAGTCGTCGGAGTCAACGCCATCGGCTTCGCCAACCGGGGCCCGCAGCGGCTGGTGGTGAGCCCCTTCCGGGACAAGGCGAATCTCTGCATCGGGTGCGGATCATGCGTCTATGTCTGCCCCACCAACTGCATCCGCATGGAGGAGAGCAAGGGAGTCCGGATCATCCACAACTGGAAGGCGAAGTTCAAGCTCATCGCGTGCAAGGAGTGCGGCAATCACTTCGCCACGGACAAAGAGATCGAGCACCTCATCGAGAACTGCGGGATGCCGGAACAGAAGACCCGCATCTGCCACAGCTGCCGCACGTAAGGTCCGCCTGGAATCGATCTATTGGGGCGACCGGTCGGTCGCCCCTTCTACGTTTAAGAGTCCGACAGCAACATGAAACGCCTTCCCCGCACCGTCATCGCCCTCGGCCTGGTCAGCCTCTTCACCGATCTCTCCAGCGAGATGATCTACCCCCTGCTCCCGCTCTTCCTGGCCGATGTTCTCGGGGCCGGGGCCCTGGCCCTGGGGGTGATCGAGGGGATCGCCGAGTCCACGGCGTCCCTGCTCAAGGTCTTCTCCGGGATCTGGACGGACCGCTTGCGGCGCCGCAAGCCGTTGGTGCTTGCCGGCTACGGCCTCTCCAGCATGGTGAGGCCCCTGATCGGCCTGGCCCTGAGCTGGCCCTTTGTCCTGGCGATGCGTTTTGCGGACCGGGTGGGAAAGGGGCTGCGGACCTCGCCCCGGGATGCGCTGATCGCGGACGTGACCGACCCGGGCCAGAGGGGGGCGGCCTACGGGCTGCACCGGGCCATGGACCACGCCGGGGCGCTGCTCGGCCCCCTGGCCGCCGCCGGGCTCCTGGCCCTCGGCGGGATCTCCCTGAGACACGTCTTCCTCCTCTCGGCCGTGCCGGCCGCCTTCGCCGTCATCGCCGTGCTCGCCGGGGTGAAGGATCCCCCGTCGCCGGTGTCTGCGGACAGGGCGCCGGCGGGCGGCGTGAGCTTCAAGGGCCAATGGCGCGATCTCGGCCGCGACTACAAGGCCCTGCTCCTGGCGCTCCTGGTCTTCACCCTGGGGAACTCCACCGACGCCTTCCTCCTGCTGGCCCTCTCAGGAGCCGGTGTGCCGGCCGCCTGGATCGCCGTGCTCTGGGCCCTTCACAATGGAGTCAGAATGGCGTCGAACTACTTCGGCGGCTCCCTCTCGGACCGCATCGGCCGGCGGCCGATGATGCTGGCCGGCTGGGCCGTCTACGCGCTCATCTATCTCCTCTTCGCCTTCATCGATACACCTCACGCCCTGATCGCCACCTTCCTGGCCTATGGCCTCTATTTCGGGCTCACCGAGCCGGTGGAGAAGGCCTGGGTGGCCGACCTCGTGCCGGAACGGCTGCGGGGCACGGCCTTCGGCTACTACCACGGGGTCGTGGGGCTCGGGGCCCTTCCCGCAAGCCTGCTCTTCGGTCTTCTCTGGCACACCTGGGGTGCCCCGGCGGCCTTCCTGACCGGGGCGGGCCTGGCCGCCTGCGCGGCGGGGTTGCTGCTACTGGTGAGTCCAGCCAGAGGCGATATTTGAATCGTATAAAAATCTAATTTTTAACGTCAGAAGAGAATTAACGCAGAAACGCATAGGAAGGAGATACGTGGAGTTCATGAAAAGGATTTTTCACCACAGAGGACACAGAGGTCACAGAGAGAGAATGAATTAATCAAGCTCTTGCTTTCTCTGTGCTCTCTGTGTCCTCTGTGGTGAATTAATATAACGCAAAGCTTGAAATGTCTGAGAGCAAAAGCCCGCCCGATGGGCGAAAAATCCATTCCGGGCACGGCATGCCGTGCCCCTACCCATCTGTTCATAATTGAATTGCCACAGAGCTCTGTGTTAGATTTATTGGCATCCGGCCGTACCCCACCAGTCACACCGGAGGAGCCTCCATGTCCACGCTGATCGTCATCCTCGGATTGGCCGTCTATATTGTTTCCTACTACACCTACGGGAGGTTTCTGGACCGCCGGGTCCTGTGCGCGAGCGCGGAGGCCGAGGTCCCCTCGAAGCGGCTCTACGACGGCGTCGACTACGTTCCGGCCAACAAGTTCGTCCTCTTCGGGCACCACTTCGCCTCCATCGCCGGAGCGGGTCCGATCGTGGGGCCGGCCATGGCCATGGCGTGGGGATGGCTCCCGGGTGTTCTTTGGGTCTGGTTCGGGAACGTCTTCATGGGGGCGGTCCACGACTACCTGAGCCTCATGGCCTCGGTCCGCTATGACGGGAAATCGGTCCAGTTCGTGGCCCGGGACGTGCTGGGCCGGCGCTCAGGGGCGGCATTCAGCGTCTTCGTCCTCTTCCTCCTGATCCTCGTGGTGGCCGCCTTTGCGGCCATCGTGGGGAACACCTTTGTGAACAGCCCCGAGTCGGCCACGGCCTTCGTCGGGATCCTGATCTCGGCCCTGATCCTCGGGGTGCTGCTCTACCGAACCCGCATCCCCTTCGGGATCTCCACCGTCATCGGGATCGCTCTTCTCGCACTGTCGATCTGGGTGGGGAGCCGCCTCCCTATAAGGCTCACCTACCACCAGTGGCAGATCGTCTTCCTGGCCTACATCGTGGTGGCCGCCTCCCTTCCGGTCAACGTCCTCTTGCAGCCGCGGGACTACCTCAACTCGTTTCTCCTCTATGCAGGCCTCATTCTAGGCGCCGCTGCCGCCCTGGTCTCCTTTCGCTCTTTCGACCTGCCGGCCGTCACCGCCTTTGCGCCGATCATCTCGGGAGGAAAGGCCACCCCCTTCTGGCCGGCCATCCCCCTGATCATCGCCTGCGGCTCCCTCTCGGGCTTTCACTCCCTGGTCGCCTCGGGCACGACCTCCAAGCAGCTCGCTTCGGAAAAGGACGCCCTCTTCATCGGGTGCGGCTCCATGTTCACCGAGGGGTTCCTGGCCACCCTGGTCATCGTCTCCATCGCGGGGTTTTCGGTGCAGGCCATGGGCGCGGGTGTCGGACAGGGGGCTGACTACGCCGAGATGGTCCGGGGGGGTGCGGCCTCGGTGGCCGCCCGATTCACGGCCGAGAGCGGAGGTGCGGTCAAGATCTTCACCGCCTCCTTTGCCGAGATGGTTCACCAGGGCCTCAAGATCCCCCGGAACTTCATGATCATCATCGCCTCCATGTGGCTCAGCTCCTTTGCCATGACCACCCTCGACACCTCCAACCGGCTGAGCCGATACATATTCGCCGAGTTGATGGAGCCGCTCAGAAACGCCTCGGCCTCGCTCTATGCATTTCTCACGAACCGCTGGGTGGCGAGCCTCATCGTGGCGGGCGTGGGGATCTGGCTCGCGTGGGCCAAGACCTACACCGTGCTCTGGCCCGCCTTCTCCGGGGCCAACCAGCTCCTCGCCTCCATCGCCATGCTCACGGGCGGGGCCTGGCTGGCCAAGAGGGTCAGCCCGCGATTTGCCAAGCTCGTCCTGGCCCCCGGCGTCCTGCTCTGGATCACGGTGACGGCCGCGCTCCTATGGTTCCTGATCGCCATCGTGCCGGGGTTCGTGGCGAAGAACCCGGCCCAGGCGTGGTTCGTCGGGATCATCACGGTCATCATGCTCGTGCTCAACGTCGCCCTCATCATCGCCTTCGTCCTCCGGATGCGGGAGAAGGAGGCCACCTGAAGGCCGTGTCCCTGCGAAAATAAGCAATCCAGACTATGAACGAATTCGCCTTCAGCCCCTTGTTTTGGCTCCTCGCGGCGGCGGCTGGCCTGACCGCGCTCCTCTATTTCCGGGGGAGCCGGCGGAACCGCTCGCTGGCAAAGAGCGTGAGTGTTGCCCTCGAGGCCGCCTTCGCCCCGAGAGAAAAGGAGTACGAGCAGATCGGCGGCCTCGTCGGGTTCCATGCCCGCTATACCTGCTCCGGCACCTTTCCGTCGGTAAAGGTCACCTTCACCATGAAGCCCCGCCACAGTCTCTTCTTCCTCCCGGTCTCGGCCGTGCTGGGCGGGGCGGATCGGCTCTACCTCACCATGGAATCGCGGAACCCGGTGGTCGGCGAGTGCCACCTGATCGAGAGGTCCTACTATCGCGGGAGGTGCCCTGAGATAGCCGGAGAGGGCTCGATGGAAAAGGATGAGGTGGACTGGGAGGGGAGGCCCTTTGTACGCCTCTGCTCGGGCATCGAGACAAAGAATGCCCTCGAGCGCATCCGGCTAGGTCTCGGGCTGGCAAGCATGGTCAGGCACTTCTGCTCCTACCCGGGCCCGCCCGCGCACATCTACCTCTATCTCCATCTCCGGGCGGGCCGGGAGGGGGAACTGAGCGCTTTTCTGAAAAGTCTGCGTGGTGAGTTAACGGGATTTATCCAAAAGAGGTAGGGGCGCTGCTTGCTGCGCCTTAACATGATCGGAAGAAAATCCAAATCGGTATCGGGATCGCAATCGCTATCGGTATCGAACGATGAGAAAAGACGATAGCGATCCCGATAGCGATTCCGATACCGATGAAAGTTCGCCTTAAGGACGATTAGTTCTACCCGGCCTCACCCAGCCGGACCGCGGTCCCGTAGGCCAGGAGCTCGGCGGCGCCGCCCATGACCATGCTCGTGCTGAAGCGCATCGCGAGCACGGCGTTTGCGCCGAGCGAGGCGGCCTGCTCCGCCATGCGGTCGATGGCCTGTTCCCGGCTCTCGGCCAGAAGCTTTGTGTAGTCCCGGATCTCGCCCCCGACCATGTTTCGGAACACGGCCAGGACATCCCGTCCCACGTGTCTGGCCCGGACCGAGTTTCCACGGACGATACCGATCACCTCCTCGATCTTTCGATCCCCGGCGCTTTCGGTCGTTGTTATCAGAATGTCGTGTCGGAACCCCGTGACGGCTCCGCCTTTCGAGACGATCAGGTTGGACTCGCTCATAGGTCGACCTCCTTGTATGGATCTTTGCGCATGGCGCGAAGGCGAATTCTGACGGCGTACGCGAGGAGCACGAGCGCCCCCAGTCCGCCCGCCCCCGTGCCCGCTTTGATCAGCACCGGGACCGTGGGGTCGCTCATCAGCGCATACAAGCCGAAGCCGATCAGAGTGAGGGCCCCGACGAGCAGCAAAGCAAACCCGGCGCCGAGCACGGACCGTGCCCCCGGGCCCTCCCGGGGCGGCTCGATCTGGGCATCCCTCAGAATCCGCTGGGTCATGGCGTCCGTCGATTTCTTGATCTCTCTGAAATCGGCCAGCTCGGTGCGGCAGGCCGCGCAGCCCTCGAGGTGCTCGTCCAGCTTCGATTTCTCCTCGGCCGAGAGAAGGCCGTCCACGGCCTTCATGAGAAGTATCTCGTAGAGCTCGTGGGATCGTTCGGTGCTCATCCTCTCCTCCCTTGGGACGGCTCGAAGCCGGAGTCCGGGTCCGCGAGAAGCGCTTCGCGCAAAAGCTTGCGTGCCCGATAGAGTCGACTCATGACCGTGCCGATCGGGCAGTCCAGGATCCGGGCCATCTCCTCGTAGCCGAGGTCCTGGAAGTGCCGCAGCTCGATGAGTTCCCGAAGCTCCTCGGGCAGCTCGGCGATGGCCGTATTGACCGCCCGTGCCCGCTCGTGTTCGAGGACCTGCGTCTCGGCACCGGCCTTTTCTTCAGTGGCAGGCGCATGCTCTTCGGCGGTGGTCTTCATTCGCTTGCGATCCTTGAGGCGGTCCAGACAGTGGTTCTTGAGAATTCGGTAGAACCAGGGGTAGAAGGGCTGTCCCGGATCGTAGCGGCCCCTGGCCGCGAGCACGCGGGCGGCCGTCTCCTGACAGGCGTCCCGCGACTCCTCGCGACTTCCGAGGAAGCGGTAGGCCGCCACATAGCCACGGCGGCAGGCATCCTCCAGAGCCATGTCGAATGGGTTCGACATTCGCGCCTTCTCCTGTAATCCCGACTCGTTTCCAGGCTATGCCTTCCGCCTCGTTCCCAGGCTCTGCCTGGGAACGTGAGCAGGGCATTAGCCATGCAGTCCGCTGAACAGGACGGGGAGCAGAGTTCCCAGTATAACGATCGCCGCCAGAAACCAGAAGCCCTTGCTCGCCAGGTTGGCCGTGTACCCCCACCCGAAGGCCTTGGGGGAGAGGGGCGGGCCTCCGGGGTTCCAGAGCCGATCGGCGAATTTTCGGAGCGTCGGCCTGCGCCAGTCGTAGGGAAACCCCAGCAACCTTCCTTGAATATCGAATGTTCTTCCCTTCATTTTGTCCTCCCAGAGGGTGCCAATGCAAGTTCCCTTTTTGAGTTTGTTCGTGATCGCTTTCTCTACCCTATACTACTCGCCGGGGCCGATTTTATTCTCGGTCATCGAAAAATTTTTTCACTGGACAATGCCTCGAATTGATCCTATGATACCCGGCAATCACAGAAGGGAGAGCGCCTATGCTGCGAGAGATCCTGGTCGACCTGGACGGAGGGGAGTGCAGCTCGGTAAAGGCCGATGACCCCGAGCTCTACGGCAAATCCCTGGCCGTCCAACGCCTGATCGAGGCCGAGGACCCGGAGCGCACCGTCTATCTGAGCGGTTACACCCCCCTGATCGCCTCGGGCCTCGGCTTTGCGGGCAAGCTCAATCTCTACGGCGTGAGCCTGCTGGGTGGCAATCTCCAGGGGAGCCGCTCGGGCGGGCTGATCACCGCCTACCTCACGCGCATGAAGATCGCGGGCATCCGGATCGCGGGCGACGCCGGGGAGCCCCAGGTCCTGGTCGTAAACAGGAAGGGCTCGCCGCGGCTTTCTCCCCTGACAAAATATGGCAAGGCCATCTCCGGGACGGCCGACTTCGCCATGGCGATCTACAAGGTCCACGGGCCCGACGTGGCCTTCGCCGTCACCGACCCGTCGACGACCGGCTTCCGCTACAACGCCGTGGCCTGCAACGACCAGCCGAGGGTCGTGCCCCACCGGGTGGCCGGCCGGGGCAGCACCCGGTTCGGCCGGAACAACCTCGTCGGGATCGTGGTGGAGCGGCCGGACAAGACCTTCGACGGCGTGGACTTCGACCGCAGGGCCGTGAGCGCGATCCTGAGAAAGGTCCACAAGGCCCGCATGAACCCCAGCCTGCGGGGGAGCGCCGAGCAGGAGAGCCCCATGCTCGGCGGGACCTACGGGGCGGCCGCCAAGGCCCGCTTCGATCAGGGCCACGGACTCACCAACCTCTTCCGCTCGGCCCACGTGCCCGAGCCGTTTTACCGGAAGCTCCTTCCGGAGAACATCGTCCGCGACCAGCTCCGCATGGCCCAGGCAAACCAGGTCAAAGTCTCACGCCACTCCTGCATGCCCGGCTGCCCGAACCGGTGCAGCCAGATGGTGCTCCTGCCCCAGACGGACGGGAAGATCAAGGTCCTCAAGGCCGGGGAGTGGGAGACCTACCAGGGTCTGATCAACATCGGCATCATCGACGACGTGGTCCGGACCGCGGCCGAGGTGATCGAGCACTCCAACAACTACGCCTATGACCATATCGAGGGGCTCGTCACCATGGCTGCCCTGGCCCTGGTGACGGAGACGAAGGCCGACACGGGCGTTCGGTACGGCGATCGGGACTCGGTGATGGGCGCCTTCGAGCAGGCGGTGCAAGGGGAAACGGAGCTCGGCCTGCTGGTGCGCGAGGGGGCGGCGGCCGTGGAGCGGCACTACGGCCTGGAGCGGCACTTCACCGTGGGGGGGCACGCGCTCCCCTTCCACAACGGCCGGACCCTCCTCCAGACCGGCATCGGCCTGAGCTGGACCTTCGGCCGCCACGGCGAAGCGTGCGCCGGTCCGGGCCGGCACAACTTCCTCGGCGACCCCTACGACCCCGCGGACCACGCCCTGTCGCCGGAAGTCCACGTGCTCAACACGATCCACGGTATGATCCTGTACGGCGCCCTGGACGAGTGCGGCATGTGCTTCTTCATCGGCCCCACCCTGGACACCCTGGTCGACACGGAGGCGATCATCCGGGCCATGGGGCTCGAGGCGGATGCGGGCGAAATGGTGCGGCGCTCGGCCCAACAGATCCGGGCCATCCACGCCTTCAACGAGGAGAACGGGATCGGGATCGAGCCCCTTCCCCGGGTCTTCTACGAGCAGCCCACCCGCGGCAACAAGCAGTCCCCGGACGAGGCGGTCGTCTTCGACGTCCCCTTCGAGGTCATCCGGGATCACGGGGCGAGGATCCTGGACGACGTGGCCGAGGGTCGGGTCGTCATCGACAGGGAGGTGCTGGAGAAGTCGAGGGCGAGGTACGGGTGAGCGCAAGGCTGAATGATCGTGGGGGATTGCTTCGTCCCGGAGCCTGCCCCCGCGAAAGCGGGGGGGCCTCGCAACGACCTCCAATGTGCGCTATTTACATAGGAACTCAGAAGCAAACAGCTGCTAAAGGAGATCATCCCAATTGATGAATGAAAGAACCAGACTTCACCGATTCTCCTTCCTCCTCCTCCTCAGTCTATCCATCACCCTCCTGACCGCGCCCCAGCCGGCATTTTCGAAAGCCGCGAAAAAGTTGCCCGTGGTCCGCATCGGCATGGTGATGGACGGCTACAACGAAGAGATCCTCGATCTGAACAAGCTCTTCGTCGGCGAGATCCAGGAGCTGCTCGCCGGGGAGTTCGACGTGCGGTTTCCGGAGGAGAAGACCATTTTGTCCGACTGGAAGCCGGGGCGGGTAAAGGCGAGCGTCGACGCCCTGCTCCACGATCCGAAGGTGGATATCGTCCTGGCCCTCGGCTTCATGTCGTCCAATGAGGTCTGCACGCGCGGGCCCCTGCCCAAGCCGGTGTTGGCCCCCTTCACCTTCGACGTACGGGCCCAGGGCCTGCCCTTTCAGAGCGGGACCAGCGGCGTCCGGAACCTCAACTACCTGACCACCGTATCCAATGTCTTTCTGGAGATCTACAAGTTCTGGGAGATGGTCGACTTCGAAAAGATGGCCGTCCTCTTCAACCACTGCCCCTGCACCCTGGTGCCGGAGATGTGCCGCAGAATCGAGGCCGCCATCGAAGAGTACGGCATCGAGGTGGTCAAGGTTTACGTCGAGTCCTCCCCGGAACAGGCCCTGGCCGACATACCCGAGGACGTGGAGGCGGTCTACATCGCGCCCCTCGATCAGTTTTTGCGGGAAGATTTCGACCGCATCGTCCAGGGGCTAATCGAGCGCAAGCTGCCGAGCTTTTCTCACATAGGCCGGAGGGACGTGGAGAAGGGCATTCTCGCTGGCATGGCCACAGAGGTCGATTTTCAACGGCTGGCCCGCCGCGTGGCCCTCAACGTCCAGCGCATTCTCCTGGGCGAGGACGCCGGCACGCTCCCCGTGAGCTTCACCCGGGGAGAGCGGCTTACCCTGAACATGGCCACGGCCCGGGCCATCGGCTTTAGGCCGACCTGGGACGTGCTCGGCGTGGCCGAGCTGATCAACGAGGAGCCCGAGGATATCGCCCGAAAGCTCACCCTGAAGGGGGTGCTCGAAGAGGCGATCCAGGCCAACCTCGACCTGAGGATAAACGCCCTTGATGTGGCGGCCGGACTGCAGGCGGTGCGGCTGGCCCGGGCCAACCTCCTGCCGTCCCTGGAGGTCGGCCTCGACGGAGTGATGATCGACAGGGATCGAGCCGAGGGGATGTTCAGCATGGTGGCCCAGCGGACCCTGACCGGCTCGGCCGGCCTCACCCAGGTCGTCTACTCCGAGCCGGCCTGGGCGAATCTCTCGATCCAGAAATACCTGCAGGAGTCCCGGGAGTACCAGCTCCAGACCAAGGGACTGGACATCATGCTCGAGGCGGCCGTCGCCTATTTCAACGTGCTTCGCGCCAAGACCTATCAGAAGATCCAGGCTGACAACCTCAGGCTGACCCAGTCCAACCTCGAGCTGGCCCGGGTCCGACAGTCCATCGGTGTCTCCGGGCCGGCCGAGCTCTATCGATGGGAGAGCCAGATCGCCACCATCACCAAGGACCGCATCGACGCCGACGCCCAGCGTATGGTGGCGGAGATCGCGCTGAACCGCCTTCTGCACCGCCCCCTGGAGGAAAAATTCGCTCTCGAGGACAGGGGCATCGACATTCCGGACTCCTTCATTACCGAAACCCGGTTCGATCCATTCCTCAACGACCCGTGGAGCTTCCGGATATTTCGGGATTTCATGACCAGGGAGGGACTGGCCGCCTCGCCGGAGCTGCGCACGGTGGACGCGAGCATCGAGGCCCAGAAGCGGGCCCTCGCCTCGGCCAAGCGTTCCTTCTGGGCCCCCACGATCGGTCTGCAGGCCGATGCCTCGCACCTCTTTGCCGAGGGGGGTGCGGGCAGCGAGGAGGTCCAATTGGACCCCCTCATAACAGACATGATCGGAGGCCCCGACGACACAGATCTGAGCCTCGGTCTGGGCCTGTCACTGCCCCTGTTCCGAGGCAGCGCCCGGTTTTCTGAGCTCGGCAAGGCGAAGATCGAGCTCAAGCGACTCTACACGGAGCGCGAGGCCCTCTCGGAGATGATCGAGCAGCGGATCCGGTCCGCCCTGCACAATGTGGGCGCCTCCTGGGCGGGCATGGAGCTGACAAAGGCCGCCGCGGCCACGGCCCACAAGAACCTGAACCTGGTCCGTGACTCCTACTCGAGGGGCGTCGTCTCGATCATCGACCTGCTGGACGCCCAGAACGCGGCTTTCGTGGCGGACCTCGTGGCGGCCGACGCCGTCTACGACCTTCTCCTCGACTACATGGAATCCCAGCGTTCTACATCGGTCTTCCACTTCATGCTCACCCAAGAGGAGCGGGAGGCCATGATCGAAAGTGTGGTAGACTACTTCGAGGCTCTGGAGTCTGAATCGGAACGATAGACGGAGGAGTAACTTTCAGACGTTTCTTGTTTTGTAAACAGAGGGAAAATGGGAAAGGCTTATTCCTCGTTCCGAGGCTCTGCCTCGGAACGGAGCTCCCCAGGAGCTCTGCCCCTTCCGTGAGGAGGCGGAGCCTCCTCAAAATTCGTTCCCAGGCGGAGCCTGGGAACGAGGGAGAGCTGAAAGCTGACAGCTGATAGCTTGCGGCCAGGCCGCGTTAGGAGAAGCAATGATCATTAGACAGAAGTTCCTGAGCTAATTCCCCCAAAAACATAATAAAAAAGCAAGGT
>CAZFWM010000061.1:0-27600 GCA_964522545.1 uncultured Thermodesulfobacteriota bacterium
GGGACAAGAGTGTTGAGCAGTATCCTTTGGGGTAATTCTGCACCCATAGGGCCTGAAGCATGCCTTGAGAGATCAAGCTCTGGAACTGGAGAGATAACCCTCAAGATAGGGTACAGCGACATTCTCGGTGGAGAGACGGAAGTCGCCTTTGATCCGGATTGTGCTGAGCCGGATTGTACTTTGGTTTGGCTGGAAGGAAACATCGATTCAGATCCCCTGTTCCTCGGAGGAGGAGATTATCGTCTTTCCGCAGGATCGCCTTGTATCGATGCCGGAGATCCTGATCCCTCTTACAATGACTCATGTTTTCCGCCTTCATTGGGTTCGGCACTCACCGACATGGGTGCATTCGGTGGACCTGGGGCCTGTGGCTGGTGCGGGGATCATGACGGGGATGGCCATGAATCCGTGGCTTGCGGAGGGGATGATTGCGACGATACAAGGCCGGAAGCATACGCCGGCGCTGTAGAGCTCTGCGACGGCAGGGACACGGACTGTGACGGGATCATTCTCGCCGACGAATTGGAAGACGCGGATGAGGATGGATGGATCCTGTGTGCGGATTGCGACGACGCCGATCCCGCAATCAACCCGGGCGGGGTAGAGATCTGCGATGATATCGACTGGGACTGCAGCGGCGATCCCCATGACAGGGATTTCGACCACGATGGGTTCTTCGATGCGGATCCGGGCTGCATGGGGGACGACTGTGATGATTCGGATCCGGAGACCTATCCGGGTGTCCTGGAGATCTGCGATGGAAAGGATAACGATTGCGATGGGATCTTGCCCGCGGACGAGGCGGATGGAGACGGGGATGGATGGATGGCCTGTGAAGGGGACTGCGATGATACGACCCAGGCACTCCATCCCGGATTGATCGAGGGCTCTGCATTCGGCAATTGCGACGACGGCATGGACAATGACTGCGACGGCATGGTCGACACCGATCCGGCTTGCGGAATCGTGATCAATATCCCGGGGGATTACCCGACGATTCAGCAAGGAATCCAAAATGCCATCGATGGCGTCCTGGTCACTGTGGAATCGGGAACCTATCTGGAGAATATCGTCATCGATAAGGTGATCGCCCTGCAGAGTATATCGGGGCCGGATGCGACCGTCCTTGATGGGAGTATGGATGACTGGAACGGATCTGTCGTAACTTTCGAAACGAGTGGACCCAGTGAGGCGATCCTCGATGGATTCACGATAACGAACGGGAGTGGAAACTGTGACTATTGTTATGTGCCTGGTCATTTAAAGTGTTGTTCTGGCGGCGGGATCTATATCAGCGGCACATCCTCTCCGACCATCAGGAGCTGCACGATTTCGGGGAATGGTGCCGCTTTTGGAGGCGGAATCTACAGCGAGGGGCCATCCCCGACGATTACCGACTGCACGATTTCGGATAACTCGGCTGCCCTCACCATAATAGGGGGCAAGGGCGGTGGAATCCACTGCTCCGGCTCTCCGACGATCTCAAACTGCATAATAGCGGGGAACCAGGCTTGGGCCGATGGACCAGGCTACAGCGGTGGCGGCGGGATCTATTGCGGCGACTATCCGGTGATTACCCATTGCACGATATGGGGGAATACAGCCGTTTCCGAATATAGTCATTTTCTCGGTGGCGGACTATATGAATGGGCTGGAGATGCAACGATAACGAACTGTATTTTCTGGGAGAACTCTGCTGCTTTTTCAGGCTCTCAAATCGTTGGATCCCCTGTGGTCACCTACTCCGATGTGCAGGGAGGATGGTCCGGCGAGGGAAATATCGATGCAGATCCTCTTCTCCTCGGAGGAGGGGACTTCCATCTCAACCCCGGATCGCCATGCATAGATACCGGCACGGATGCCGGGGGCTACGCCGACATGGATGGGGATGTACGTCCATTCGGAGCCGGGTTCGACATGGGGGCCGACGAGTACACGGGGGAATATTGGGCTTTCGTACTGGATGCATCCTATGGGGAAGGTACTCTTAGCCTGCAATTTACCCTCGGGCTCCTCGAGCCGGCCACATGGGCGAATTATCTGATCTTGATCGCACCTTCGGTTCAGGTCATACCGCTTTGGACCGTTCCACTTCCTGCCGTTCTTCCACCTATGGAAGTGCCGATCTCTTTCCCCTTACCGAGCCTGGGATGGGTAGGGATCTACTCCGGCTTGTTTACGACAGAAGGATCATTGGCATACAAGCTGGAATGGGTGGATACCGGAAGCTGAAAAGCTAATATCTGCACTTTTAAAAATGTTCAACCTTTTATCTTGATATCTACAGTCCAGATGTGACGGTCATCGGTGGAAACCGACCGGGATCGATGGCAAGACGAAATCCTGCGAAGGGGGTGTACAGGTAGTTATTTTAGCGACAGCGGCAGGCTGGTTCGCCCACGTGGTTCTTACGGACTCGAGGTGAGCTTGCGATGAATACCGAACTCCTTCTCGGCCTGCTCCTCCATATTGATCATCTTGTAGACTTCGCCGAGACGGAGATGGGCGTCCGCATCCTTCGGGTCGAGCTCGATCGCTTTTATGTACGCCGCCCTCGCCTTCTCGTAATCTTTCATGAGGCGGTACGTGAAGCCGAGCTCCCTGTAGACCTCGCTGGAATCGGGATTCAAGGCTAGCTCGTTGTGAAAAGCCTGGATGGCCTGTTCATATTTCTTTGCTCTGTAATACTCCCTGCCCTCCCGGAGGGTGTCGGATGTTAGCCGCCGATAGATGCCGAACTCTATCTCGGCCCGGTCCTGCATGCCCGATAGTTGATACACTTCGCCGAGACGCAGATGAGCGCCCGCGTCTTTCGGGTCCAGCTCGATCGCCTTGGAGTACGCTTCCTTTGCCTTTTCATAGTCGTTAATGAGGCGATACGCGAAACCGAGCTCCACGTATATCTCGCCGGAGTCGGGGCTGTCGACCAGCGCCCTGTTAAAGGCCTCGACGGCCTTGTCGTACTTCCTCTCCTTCAGAAGGCTCTGTCCCTCCTGAAAATGCATTCCCGTCGTTTCAGCCAGGCAGATTCCATAAGCGCTCATCCATACGCCCAGAGCCAGTAAGCAGACCAATTTTTTCATGACGCACCTCTCATGGTTTTCAGGCCACCTTGCATTAGAGAATGGACCCTCTATTTATACCAAAATTTCAGAAATACTTCAATAGAAAAAATCGGGTAATTTCTTTTTCTTGTTTATCTTTATTATTTTTGTTAACGTCTTCGATCATGTCCTCTACACAATCCCGATCCACGAAGCCTGCCATACATCTCGTGATGATGCCTTCATTTGCGGGAGGGGGTTCAATCCTTCCGCACTTAGGGATCGCATCTCTGAGCGCCTATCTCAAACGGGAGGGGCTGGGCGTAACCTGCACCGATTTCCGATCGATCCTGAAGGACGCACCGGTACTGACCGACGACGGGGACATCGGGTCCAATTATATTTACCGGGACACGGCCTATGTCTCGGAAATCCAGGATCTGCCGCTGATCCTCTTCATCGTAAAAAACTATAGAGAGAACAGGCCCCTGCTCCACGGGCTGGACCAGGCCCTTTTAGACTATATCGAGATCCGATCGTTGAACTATTTTCAATTGAAGGATGGGATCGAGAGGGCGTTCAAAACTCTGAGTCCCTACGCGCCTGAAATGGCAGAACATGGAACCGTCGGCTTCACAACGGTCTCATCGAATCTTTTCTACACGGTGCTGCTCTCTCTGATGCTGCGACGACAACAGCCTCGCATAAAATTAATCTATGGAGGACCGCAGGTCACGCTAAGCATGCACACCGCCCGGTTGATGCTGAAGCTCGGGATCGCGAATCTCGTCGTTGCCGGCGATGGAGAAGAGACGCTCCTCGCGGCATTGGAGGCCTATGCACAAAAGAACGATCCTTCGTTGGAGGGGACAATCACGTGGGAGGAAGGTCGGGGCACTTTTGTCGACAAACCGTTGAAGAGGGTGCCGGATCTAGATTCCCTGCCTGATCCGGATTTTTCGGAATTCCATCTTCCCTCGTATCCCCGGGGGTCACTTCCTCTGGAGGGAAGCCGAGGGTGTGCCTCCATGTGCAAATTCTGCAGCTATGGCAGGCTGTCTCCATACAGGACCAAGGACCCGGTACGGGTGGTCGATTCGATGGAGCGGCTGGGCGCTGAATACAAGGCCGTCAATTTTTCTTTTTCGGACAGTACGATCAATCAAAATCCGAAATGGCTCAAGCGGATCGCACAAGAATTGATACAGCGCAAATGCGGTTATCACTGGAGCGGTTTCTTCAAACCTCCGGTTTCAGGTGACTTGCTCTCCACTTTGAAGAAATCCGGATTGAATGTGGCCTACATCGGCGCTGAGTCCTTATCCGATGAGCAGCTGACTCGAATGGGCAGACGAGGGACGACCGGAGAGTCGATCCTGGACACCATAGAGGCCTTCTGCTCGGAAGGCATTCTCGTCGTCGCGGGGGTCATCATCGGCTTTCCCGGAGAATCGAATCTCGATTTCCGCACGACCTGTGGTCGATTGTACGACCTTTTGAAGAAATACCCTCGCACTCTTTACGTCTCGCCGAGGATGTTCGGGCTCAGACCGTCATCGGCGTGTTACGAGAATCCTTCCGATCATTCGATAACAGTAGAGTACTGGGATTCCAAGGTGGCAGGCATTCTCCCGGAGGTCGAGGATCTGGTAAGAGCCATCCCGATGAGCTTTCGTCTCGAGACGCCCGGGGCCAGAGATGCCGTGGATCGATACATCTTCATGCAAAATGTAACCAACAGGATCGACAGGCTCGAAGCGCGGGGCCCCGGCGGAAAGGGGGTCTATTATCTCAGGCAATTGGCACGAGGGTCCTTCTCCGATATCATTCAGCGGATACTTATGACACTCAATTCACTTGTTCAAAGGATCAAGAGACGCATCCAGAGACTTTGGTAGTTTTTTTCGAGCTCTCGATCCGACCTGAATGCAAAGACAAGGAGCGAAACCAATGCAGTGGGAGTACAAGACATTAAAGCACAAGACCAAAGGGATCTTCGGGGGGAAGTTCGAAGAAAACGAACTCGACAGACTTCTCAACGGATTGGGGACGGAGGGATGGGAATTGGTCAACGCCTTCGGCACGAACGAAGGGTACGGGAGCACTCGCGAAGTCGTGCTCATCATGAAGCGCCAGAGAAAAGGATGAGGGGTTTGATTATTGAGTGATCGCTGATTCGTGCTTCAATTGCAATTGAATTATCGCCCTTCGGGCGAGCTAATGAGCTCAATTGCTCCTGGGGTTGACACCCCAGGCTACATGACCTGACCCCTTCGGGGCCAATTGGATTTTCTGCAATCAGGTTACTGCACGCCTTTCCAGATCAGCAGCATGCTCAAGTTGATGAGCCCGTGAGCCTGAATGGCCGGGAAGAGGGACTTCGTCTCTCCTACCAGATATCCGCAGACCGCCCCGATGATGAACGCCGTCTGAAACCGAACGACGTCGCCGTGAAAGACCGCGAAGAGCAGCGCCGTGTAGACGATGGCCCGCTTCAACCCGAAGCCCATGAACAGGGACTGAATTCCGCCCCGAAACATGAGCTCTTCACAGAACGGGATCACAGTGCATGATATCAAGAGGAAGAGTGCGGGATGCTCTACATCGAGGCGCACCGGTGCCAGGTCGAAAAAATAGTTATTGATCGAGGCGATGAGGAGGATGCCGACAACCCCCAGCAGGCTCAGATTGAACGTTTTTGTCAGGATCCGCAGATTGACATCCTGAAGGCTGAAAAAGGGCTTGATGTCTATTCCGCAGCGCTTCATAACGAAATAGGACGGACCGGCGATGAAAACAAGCTCCGTAAAGAGGAGCCCAGGGAGGAAATTCCTTTTCTGCAGTTCCAATCCGATCGTGTAGACCGCGATGAAGACGATCAAATAAAGACAGATCCCCCATATCGGGCCCCGGCCGCGTTCTCTAGGATCGGTGAAGGGTCGTATCTCCGACAATTTCATCAAAATCTCTTTTTACATCGTTCCAGTTTTCATCCTCACGCGCCTCGCACCCAAAACTCAACAGCGTCTTGTCCTTCGTCGAGAACCAACGAATCCCACTGAAGGACTTTCCTTTCTGCTCATACTTGTACTCGAACCTATATGCGTGGGAACCTTCCGACCTGCTTCGCTCTCTTGAGGCGACCTCAAAGCCGGAGTGAAACCTCTCACCCCAATCAATACCCTCGGCGGCAAAGCTCTCGACGTCGGTCGCTCCAGTCAGCTCCGTGGCCATAAGATTCAGGGGGATCATGGATCTCCGGAGAATCATCCGGGCCTGCAGATACGTTCGATGTTCGATGTCGATCCAGAGCTGCTCTCCCGCGCCCAGTCGGATCGTCACCCCCAGATCCGCATGATGATAGGGTCCGTTGTCCCCCTGAACAGACACGTCTCTCTTTAGCCCTTCACTACATGACCGAATGACGGATTCCATGTCCTTCTCGAGGGACTCGTCATCGATCTCCACGAGAAGTCCGAGACTTGTGAGCTTCTGGATCCTGCCGGGCGATCGGGACAGGCCCTCCCGGCGCCCCCGCTTGTAAGTCGGAACGAGCCATTGCCGGGCGAACGCCTCGGCCGCCGGACAGAAGAGAGTCACATACCAGCGTATCCGCTCCCCGTCCCAAAAGTACTTGAGGGGATAGAGGCTGCAGATCAGAGGCTTTCGATGCTGGAGTGAACAGGCCCCCCGGTGTGTCAAGAAGACGCACCGGCCCTCCTCGTTCTTGAGGACGTGCAGGGACTGTCCGTGACTCGGGAGCGTAACGACCACATCCCTCGCACCGCAGGTCGTCGAGATCTCCTCGAGCTCTCGATCCGACACATAAGTGCCGAAGATCCGGCAGCACTTCTGCCCACAGGCGGCGCACCAGCGGAGGAATGCATCTTGATCAGTTGCCATGACGGCTTCTCACGTATCGCCCCTGTCTTTTAAAGAGAGTCCGGCTTTGGGCGCGCGAATTCGGTCTCGAAGATGAGATCGAGGGCATTTTCTTTGACCTTGCAGATCGCGGATACGATGTCGTCGGCCACCTCGTCCTCCTCGTACAGGAGATGATGGGGGATCAGGAAGAGCCCCTCGCAGAGCCTCTCGGCGATGGGACACGCGATCGAGTGGAAATGCAAATCCCGCCCGTAGAAAGGGCATCCCACAGGGCACTGGTTTCGATCGAATGTTCTCTTCAGAAAGATAGGATTCCTGTAGACCGGACGATCGTAGCCGGGCTCACAGGGAATCCCTTCCTTCTGCAGGGCCATACAGAACAGCTCCAGGGGAACGCCGTGAAAGGCGTCACGGTCGTACGCGACCGCTACGCACAACCAGGCATGATCGACCTCTTCCTCTCTGGGCTGCCCGACCCGGAGACCCTCGATCCGGTCCAGCCGACGGCAGAGCTCTTTTGCAAGGGATGCCCGTTTCGCCTGACGTTCGGGAGCTCGATCCAGCTGTCGGTTCAAAATCGCAGCCTGGAATTCGGTCAGCCGATTGTTCGACCCAAGGAGATGGTGCTCGTAGAGGCTCTTCCCCGGCAGGCGACCGCAATCCCGCAGCGATTGGGACCGCACGGCAAGCTCCTTGCTCGAGGTCAGGATGATCCCCCCCTCGCCGGCGGTCATCAGCTTCGAGCTCATGAAGCTGAAGATGCTCATATCGCCGAAGGCGCCTGCCATGCGCCCCCCCCGCGCGGCGCCGAGAGCGTGTGCACAATCCTCGACGATCCTGATCCCCCTGGAAGCGGACACCGAGCGGAGGGCTTCGATGTCCATCGGGTAGCCGAAGAGGTGAACCGGGATGATCGCCCGGGTCTTGTCCGTGATCTTCGCTTCCACCTCCCCCGGGTCCATGGTGTAGGTCAGGGGGTCGATATCCACGAAGACCGGGATCGCGTTCGCCCGGAGAACCGCGCTCGCCGTGGAAAAGAAGGTGTAAGCGGGCACGATCACCTCGGAGCCCGAATCGACGCCGATTGCGCGCAACGCGATCTCCAGGGCCGCGGTGCCGCTTGAGACGGCGACGCCGTATCGAGCTCCCACAAAAGACGCAAAGTCTCTCTCGAACCTTTGGACCTCGTCTCCTGAGCCCCAGCGCCCGCTCCGATAGACCTCGACGAGGGCCTTCTCGGTGGGCTCATCGCGGGGGGGCCATGCCTCGAAGGGCCTGGTACGCACGGGATCACCACCATGGAGTGCCAACTTCGATTGTACGGGCATTTACAGCCTCCGTTCCCGCGCCGGCGTCACGGACGGTTCCCCCTCTTCGATCCTTTTCATGAAGTCGAAATAGACGGCTCTCAACTGATCCTTCGTGAAGGCGCCGGTCGACACGATGGCTTCCGTGTATGAATAGTCGTCCCAATCCCTTGCGTGGATCGTCATACCCAATTCATCCGCGTGCTCGTATTGATAGGTGCCGGGAAAGGGGGTGTTCATGCGGGCGATGATCTCGACTTCATATCGGTCTTTCAGGAGCCGGGCAAACTCGATGGTCCTCTTCATCGAATCGAGGGTATCGGCAGGATGTCCTACCATGAAAAAACAGACGACCTCTATCCCCACGGCCCGTGAGAGCTTGATGACCTCGACGGCCTTCTCCAGGGTGATTCCCTTCCCCAGGGTCTCCAGGACCGCAGGATCTCCGCTCTCGATCCCGTACTCGATCTCTCGGCACCCCGCCGCCTTCATCGACTCGAGGAGGTCCCGACTGATCGTATTGACATGGGAGAGGCATCGCCACCGGATCTCCATGCCGGCTTCGACCACATAACGACAGAAACTGCGTGTGCGCTCCCTGGAGGACGTAAAGGACTGATCGACAAAATAGAAATCTCTCAGGCCGGCATTCCGGTAAAGATCGTACACCTCGGCGAACAGATTTTCCGCACTTCGAATCCGTGGGGCCGATCCGAACATCTGAGCGGAAGAACAGAAGATGCAGTGATATCCACAGCCCCGACCTGCATTGATCGTCCCTTTGTGGGTATACGACGAAAGGGGAATGACCTCCCTGTCCATGAAAGGCTGAGCATCGAGCCGCCTCGGCGGACGACGCACGAGGTTCTCGCAGGCCGCTCCGTTCTTCCGGTAGGCCAGGCCTGGAACGCCTTCGAGGGGAACGAGGTCGGGCCGGCGAAGATACTCGAGCAATTCCAGAAAGCTCCCTTCCCCCTCGAACCGGATTACGAAGTCGACCGCCTCGTTTCGTAGAAGGGATTCATATTCAAAACTTGGAAAAACGCCCCCGAAGACGATCCGGCAATCATGGATTTCTTTTTTTACTTCAGAGGCGATCGTCTCGGCCGCCCGGCAGGTCTCGGTGAGGACGGTGATCCCGACGACGCCGGGTCGAAATTCATGCAGGATCCGACGGAACCGGTCCTTTGTGACCTTCTCCACGAGCAGATCCAGAACCCGTACGCGATAGCCGTGCCACTTGAGCACGCCTGCGAGTGAGAGCAGGCCGACAGGAGGGTGAGAGTTCATCTCGCCCGTCTCAAAGGATCGGGAATAGAACTTTTTGCTCCTCGGCTGAATCAGGAGGATATGCCCAAGGTCCTCGGCCATGCTAGCCTTTCATTCATACTCTTTCGCGGCTTGCGTAGATGTGTGCTCAATGTCACGTGCTCTGTGAGTCGACAGTCGAGAGTCAAGAGTTAGAAGCCGGCATCTCTCGACTCTGAACTATTGACTGTCGACTTAGGACTCAATTTCGGATTTGTTTTACCGTGTCAAGCTAATTTGGCTACGGCTTTGCCGTCTTAGATCGACTCCTCCCAGACCTCGGTATCATACGAGATCAGGCCGTTCCCTTCGAGCTCGCTGAGGAACTCCCGGAGCCACTGAGTCAGCTCTTCCTCGTTTAGGCCGGAGGATCGATTCTTCTCGAGGAAGATCTCGAGGATGTCGGCGACCCGGTTCCTCTCGTCGATGAGCTCCCAGATCTGGGCTCCCATGGGATTGAGAAAATGGGTTGCGCACCCTTCCACCTCGATGGCGCCGCCGGGGAGCTTTCGCCATATGAAGGTCTCTTTTCGAGGGATTTTCTCTCTATCCATCCCGGTTCCCCCCTCTGGGTCGCAGGTCGTCTTCCTGGTCGCGTTGGGCCGGCAGGGGAATGACCTCCTCGATCTCTCCCTCGGGACACCAGAGGAGGATTCCCGTCTGCTCATCCAAAACGATGCCGACGCCCGCTTCAAAGCCTGCCGTCTCCATCGGTTTCACCACACCGGTGAAGGTCCCGTTGTTTTTCGTCCTCAAGATGATCCGAGACTTCTTGGAATTCAATGAACGCACCTCACCAGATAAGTCGTCAAATAGGCCGATCCGGAGCTCAAGCAGTGGAAGAGGACTCCGGGCCAGACGCTCCCCGATCGCCAGCACACATAGGCGGTGACGATCCCCAGTCCGAGCACGCCGAAGAGCCGCTCGGCGAGAAGGGAGATCTCCATGCCTCCGGCCCCCTTGAGCAAATCGTAATGGCCGAGAGTGAACATGAGGGCCGAGATCACAATGGCCGGCCAGACCCGCACCCGGGCGATCAAGAGGGAGAGAAGGAGCCCCCGGTAGTAAAACTCCTCCCACAGCCCGTTGAAGTAGAAAGGCTTTACCCCCGAGACCAGCAGAGTGTCGCAGGAAAGGGATTCGAAATAATGGTGGTGGTACGACAGCTGCCGTATATTCGTTACCAGGAAGGGGATGACCGTGAGGGCCATGAGCAAGAGATGACGGCCTTCCAGCCGCGCAAACTTCACTCCCCTTGCTCTCAGAAAAAGAGCTCCGGCGATGGAGACGAAATAGAGAGCACCGTAGAAGACGCCGGGGAACAGCTCTTCGGTTCCAGCAGGCGTGTCGACCTCGAATACCGTGTTGAACTCCAGCGGAAAGGTCTCATGAAGATGGAAGATCCCGATCGGCAGGAGAAAGAGCCCGGCCAGCAGAGGCCAGCCCGGCCGGGAGTCGACCTCTTCCGGATACAGGCTCCGCTCGAACACAAGGTGGCTCAGGGCCCAGAAGCAGATGAACCACGAGAGGTTGTAGGGGAGCGGCGCTCCCATCCCGAAGGTGAAACAGATTCCGTAGGCGGCTCTGCGAAGGACCTCTCGTTTCCGGGCGGGCTCCATGGTCAATCCGAGTGAATCAGGATGGTCGCGGGCGATAATCGGTTGATCCTCAGCAACATATAGGCCGTGCTCCCGAGCGTCAGCAGCGCCAGGAGTGCGCCTACGAGGAGATAGCCGTCCAAGGGGATTCGGTAATAATCAAAGACAACATCAAAGGGCTTGCTATATGACCGGTTGAGAAAGAGGGTGGACCCGAAGGCGAGGCCGAGACCCAAGAGAAAGCTCAAGAGCTCGATAGCGGCCAGCCCCGTGACGAAGACCGAGCCGATCTGCCCATTCTCCATCCCGAAAGCCTGCAAGAGTCCGATGTTCTTCGAGTTCTGATCGATGTAAGCTGAGCCGGCGCTCAGGAGATTCAATACAACGATTCCGAGAACCATGACGACCAGGATGTGAATTGCAGAGAAGTCGGTCCATTGCCGCCTCGTGAAGAGGGGGACTAGGTGGCTGCCGTAAACGAGGTCCCGGATCGCCTCCAAGGGGAAGTTCCCAGCCCCCTGCGCCGGGTACAGGAACAATCCATTGTTGCGAAGGAGCGCTTGGCCCGGCTCGTCCTCCTGTGGATACGGAAGCATTATGCTTCCACTCAAAAAGTCGAACCGAACATCCCGGTCCATGACGCCGGCGACGCGATAGCTCGATGGATGATCCTCTTTCGGGTCGATATAGTCGAAGAATTGACGGACCGGATCGTACACGAAGGTGTCTCCCACGGAGAGCTGCCACTGCTGTGCCGCCTGATATCCGACCACCGCTTCCCGGCTGCTCCCGTCCGGATAGCGCCCCGCTCCCAATGCCGGCAATTGTTCTCTCATTCGATCGAGATCCATGTAGAGGATCTGAAACCAGCATCGAATCCTCAAGTCCGGGGTCGGAAAGGTCATGATATTTCGGTAGACGAAGGGGACCGCAATAACGGCCTCCTCGAACCGCCTGTCCATGGCGCTCGTCAAACCAGCCGGGATCGGTTTGTAGAGAATCACCTCGTCGTTGTTGCTCTTCCCCATGACGGTCATGTTCGGCACACCCGGCTTGATCAATACGTGCCGGACCAGCAGCGCGTACAAGATCAGGCAGAGAAAGATCGGAACGGTGATGGACACGACGATCCGGAAGATGTTCCCCTTTCGCTCCAGAATGAACTTGGGCACAAGATCCCAGAATTGGACCATCATTCACTCCGCGGGGATTCCCAGGCCCGCCTGGACTTGAAGACGCCGGTCCGTCAGCTCCCGGAAGCGGGGATCGTGGGTGATGACGAGAGTGATTCCCTGTCTCTTTTTGTGAAAGGCCCCGATGACCGTCACGAGCCATTCCGCATTCTGTGCATCGAGATTCGCCGTGGGCTCATCCAGCAGGAGGAGCTCAGGGTCCATCATGAGGGCCCGTCCGAGGCTCGCTCGCTTGAGCTCGCCGGCAGAGAGCTGACGGGGCTTTCGAGAGGCCAATCCACCCAATCCCAGAGATCGCAACATGGCGCCCCCCACCTCTGTCGCCTCCCGCACGGAAAGCTTCCGGGTGAGTCTCACGACCAGGGCCAGGTTTTCTACGATCGTCAGGGCGGAGATCAGGTTATTCTTCTCGTAGAGGTGTCCGATCCTCTTTTTTCGAAGCGTGCTCAGCTGGCGGTAGCTCCACCCCGAGACATCGATGTCGTTGAAGAAGAGGTGACCGCTGTCCACGCGGTCGAGACAGCCGATTAGAGCGAGGAGAGTGCTCTTCCCCGCGCCCGAGGACCCCTCGATCCCGCAGAATTCACCGCGGGAGCAGGACCAGTCCAGTCCATCGATGGCCTTGGTGATCTGCCCTTTGGAACGATAGCTCTTCGTGACACCCTTTAATCGAATACTCTCAATGCAATCAATCATGGTGCCTGACCGGTCTCTCGCCCTCGGGGCTCGGTCCTCGGGACGAGGAGCAGTCGATCTGATCCTGGAAGAGCCGCCGGAAGTCCGGATTCCGATCCAGCAGCTCCTGCGGTGCTCCGGAGTCGACGATCCTGCCGGCATCCAAAAAGAGCACTCTGTCCGTATTGAGCAGCGTGGAGAACCTGTGGGTGATCACCAGGGTCGTCTTGTTCGCCAGGAGGTTGGTCAGCGCCCGTTCGATCTCCTTCTCCGAAGCCGAATCGATCGCCGAGGTGGCCTCGTCCAGAATCAGGACAGGGGCGTCCTTCAGAATGGCCCTCGCAATGGAAAGTCGCTGCTTCTCACCGGCGGAGAGCTTGACGCCCCCTTCGCCGATCAGCGTATCGTAGCCCTTCGGCAGAGAGACGATCCGGTCGTGAAGCTGAGCCATGCGGGCCGCCCGCTCGATCGCCTCCTCGGAGGCGCCCTCGTTCCCCAAGGCGATCGCCTCGGAAATGGTGCCCTCGAATAAGAAAAGATCCTGGAGAGCTACGTCGATGTTCCCTCGAAGGCTCTTGAAGGCGTATTCCTGAAGGGGGATGTCGTCGATGGTGATCTCCCCCCCCAGTGGATCATAGTAGCGAAGGAGAAGACTCACGATCGTCGTCTTGCCGGCACCGGTGCGCCCCACGAGGCCCAGCCTCTCCCCTTTGCGAACGGAGAAGGTGATGTCGGTGAGGGCAAAGGCGCTGTCGTCGTATTGAAACCGGACGTTTCGAAATTCGATGTTCCCCTGTACTTTATCTTTGCGGATCGGCCTTTCACACTCTTTCACAGTGGGTTGCATGTCGAGAATCTCGAAGATCCGTGCAAGAGCCGCGTTCGATTCCTGTAGATTGAGTATCACGTCATAGAGCACTTCCAGAGGATTGAAGACGAATCCCACCAGGCTGCTGCACGCGGCCAGCTCTCCTATCGACAGCCGTCCCGCGATCACCTGATGGCCGCCGTACCAGAGTATGACGGCAACGACCGATGAGGAGAAGACCATTTTGATCAGATTTCCAAAAGAGGACCAGATCTCCAGCGATTTGAAGGTCGAGAAGAAGCGATCGAGGTAGTGATGGATCTTTTTTTCTTCGGACTCTTCGATTCCGAGGACCCGGACCAGTCGGATGCCGCCCACACTCTCCTGAAGCTTCCCCTGGAAGAGGCCGTGATCTTCCATCATCCGCAGATTGAGCCTCCTCAATTTTCGAGCCATCGCCGTGAGGGTCCAGAAATAAATGGGGATGATAGCGATGACGATCAGCGTGAGGAGGGCGTGGAAGTAGAACATGATCGCGAGTCCCAGAATCAGGAGCAGGACATTCACGTTGAACCGGAAGAGGAGGTTCGACAGAAGCGTGGCGATTCGTCCCGCATCGCTGTGGATCCGCGATAGGATGTACCCCATTTGATGTCCGATGAAAAAGCTGATGTCCAGGGTTTGCACTTTCCGGAACAGCTGCATTCGAATGGTGCGCAGGATTCGATACTTGAAGGCGACGAAGATCAAGGTTTGCAGGAAGCCGGCACACCCATTGACCAAAACCACGGAGAGAACACCGATCCCCAGTATATTGAGCAGCTGAGGGTCCTTGGGCACAAGGACCCTGTCGATGACCAGCATGGAAAAAATCGGGATCGACAGGGAGGCCAGGGAGGTGAGCAGGATCAGGGCGAAGCAGGCCGCGACCTGCAGTCGATGGGGGGCGACATAATGGAGAAAGCGCCTCAGCAGACCCGGAGAGCTCGCCATTATTCCCTCGATCGCGCAGTGTCCGGGGCGTTGTTTCGAGGATCCCCGCCGTCGCCCTCGCCCCCCTCCCCTTTCGGGCCGGGCGAAAAGACGTCGTCCCTGACATAGGAAGGACGGAAGAATTTGGGAGTCACCTTCCAGCACCACTGGATGATATTATTATAATTTCTTTCGCACTCGGTATTCTGTCTCTCCATATCTCCGTGGAGATGGTAGGCCAGGGCCGGGCACCCCCCCCCGCACATGTACCTCACGGAACAGTCCATGCATTGCGGCGAGGCGTCGACCGTACGCTGCCGGTACGTCAGTCGGCTCCTCTCCAGAATGGCATGAAAGGGCTCTTCCCGCACATTGCCGAGCTTCAGCTCCTCTACATGGAGGAGCGAACAGGGATAGACATTGCCGCTGTGGGCGACGCTGATGACGCCGCATCCCCCGAGACCGCACGTGTGAAACTTCTGTCCGAAGACGGTCCGGGTAATCTTGTCCCTTGCCACGGTCAAGGCGAAATCGAAGCCCTTCCTGTTCTTGTGAAAATCCATCAGCATGGCGTAGGCGAACCAGACCTTTTCGAGCGCCTCGTCGATCTCTTCGTCGCTCGGAGCCATGGCTTCGAACTCTCGGCCTCGCCCGCACGGCATGAGCCGTCCTATGTAAAGCCCCTTTGCTTCGAGGGAGTAGGCAAAGCGAACCATCTCTTTGAGGTGATCCACATTGTGCCGGGTCGCCGTCGTGGCGATCCAGAAATCCTTGAAGCCGGATTCCTTTATAACATTCAGTGTGGACAGCGTCTTATCGAAACTCCCTTTGCCCCGAAGGAGGTCATGAACCGATGCATCAGGGCCATCCACGGAGACCTGAATCTCATCGAGATAGTCGAGGGATTCCTCGAGGACTCCTCTTTCGGGGACGATCCCGTTGGTCGTCAAGTAGGTGAGCCCATGCTCTTTAGAAGCCTTCAGGATCTCCAGGATGTCTTTTCTCACAAAGGGCTCCCCACCGGATATGACCGTCTTGTATCGAGGTCCGGCCGGTAGCCGGTCGTAAAGCCCGGCGATCTCCTCCACGGTCAGGTCGCGGGCGCGGTCGGCCTTCGGATCCGACTCCAGGCTGCAGTAGCCGCATTTCAGATTGCATGCGTTGGTGACATGGAGCCAGATCGTCATGATGGGGAGGTTCTCCAGCCAGTCGTCGGTCCGGGAAAGAGGCAAAAACAACGCCTCCTCACCCGACTCCCCCACCTCCCTGACGAACCCGATCTCCAGGGCGCCCTTGAAAAAGGGTTCAATGGCCTCTCGAATCAAGTGGGCTGGGATGCTGTATTCTCGCGAAAGGATATCACATACCTCTTCAAAACGCCTCGGCGATCTCAACAGCTCCAGGAGCTTAAGCCCCATTGCGTTCGTCCGGACCCAGGAGGAATCCAGACGGCTGATGAGGAGATAGAGTCCGTCCTTTTCGAGACGTTCATAATCCTGCAAGGCAATATAGGCCTTGTCGCCATTCACGACACTCTCGTCCTTGTTCTCCGACATCTCTCGTTCCTGTGCTATAGCGACCGCACCGGGGAGCCTTTTTCACGTCATGAGCACTTCCTGGCTATAGAAGAAGATCCTTCTCAGCTCATCGAGGGTGAACTGGGGCCCCGACAGGATCGGGTTGTTCAGACGGAATTCGCTCCAGCTCTTTGCATGGATCGTGAGCCCGAGCTCCTCGGCGTGCTCGTACTGGTAACAGCCGGGAAAGGGGGTATTGGTCGAGACGTACATGGCCACATGATACCGACTTCTCAGGTCGAGAACAAAATCCAAGGTGCGCTTCATGGTGTCCATCGTATCCCATGGGTGCCCGATGATGAAAGAGCCGATGCAGTAAAACCCGATATCATGCGCCAGGTGAAATGCGTTGCGAATCTGCTCGACGGTGACCCCCTTTCGAAGGCGCCGCAAGATATCGGGACAGCCGCTTTCGATCCCGAACTGGATCTCGCGGCATCCCGCCTTGTAGACCGCCTCCAGAAGCTCCCGATTCACGACATCCGCCTTGGATTCACAGGACCACACGACCCGGATTCCAGCTTCCTGAATTCTTCTGCAAAAGTCCATCGTTCTTTCGGGGACCGCCGTGAATGTGTCGTCCACCACCACGAATTCGAAGGATCCATAGGTTTCGTAAAGAGTCTTAACCTCACGGAAGATGCTCTCCGCGCTCCGGTATCGGACCTTCCCCGGCCAGAAGGCTCGAGCACAGCAGAAGGTGCACCCGGAAGGACACCCTCTCGTGCTGCTGATCGTATAGGGAAACTCATACTCGTCAAGCGAGAGGAGGCTCCGGTCCGGAAATGGGAGGGAGTCGAAATCGGAGATCGGGTCTTCTCTGGGATTCGCGATCACGGCTCCGTCTCTTCGATAGACGAGCCCTTTCACTTCTTCCAGCGGCTGTGAAGCCGGTTGAACGACGTGGTTCACCAACTTGTGCAGAACCCGTTCCCCTTCGAAGCGGACGATGAAATCGATGGATCGATTCTGTAAGAGCTCCTCGTACGTGAAGGTCGGAAACGACCCGCCCCACACGGAGAGCGATTCGGGATAACGGGCCTTCAGGCGCCGGGTCAGCTCGATCGAAAGGTCGTATGCCTCGGTGAGCACCTCAAATCCGATCAGCGCGGGATCGAGCCGATCCATCTCCTCCAGAAAGGCCTTCCAATCGATGCCCCGCTGCCAGAAATCAAAGACCTTTATCTCATGGTCAAAATGCTGGAGATAGGTCGCCAGGTACAAGAGTCCCAAATGAGGGAATCGTTTCTTTCTCTCCTCTTCGACATTGCTGATGTAGTCTTCGGAAGGACAGCTAATCAGTGCGATTCGGGCCATCTCTGCTCTTCGTTGCCCTCTTTATGATTGTACTGCGACTCGATCCGAGCCGTCGACGACCAAAGGGTTTGTAGCGGTTGTAAGGTGAGCTGGTCGGCAAGAAACTTTATAGAGAAATTTTATGAAGATGCGAAGGGTTCACCAAAGGAAGTCCTCACGAAAAGGGCTTAATTTTTCGGTTGAAATCAGACCTGCCTCTTTCATCTGTCTCAGAAAGTCCACTACATTTTCGCCCGCCTCTTGCTCTTGAGCCAACTCCTCCTTCTCCACGGTCTCTATGAGCTTACCCACTGTCCACTCACCGGATCTTGATACAACCTTCCATAAGCTGGAGGCTGTTTCATTCAGAATCAAGATCTCTCCCCTCTCTTTTCGAAGGATAACGACACCCTCTTCTTCATCCCAGCAGCTGCAAAGGACCTGTAACTTCGTTTTTGGCGAAAAGCCTTCCATGGGAGCACCAAGCCATCGGACTCGTCGTCCGGTCAAGAAGCGACAGCGACTGTGAAGATGCCTCCAATGACCCCGCCGACCACAACCCCGAGTATGCCAAAGCCTGTAGAGCAGCTATCGTCGGGTGGTGTGAAGACATCGCACCCGCCGCCGATGGAACCTTTGTGCCCTCCCGAGCACCCCTCGATGAACCCCATGTTCGCACTGAATTGCAGAGGCGTTGCCAGAACAGGCGCAGTGAAAACCATTGGTCTTTGTCCACTCATGGATATTCCTCCCTGTATTCCAATCCTCTCTTCGTCCGAGAGATTCGAATTCTACGGTCCATGCCGACCCGGATCGTGATGTCCGCCGGCACGATTCACTGAGGCATTCGGAACGTTCTCTCCTCGATCGCGGGATTAACGTCGTAGTTACTGTAGGTGTAGGTGACCGCCGGATCTCCGTCGGTCACGTCATCATCGACGACGACCGTGCCGGGGAGATATATCGTGCTCTCAACCAGGGCAAATCCGCTCGCGTCGACCGTGCTCTTGAGGACGCCGAAGGAATGGGTCTCGATCCGGGTCACGACCTTCATCGTGAGATCGACGGTCAGCCGGACTTCGGTTCCTCCCCCGAGGGCCTGGATCGTGTAGACCTCATCCGGGGCCTCGGCTATGATGGTCTTGCCGTTTGAAAAGACCCAGATCAACTGGCGATCGGTCGCCACCCCCCGAAGCATCGAGATCAGATCCCCCGATAGAAAGTACACCGAGTTGGCCCAGTAGCTGCGATCGGCACTCTCGTCCACCGTCAGGATACTCGTCGCATTGGCAACCTCTTTGACGGGATTCGTCAAAGGGGTTCCTGTTCCGTCCTCGGTATAGACGATCTGTACGCTGCCGCCGCTGCGCCATTTGGCCGTACCCCGCAGCTCATCGGCCGTTCCGGGCGCTTTGACCACATCGAACTGCATTTGTTGCACCTTGGCCTCTTCGAGGAGGAGGCACTGGATCACCTCATCAATGACGATGGATTGGGCCGCGCCTGTAGACGCGACGGCCAGGGTCATCAGCGCAGTGAGCGCAAAACAGATACACATTTTTTTCATCATCTCGACAGACCTTTCTTTCACCGTTCATTCCTATTGCAAGGGAAGCATTAGGATCGGTTGATACCGGTCCATGATTTCACCCACGACGAAGTGGATGGGCTCTGTATAGGGCGCCACGTCATACTGCTTCATGGGAATCACGGAAGGCAGCTCGTCGGTGGCGATCAAGCTCTCCTGGGCTACGTACAGCAGGAGGGGATCGTAGCCGTGGGGCCAGATATTGCCGCGATTGTCCGACAGGGTCATCATGCTGGTGACCTTGTCATAGACGACCTGCATGATGTCCACCGTGTCCGGCGCGATGGTCCGTTGGACCGTGGTCATCTTGTCCAGACTGTCATAGGTGTAGTCAAGGGAGTACCCCTCCGAAGACGTGAGGGAGGTCACATAGGGCCCGCTCCACGTATAGGTGAGGATCTCCCCGCTGGGAAGGGTTACGCCTTCCAGACGATCGACATCATCATATTGATAGGCCACCGTTGTCGCCCCGGCTGTTACCTGCGTGATATTTCCGCGATCATCCCGGGCATAGAACACGGATCCTTCAGAGCTCGTGATCCGCGTGATGAAATCGTCCGTGTACGCCAGGGTGACTGCCGGTATCAAGGGGTTGTTGACCTCGCTGATCTCTACCATCTGTCCTCGGTCATTGTACGTATATGTCGTCTCATCGTATTGCGGTGTCAGCCCGCCCGGATTCTTGAGGACCCGCTGCACTTCGAGATAGAGAGGAACATCGCCGTCCATGGCATAGTCATACTGCAGTTCGAAGACTTTGCCCGGATAATCGCTGCTCTCGAGGGTAATCCCGCTCAGCGCCTGCTCCGTGTACGTAAAGCCCCGGGTGATCACCTCACCGGTCGAGGCGTCGGTTTCCTCAATGCTCTGGAGCAATCCATCCGTGTCATAGGCATAGACGGTCGTTTTCTGCAGGACGGCCGTATCGTATTCTCCGAGCAAGGTCACCTGTCCGTATGAATTCCTTTCGTACAGCACCTCCCGCCCGTCATCGTAGGTGATCCGTACAGGGCTGCCGGACGAGTTGAACTCGTAGGTCGTCACTTTCTGATCAATGACGGCACCCCCGCCATCCCGCACCAGCTCGGTCATCGTCGTCTCGACCAAAGGTGTTGTGTAATCGACATTGATCTCGACATCGCCGATGATCTGCTGCACCACCCTGTCGGAATCGTCGTACGTGATCTCCCGTGTCTGGTAGCCTCCCTGGATCTCGGTGAGATTGTGAACATCGTTGCTGTCGCTGTACGCGTACGATGTCGTCTCCCCCTCGGGATTCTGTACCGATATCAGGTTTCCATAGATATCGTGGCCGTAATTCCACTCCCGGCCGTTGCTGTCGGCCGCCTGTATCAGGCGTCCTTCCGTGAGCCTCTCCGTTTGGACGTAGACGAAGGCCGCGTCCAGGTACCCATCGTTGTTGCCCGATCCGCTCGCCCGGGTCGATTGGAACACATATTTGATGTACCTCGTCCCCACCGGCAGAGATCGGCCGTTTTCCACGAGCTCCCATGCGCTGGTGTTGTCCTTTACGGGGCCGGCGAAGGAGGCCAGGTCCGAATAGGCGGCGTCCTGAAAATAGACCAGGATCTGTCCCTGGTCCGTGGGCGACTGATTATAAGAGCGCTGATAGCCGCCCACGTGGGCGTAGAGCTCGCCCGAGTCGAGCTGCTCCGCCGTGAAGTGGGAGAGAAGGTCGATGGTTTGCGATATCTCGTGAGCCGCCCCGGATCCGGGGAAGAAATAGTAGCTCCCCTCCAGAGGTGAGGGGCTGGAGGTTCTTACCGAGAAGGACGGATCCGCGCCCCATCCCGTGATGTCTCCCGTCTCCGCCCCAGGATTCGTTAGCAGATTGGTCTGCTTTGCGTCGCCTCCCTTGGGGGCTCCTCCATCCCCGTCGTAGGAAAACGCGACCCAGCGCCCGGTGGCGCTTCCGTCCTCGGCGAATTCATCGATCCGGGTCAGATGGTAATCGTAGGCGACCACGGTCGAGGCGGTCGGATCGAGGGCGAAGGGGGATCTTCCGATCAGAGGAAGTTTGCCGGCGGCATCATAGGTGAGCACCAGCTTGTTCCCGAACACATCCTCGACCTCTACGAGACGTCCTTGAAGATCGAACTGTCGGATGTAGCCGGATGCCGTCGATATATCCCGTGTTTCCGTGAAAGTGAATGTACCGTCCGGATTCTCGACGAGCTCGCCCCGCTCGCTCTCGGGCGTCACATAGGCGCCGCCGCTCTCGATGAACTCACTCCGGATCCCATTGTCTCGCCGCATGATGATCGACCCGTCGGCCGCCCGGAACAGGCGCTCGTTGAATGTCGGCGACCATCCATATCCCAGAGGGCTGTCGTAAGCGACCATGCTGTCGTAAAACCGGCCGATCTTGATCGGGATGAGACCCTCCAGGGAAAAATCGGTCTCGAACATCAGCTCCTGGCCGCTGCTGAGCCGGAAAGGGTCTCCGCCGTCGTCGCCGGGTGGCGGCGGCGGGGGCGGCGGCGGGGGTGGCGGAGGCGGCGGGGGGGGACCCGTCGGGCCTCCGAAATCGTGGGCAATCGCTGTTGTCACGTCAAATAAGGGATTGCTCATCGACATAAAGGAGACGACGAAACATCCCACCAGAACCAGCGCGACGATCCTTTTTCTACTTATGAAAGTCATTCCATGATCCTCCTGACCCACACCTTTTTCGTGGTCGAGCCAAAATGCCCCTGATAACCGCGTAACACAACAGTAATATGATGGATGCCGGCGTTCACGCCCACCGGGTCCCACTGCCAGGCAAAGGGTGTATATCCGAGTTCTTCTTCATAGACGAAAATCCCGTCCACATAGAAGACGACCTCAAATTTCTGATCGATCATGATCTTTTTATCATGCCGGTCAATCGTCATTTGAAAATAGGTTTCTCCGCCGATGATCGGGATTCCGTCTTCCCTGTGTTCGACGTCGATCGCCTTTAAATGGATCTTCGGGTCCCGACAGGCCTCTCGAGGATGCCGCCAGTGATTGAACAGCTGCCTCGGTTTTGCGCGCCTCTCCTCTCGATAGGTTTTACCCCACGGCATATCCTCGATGAACCTCGGCCGCTTCTCCCTCTGATTCCCCAGGACGACGATGCTGTTTCCATTCAAGGTATAAGACCAGATCGCTATATCGAGCTTCGGATTTCCACCGAAATCGAGGACGCCCGAGCCGCAGGTCCCGTCCCAGGGCTCGAAATTCAGTCCGGACTCTCTCACCGGCCAGTCGATCAGGGTGCTCAGGAGAGGGCCCTCTTGAATCCCGAGCCGGACGTTCACTCGGCCCGCCTGGGGCAGGACATAGCCGATCTCCTTCTTCTCGGGATCGTATTTGATGTCCTCCCCCCACTGCTGCTCCCCCCCCGTCAGGTCGGTTATATCGTAATTTACGATACTCCCCTTCTCGCTCTTGGCCTTGATCGTATAGGTGTAGACCTCGGGGGGAACCGGACGACCCGCTTCATCCCTACCGTCCCACAACTCCCGCCGATCTCCGCCGCCGCGTTTCTTCCCTTTCACGAGCTGTCGAATCAACAGGTTCCTACAATCATAGATATTGACATCGACGACCGCGGGCTCAGTGAGTCTGTATATGATGTCCACCGTTTCGCCCTTTGCAGGGCGAAAGGACAATCGGTCCGTGGACACGTTGACTATTTTCAGAGAAGGACTTTGTTTCTCTTCTGGGTCGCCCACCCCGGTCGATGCGGTGACAAGAATCAGCTGGACCGCTGCCACCACTGTAAAAAAAAGCCTCGTCACATACCTCACTGCGTTTTAGAACCCCATTTCGGCGTCCGGCTCGGGTCCGGTCCTTCTGTCAACTGTTTCACTCCGCTCCCGTCCCGATCGATCTTCCAGATCTGTAGGGTGCCGCTTCGATTGGATACGAACACGAGCCCCCGCCCATCGGGCGACCAGCTCGGCTCCGTGTCGAGCCCAGGGTGACCGGTCAGGTTCGACACTTTCTTCCCCTGCAAATCCATCAGGAACAGTTCGTAATTGCCGCTCCTGTCCGAGGAGAAAGCCAGCTCGTTGTCAACACTGCAGTCCGGCTCGAAGTTGTACCCGCTGTTGACGGTGAGCGGGCCCGGTGCACGACCGTCCCTGTCCGTGATCCAGATATTGTGGACCTCGTCCCCCTTGCCGGAGAGGAAGACGATGCTCCGTCCCTGATCGGCCCACACGGGGTGATGTTGCATGTTCCGCATGTGGGTCAGTTTTCTCTTTTTCTTCCCGTCGAGCGAGACGAGCCATATGTCGTTCGTGTCGATGCTGTTCGTCGTGCTCAGTGAAAAGAGAACCTGCCTCCCGTCCGGGGACCACTCGGCATCGGTCATCCCTCTCATACCGATGTCGACGCGCCGGTCCTTGCCTTTCTCGACGTCGAGAATGAAGAGCTCCCCCATGCTCGTATTGTACAGGATCTCCTTCCCGTCGGCCGACCACGAGAGGTTGACCTTGTCCCCCGCGGAGAAGGTCAGCTGTCTCTGGCCCTCTCCTTCGGTATCCATGATCCAGACCTGGTAGAAGCTTCCGCTGTGCCGGAGGAAAGCGATGCTTCCCTCTGCGAAGGCCACCCCCCATGAAACCAGGATCGCAATGGGCAGTATTAACGCCGCCGGACCATTTCGCGACAAGAACGCTCTCTCTCTTTCCATCCTCTCCATTCCCGATGACCCTTCAATGCCGCCGGGGACCGGGTACATTGTTACTGATACAGCTGGATCGACGCGCGCCAGAAGCCGCTTTGTCCGGTCGTCGGGCTCGTCGCCTCGATGTAGAGCGTGAAGGTCCCGTCCTCGCTTGCGAGGAGGGTCATTCCATTCGCGTCGCTCTCGTCCAGGCCGTCGAAGTCGAGCTCGTGATCTCCCGCGCCGAGGAGCTCACTGTCGACCAGGGTGATGGCCTCGGTGCTCTCCGGGTCTCCCACGGCCGGCCCCAGCAGCTTGATGGTCACATTGGCCGCCTGGTCTATATTGTACTTCAGCGTGCTGACCTGCCCGTAGCTCGTGGCGATCCAGAAGGGATCGGTCTTCACCTCGACATACGGGGCCTGGCCGGCAACGGTCGGCGCGGCGCCGGTGGTGATGATGAAGTTCGGGCGCATCGTCGTCGGCGCCGGGTAGTACATATTGCACGACACGTCCAGGAGCACTCCGTCCTCCCCGCGGCCGTCCCACACAATGTATGGGTCCCCGGCCTCCATCGGCTTCATGTTAAAGAGGTGGAACATGGGCTGTCCGGACGGCGTGATCTGCAGGCTGACCCTCTCGTTGTACGAGACATGCAAGGGCATCTGCCAGTAGTCGTTGCTCGTCGCATCGGAGGAGGGATCGATCGAGCCCGACACGCTCCCCACCGTGTGGCCGCCGGTGGGCCGGTAGGCGTCGGTCCGGTCACTCGCCACGGCATCGATGAAGTAGACGTAAGCCTCGTCCGGAACCGTCTCTCCCAGGGTGTTCGTCCCGTCCCAGCTGATCACCTGGGGGCCGCTGCCGAGGACCTGGACGAACTCCTTCACGAGCTCGCCGTCGGTCCCCTCCCACTCGGGGTAGAGGCTCAGCGTCACCGTGGCCGCCATGCTGAGGGTGAAGCCGAAGTCCGCCGTCTCGCCCGCGCCGAGGTCGATGGTCTTGGCCGGGAGGCTCAGCTCGCTGATGTAGAGGTTGTCCAGCGTGATGGCGATCGTATCGATCGTGGTGTTCCCGCCCTCGTCCAGCACGCTCAACCTCAGGGTGTAGAGCCCGTTGGGATAATAGATCGTATCCGTTTCCGTCTCGTTCGTCACCCAGCTCTCCAGCAGCTCTTCGATGACGGTCGATGTTCCGACGCTGCCGATGAGAGTCCATTCGGCCGGGGTCGCACCCTCGCCGTACTCCACTGTGTACTCGACGAAATGGGGATCGTCCGCGGTGCCCTGTATCTCGATCAGGTCGAACAGGGTCGCCCCGTCCACCGGCGAGCTGATCAGGGCCGTCGGTCCCGTATTGTCGACCTCGACCTGAATCGTACGGACCAGCGTGGTCTCTCCGCCGATCACCGCATAGATCAGGATGTAGTACATGCCGTCGGGCACGACCACGCCGCCGCCGTCTCTGCCGTCCCAGGCGATGGAGAAGGCGGTCCCGATGCCGGAGTACTCTCTCACCACGGTGTAGCTCTCGTTCATGATGGACACGTACCATTCACCCTCTGCGCTCAGCGTGCCTTCGACGGTGACCGCGTCCTGGACGGTGTCGTCATTGGGCGAGAAGATATCGTCATCGGCGGTAACCTCCGTGACGGTGGGCAGTCCGACAGAGTCGTCGGCATAGGATGTGAAGTCGACAAACGGTGCGGACGTCGGATTATCCGGATTGTGGTAGATCCTGGTCTCGATCACCACCGGATCGTTGGTGCCCCACCAGTTGCCGGTCGCATCAAGCGTCACCGTGCTCGCCGCGCCATAGCTGATCGCGTAGAGGTCCTGGGAATAGTTGCCGTAGAGGTTGTTCTCATTCATCACCGGATTCGGATTGTTGACCTCGTTGTTGTTCCCTCTCAGATAAATCCCGTAGCTCGAGTTGCTGATGATCGTGTTCCGGGTGATGACGGAGTCGACATCGATGTACCCCTGGATGCCGTATCGCTTGTTCGACTCGATCAGGTTCTCCTCGATCAACGGGGAGGAGGTGTAGATGTAGATTCCATCGTACCTCTCCGTGTCCGTGATGATGTTCCGCCGGAGGGTCGCATCCGAGCCGCCCTCGATGTAAAGGCCGTAATTGTAGTTGTAGCTGACGGTATTCTCCTCGAGGGTGGGTGCGGCCGAGGAATTGAGATGGATTCCCACGTTGCTGTTGTGACGCAGGAGGCAGTTGCTGATCGTGGGGGACGCGGTGCGGCACTCGATCCCGTTGTAGGCGTAGTCGATGGTCGTGTAGGCGACTGTAGATGTGTCGTCGCTTCCGTCGTAGAAGAGGATCCCCTTCCAGTCACCCCGCACGGGCAAACTCTTTTCGGACGTAAAGACCACCCTGGAATCCGATGCCCCGACGGAGGTCAGCTTGCCGTAGACGTGCAGGTAATAGGGACCCGTCACCTGGACTTCCACGCCGGCTTCGATCGTCAGGTGCCCGCCGCTCGTGATCAGGATGTTCCCCATGAGGATGTACGGGCTCTCACCGGCCGTCCACAAGGTCTCATCGAAGATTCTCTGGGCGATGAGGTAATTCCCCGCGACAGGGCTTCCCCCTTCGCCGTCCAGGAAGCCGCGGCAATCGACCACGGGGCGCTCGTTGTAGGTGTCGTCGTTGTAGTCGTAGATCTTTTGGCCGATCGTGCGGGGATCGGCGGTGCCCCACCAGTTGCCGGTCGCGTCGACCTGGATGCTGATGAGGTCCCCTGCGTAATCCTGGGTGTAGATGTCGTAGTAATAGCTCCCTCCGTTGTCGTGGATGCTGTTGCCGTTGATGACCGGTTGGGGGTTGTAGAAAATATTGTTGTTCCCGTCCAAGAGGAACCCGTAGGTGCTGTTGTCGGTGACGGTGTTCCCCGTGATGATGGGGGCCGAGTTCTCGAGCACCCAGATGCCGTACCGGGTGTTGCTCTGAACGATGTTGTCCGAAATCTGCGGGGACGAATTTTGGATATATATGCCGTCCCGGTTCCCGCTGATCGTGTTGCCGTCGATGGTGGCATGGGAGCTGACCACCATGACGATTCCATAGTACCGGTTGTCCTGGATCACGCAGTCGGCGATCGTGGCATTGGCACCGTTGGTCAGATGGATGCCCCGATCGTCGCATTGCCGGATCAGGCAGTTGCTGATGGTCGGCGATGCCGTCTTGACATAGATTCCGTACGTGTCGGCGTACTCGATGGTGCAGTAGGAGAGCACTGAATCATCGCTCCCCTCGTAGAAGTAGAAACCGCTCCAATCGCCCATGGCCGGGCTCGCTTTGTCCGAGGAGAAGACGATCGGGTTCCCGTCCTCCCCTATGGCCAGGAGCGTTCCGTACACATTCACCCTGTACACGCCCCCGAATCGGATCTCGGCTCCGGCCTCGATCGTCAGGGTTGCCCCCTCCGAGATCATGACCTGCCCGATGATGGTGTAGGGACCGCCCTCTACGCTCCAATGGGTGTCTTCGTAAATGGTCTGAGCCAGGAGGAAGCTGCCCGGCATGGGGCTCCCGCCCTCCCCGTCGAGGAAGTCTCGGAAATCGACGACCGGCCCCTCGTTCGAGTTGTCGTTGTAATCGTAGATGCGGGTCCCGATCGTGCGGTGGTCCGAGGTGCCCCACCAGTTCCCGGTGGCATCGATCACGATGTCGCCCCT
>CAZFWM010000062.1:0-27400 GCA_964522545.1 uncultured Thermodesulfobacteriota bacterium
GACCGTCACCAGTGGAAAGCGTATATTCAAAATTGACTGAAAAATTGCTGATATATTTAAAACATAACTAAATAAATACTAAAGTCTATTAATATTAAACCGAAAATAATATCAGTAAATATTAACTCAATTAAACAAATATCTAGTCTATTTTAATGAAAGAAAAAAAATGTAAAATAAATATTGACATTTGATATAAAATTATATATGAAAGATGTAAATCTTCCATAAAACTTACTTCCTTTAGATTTGTTTGAATTCAAAACATCCTATCTTTGCCCCGCTGTCTATGGCGGTGAAAAAAAACAATTTCATAGTTCCTCCGTTTTCCCTCTTTCAGGGAGGCGTTAGAATCAGCCATTACCTGTGGAGGCAGCCGACATAATTGATCTCTTCTCTGTCTAAATCGAAGTCTATTAAAAGGGGGATTTTCCTCATGCCACCTGGTGGAAATAGAGACCGGATGCTAAAAAACAATGTCCGCAAGATTCGGGAGGAGTTGTTGATGAGCAAGGCCGAGCTTGCGCGAAAGGCCGGTCTATCACACCTCACCATTGACCGGGTCGAGTCGGGACATCGCTGTCGCATGGATACCAGGAGAAAGATAATTCTTGCCCTGGGATGCAAGGTGTCGGAAAAATACAAGATCTTTCCCAACGACTGATGGGACCAGCGTCTAAGAAATGAAATAGCACTGGCGGTACGAGGACTACATAACCCGGCCTCTGAGAGGAGGAGCAGAGAGCAAGATGCTGTTCAAAGGAAAAACCAATCTGATTGGGTTGGATATCGGTTCGAGTTCAGTGAAGCTGGTTGAACTGAAGAAAATCAGCCGCGGATATCAGCTCCTCAATTTCGGAATCAGCCCTATACACCCGGAGGCCATAATCGACGGAGCGATCATGGATTCCCAGGCCGTGGTTGGTGCGATCAAGAGCCTTCTCGAGGCAACGCGGATCAGGTCAAAGGCCGTTGCGACATCGATCTCCGGAAATTCCGTGATCATCAAAAAGATCATGCTGCCCCTGATGACCGAAGAGGAGCTGGAGGAATCGATTCAGTGGGAAGCCGAGCAGTATATCCCCTTTAATATTACCGATGTAAACCTGGACTTCAATGTTCTCCGTCGGAGCGAGGCCGACCAGGCGCAGATGGAGGTGCTCCTAATGGCCGTCAAAAAGGAGATGATCGAAGATTACTCTTCGGTCATTGTCGAGGTGGGGCTCAAACCTGTGATCGTCGACGTTAGCTCCTTCGCCGTACAAAATATGTATGAGATGAATTACGATGTGGGCGAGGATGAGTGCATAGCCGCGGTTAATATCGGGGCTAACGTCATGAATATCAATATATTCAAGCGTGGGATATCGATCTTCACCCGGGATGTTGCTTTCGGAGGAAACCAGTTCAATGAGGAGTTTCAGAAGCGGTTCAACATCAGCTATCAGGAGGCCGAGCCACTGAAGCTCGGTGGCGCCATCTCAAAAGAGGTGAGTACAGAAGAGCGCAACGAGATCATGGATGCAGTGACGCGATCGCTTGTGGGCGAGGCACAACGCTCCCTGGAGTTTTTTTCGGCCACTTCGGGTGAGGAAAAAATCGACAAGATCGCTCTGTGCGGAGGATGTGCCAAGTTGAAAGATCTATCGGTCGAGATCGAGAACCAGATAGGAATTCCCGCTGAGGTCATCAATCCTTTCAAGAGGATTATGTTCAGTGAGAACGATTTCAAGACCGAATATTTACAGGAGATGGCTCCCCTGGCCGGTGTAGGCGTCGGGCTCGCGCTCAGGAATGTGGGGGATAAATGATCAAGATAAACCTTTTGGCAGACCGCGACATGGCGAGGCGAGAAGGACTGCGACGCCTGATCGTTATCCTTGTCGCATCGTTTGTTGCAACCGTACTTCTCACGGCCGTGATGCACGGTTGCCTGGCCCGCCAGGTGCGAAGCCTGGACGGGCAGATCGACGGCATCAAAAACGAGCTGGAGATTCTTCAGAATACGATCGGAGAGGTGGATCAATTCAAAAAACAGAAACGGGTCCTGGAGGAGAAGCTGGCGGTGATCAATCTCCTGAAAGAGAACAAGACCGGGCCGGTGCGGATACTCGACGAGCTGAGCGAGCGGGTCCCCGATACCATCTGGCTCGATTCGATGCGGAAAACCGGAGATCTGATCGAATTAAAGGGAGTCGCCATGGACAATGAGAGCATCGCCCGGTTCATGCGAGCTCTAGAGGCCTCGCCCCGCTTCAAGGATATTGAACTCAACGTCACGGAGCACTATGAGATCTCCGGCCTCGGACTGAAGAAGTTTTCCTTGTCGTCCCACACCGTTGTGCCGGGCTCATGACCAGGGCTCGATGGAGTCAGAGAGTTCCGGGCTTGAATGTTGCCGGCCGGCCCGGGTCAACCGACTAAGGGGACACTGAGATGGCCCTGAAGATAGACAGTATCCTGCATCTGGAAACATCCAAGAAGGCCGCGATCCTTGCGGCCATAGTCCTGGTGGTAATAGGTGCCTACTTCTTCCTCTTCTTCAAACCTATTTACAGTGATTACCTGGAGAAGAAAGAGATTCTCGGCACCCTCCAGCTAAAGCGGAGCGAGCAGGAGCTTATCGCCAAGAACCTTCCAAGATTCCGCCAACAGGTCCAGCAGCTCAACGCCGAACTGAAGATGGCTCTCGCCCAGCTGCCGAATAAGAAAGAAATCTCCAGCCTCCTCACCAGCATCTCGAACTTAGGGCGGGAGGTCGGGCTCGAGTTCCTCCTCTTCAGGCCGCTTCCGGAGATTCCAAAGGATTTTTATGCCGAAGTCCCTATGGAGATGAAGGTGCTGGGTACCTATCATCAGGTGGCGCACTTTTTCGACAAGGTGAGCAGACTTCCCAGGATTGTAAATATCTCTGATATCACCATGGGGGGATTGAAGGAAGAGGAGGGAGGGCTGATTTTAAGGACCTCCTGTCTGGCGGTTACGTTCAAGTTCCTGGAGGTTAGTGAACGTGAAGCAGACAAATCAGATGGAGTAAGAAAGAAAAAGAGGAAGAGAGACTGAGAGACTTCCCCATAATGAATTACAAAAAAGGTCTAAGGAGAGCGAGTCGCATGCCCAGGTACCGCTTTCTGGCAAAAAGCATTGGTCTTTGTACTGTGACACTGATTGTGGCGTTTCCCTTCTTCTGTTTCGAGGGGGGGTGTCGGTCGCAGAAGGATGAGGCCGGGACGGAGGCTCCCTCCAAGATCCCCTCGGAGCAGAAACTTCAAGGAAAGTCTTCCCTGCCTGAAAAACTGGCCGGAGCCGAAATTTCCATGGAGTTGCAGTCTCAGACGGAGGCCGGGGAGCCGGACTCTTATCAGTACGATTCGACCGGCAAGAGAGACCCTTTCAAGTCATTCATCGTGGTCTCTCCTGAGCCACAAGCCAGGCAGGGCAACGAACCTCTAACCCCTCTTCAGCGGTTCGATATCGGCCAGCTCAGGCTCGTCGGAACGGTTTCCGGAAAAGGAAGCAAGCGTGCCCTCGTCGAAGATGCCGCAGGAAAGGGCTACATTCTGTCGGTAGGGATCTGTGTGGGCAAGAACGGAGGCAAGGTGGTCAAGATCGTCGACGGGGAAGTGATCATCGAGGAGTTCCTTATCGACTACTTCGGGAAAAGGCAGAGTCAGATGATCTCAATGAAGCTCCCCAAGGATACAGAAGGAGAAGATTAATGGACCGCAAACGGGACACCTGGATCTCGTCCGTGCTTTTTGGGCCGGTACTGCCGATCCTTATTCTAGCGTTCGCATGCGCGCCCTCGGCCCCGGAGGTTGTGGAATCAGAGACAGCCGTGGAGACTTCCGGGCTGGCGGCGGTTCGGACGATCGAGGTGGTGGAAGGGCCTGAAAGTATGTCGGTCGTGCTGGAAGGATCAGCGCCCCTGAGCTACAAGGTGTCTGAGCGCCGAGATCCGCTTCGGCTGGTCCTGGATCTCTTCGACACGGAGGTCGGAGAGGTCGAAGGCCGGAGGCCGGTGGAGGTCGCGCCCATCGCCTGGATCGAGGCAGAGCAGCTCGACCATGAGGGAACCCTCGACGCAAGGGTGAGCATCGGTCTCTCCAAGTACCTCGAGAGTCAGGCGGTCGACTACGATGTGTGGCAGGAGGGGAGCCTTCTGACGATCTCGCTCCTTCGTCCGGGATCGATTCCCTCTCCGCCGGAGGCGGGCGACTCGGCCGTTCCTTCGGTCCCGACCGGAGAGGCGGATGAAGTCGGAGAGTCTGCGCCGATCTCGGCGGACGAGGGGCCGGGGCAGCCGGATTCGTACGCCCAGGAGCGGAAGGTCGCAGCCGCGGCCGTGCCGGAGGGGGCCCTGCCGGGCGACATCGTCGCCATCGAGACGGATGAGGGACCCGATTGGGCGCGGGTCTCCATTATCGTTGCAGGGGAGTTGGGGCCCTATAGGAACTTCGAGCTGCTGGGGCCCGACCGGGTGGTCGTGGATTTCCAGGATGTATCTCTCTTGGTCCCGGTCTATCCGATCGAGCTCGAGGGCGATCCGGTGCAGAGTATCCGCTTTGGCGTGTATGACGACAAAGTCCGGATCGTTTTTGATCTCGGCGAAGAGATTCCTGTATATACGGCATCGGAACAGGGCGATCGCCTGGTACTGGTCTTCGGATCCGCTCCTCCGATGCCTCTTCTCTCGGCCCCTGAGAAGCCTGAGAGGTCCGCCTCAGCTCCTGTCGCCGGGGAGAGCAAAGATGCGGGGGACCTGGTTTCCATCAATTATCTCATCCTCCCGGACATGGCCCGGATCATCATCACCACGGACGGCCTGATTCCATACCGGGCCGCTCAGCTGAGCGAGGATCGTATCGACATCGAGCTTCCCGGTGCCAGGATCGATGTGCGCAAGGAAAAGCCGATACACATTGCCGATGTGGAGGGACCCGTCGCCGAAATCCGCCCGGCCTTCACCAACCTGGTCGACGGCCCGGGAGTCCGGGTGTCCATTATACTCCGAGAGCCTGCCACCTGCCGGCCCTCCCAGCAGATCAACCGGATCTTCCTTGATTTCCCCCTTCACGACAGCGCCTCCGAAAGCCGCATGGAAGAAACACCGGATCCCGTGACGGAAACGCCGGATGCGCCGGTCGAGAGGCCCGTGGCCCGGGCGCGGCCCGCACCCCCGGCGGCTGCGGCTCCGGCCCCCTCTGTTGAAAACAATCCCCTGCGTGATCTGGAGGAGCGGCGGAAGATCTACACAGGAGAGCGCGTTTCCTTCGATTTCAAGGACGCGGATATTAAGAACGTGCTTCGACTGATCGCCGAAGTGAGCGACCTCAATCTTGTGGCCGGGGATGATGTTCAAGGAAACGTGACGATCAGACTGCACGACGTACCATGGGACCAGGCCCTCGATGTAATCCTCAGAACCCATGATCTCGGATTCGAGCTGGACGGAAATATCATGCGCATAGCCCCCATGAAAAAACTGAGTCGTGAGAAAGAGGATGTGTTGAAGGTCCGGGAGACTCAGGAAAAGGTGGAGGATCTGGTGCTGGAGATCATCCCGGTCAACTATGCAAGTGTCTCCGAGCTGCTGGCAAAACTCAGTCCCATGAAGAGTGATCGCCGCGACGCCCAGATGTTCATGGACGAGCGCACAAACTCGATCGTCGTAAAAGACCTGCGGCGCAACGTGGAAGAGATGAGCATGCTCGTCCGCTCCCTCGACAGTCAGACGCGGCAGGTCATGATCGAGGCCCGGATCGTCGACCTGGACGTGAAGTTCGAGAGAGAGCTCGGCATTCAGTGGGGTGTGGGCTATCTGGCCAGTCCGGCTACCGGGAATCCGACGGGGGTGAATTTTCCCGCAACGGTCGGAGTTACAGGGGGCGGCGGCGGCGAAGCCTTTGCCCCCACACAGGGATTCAATGTGAATGCCCCCGCCGGGAGTGCCGCCGGGACGGTCGGCCTGGTCCTCGGCTCGCTCCTGAATACGGTGGACCTCGATATCCGGCTCTCGGCCCTGGAACAAAATGGACACGCCAAGATCATCTCCATGCCCCGCATCGCCACCCTGGACAATCAGGAGGCCCGGATAGAGCAGGGCGAGGAGATCCCGATCACCACCGGCGCCTCGGCCGCCACCGCTGCGAACATCGAGTACAAAGAGGCCAAGCTGAAGCTCTCCGTGACCCCGCACATCACCTCGGACAACAGCATCATCATGGATGTGGACATCACCAACGACACCGTGATCGAGACGGCCTCGGCCATCCCGAACATCGGTACCAAGAGGGCCCACACAAAGATCCTGGTCAAGGATAATGACACGGCGGTTATCGGAGGCATATACACCCGGACCGAGAGTACCGATGTGAGCGGGGTTCCATGGTTCATGAAGATCCCTGTGCTCAAAGCAATGTTCCGAAATGAACAGGTGACCGATAATAAAAAGGAGCTCATCATCTTTATTACGCCCCGGATCGTTCCAGAGCGCCTTTTCGGTCAAGTTTCTCAGGAATCGGACCTGGTCGAATAGGCAGGACAAAAAGATGGAAGCGAGGAGAAGCATCATGGGAAAGAGTCGGAGGAGTGTGGTCGCGCCGGCGATGATCGGCCTGGCGGCCTGGTTGCTCTTGGCCGGAGCGGGCTGCGGAGAAGTCTCCGGAGGGGGCACGGATGAATCGGGGTCCTTTTTGCGGGTGACTCAAATCGTTCCACGCTATGATGGCGAGGCCAATTACAATGTAGATGCCTTCAGCCATCTGTGCGACGACGGGACGTTTGAGTCGCTCAAAGACCATGTCGCCCTGGCTACGATCTCCAACAATCACCTCCCGACGCAGGGCGAAACGGAGACGGCCAGCATCGTGCAGATAACCTCCTACCAGGTCGAGTACAGGGCCTTAGCGCAGGACGAGCCCATCGTGCCCGCCATCCGCTCGGAGGTGGTGCGCCAGACGGTCACCATCGGGCCGGGGGAATCCTGGGATGTCGATGTGATCCTCATGCCCATTTACAAGAAGATCCGGTATGTGCTGACGGGCGTGAGCCCCTATGCGGAGCTCCCATACAGCGCCGAGTATGTTTTTTTCGGAGAGGACAGCTTCGGGCATTCCGTGTCCGCCTCGGGGGCCACATTTTTCAATATTGCCGACTTCGATACCTGTGAGTCGAGCGAGCCGTAATAGCGATGGGCTCTGACGATCGGGTCGAGAGACGACTTCGAAGAGCGGCCGGGACGATCAGAGTCATTCAATGTAGGAAGAAGAAGGAGCGAAGATGATAAGGACCGCAAACTGGCGTTGGCTGGGAGTGCTGTGTGGCCTGCTTCTCCTCTTCGGGTTTGGGATGACGGGCTGTTCGGACGGGGGAGGGGAAGCCGAGGAGCCGTCCGTGGTGACCGATCCCGACGAGGATCCCGCCAGGAGATATCCCTTCATCGTGATGGTCTCTGCCGCACCGGAGGAGATCTTCGCCGATGGATCGGATTCCACTACGATCACGGCCTTGGTGCTCGACAACCGGCTCCTGCCTATGGCCGGGGCCGGGGTGATCTTCCAGAGCCTGTACGGACTGGGGGTGCTGAGCTCGGGGATCGTTCTGACAAACCCCCTCGGAATCGCACAGACGGAATACACGGCACAGTCCTATGCGGCGACGGACGAAATCCAGGCCATTTGCGGGCTTGTGGCCGCATCCGTGGAGGTCACGCTCCTGCCGGTCCCTGTCTGGATCAATCTCCTGGCCGACCCGGCCGAGCTCCCCCCGGACGGGGTCTCTACGGCCGAGATCCTCGCCACCGCGACCGACGCCTTTGGCACTCCGGTTCCCAATGTGGAGCTCTGCTTTGCCTCCAGCCTGGCCGATACGGCGATCACCGCCGGCTGCGCCGGCACCGATCGCGTCACCACCGACGTAAACGGCGAGGCGACCGCCACTCTCACCGCCGGCACGACGGTGGGCGATACGACCGTCGAGGGCCGGGCCACACAGTGGTCCTTGAGCGGCGAGACCACCGTGGACATTTTGATAGGCTCTCCGGCGGATATCGTACTTTCGGCCGATCCGGTCTCGATCAGCGTTGTGAGCGAGACTACATCCACGATCACGGCGCTGGTAACGGATGATGTAGAGAATCCCGTGACCGGAATCTCCGTGTGGTTCGAAACCACCCTGGGCACGATCGATGATTCGGCCGTGACGAATACCTACGGGCAGGCCACGGCCACGCTCACCGCCGGGACCCTGGCGGACACGGCGGCCGTGACGGCCACGTCGGGCGCCGTGCAGAGGACCATCGAGGTCACGATCAAGGCCGGGCCGGCCTTGATCATCACCGTGGAGGCCGACCCCGACACTCTCAACGCCGATGGCGTGGACACGGCGGCCGTCACGGCAAGCGTCACCGATATCTACGGCAACCCGGTTGAAGGGGAACAGGTCGTTTTCTCCACCGACCTGGGCTCTGTGAGCCCGGCCGAGGCCAACACCGATGCCTCCGGCCTGGCGGTGACCACCCTCACGGCCCCGACCACGGCGGGGGTCGCATCGGTCGAGGCCTGCGCCGGCTCGCTGTGCGGCACGGCCGCAGTGTCCATCGTCGCAGTCGAGCTCTACCTCGAGGCTCAGCCATCGGCCATCGAGGCGAACGGAACATCCACTTCCACGATCACGGCCACGCTTCGCAACGAGGTCGGCAATCCCATCATCGGAGAGACGATCGCATTCCAGAGCACCATGGGAATCATCACGGCCTCGGGGGACACCGACGAGAGAGGCAAGGCGACGGCGACACTCACCAGCGAGCGTCGAAACGGAACGGCCATGGTTTCGGCACTCTATGCCGATTTCATTACGACCACGCCGGTCTACTTCCAGGGCGTGGCCATGACTGTGAGCGCGGATCCGACCAGCCTCATCGCCGACGGGGTCGACACCTCGATGATCACGGCCACTCTGGTCGATGCGGCATCGGTACCGATCGTGGGAGAGACGGTCTATCTGGACAGCACCCTGGTGGGGAGCACGATCGCCCCCGAGACGGCCGTCACCGACGTGAACGGTCAGGTTGCGGCGTTGCTCAGTTCCACCGTGGCGGGGAGCACCACGGTCCGGGCCATCGGCGCAGGGGCGGAGGGGACCCAATCGGTGAGTTTCTCCGGCTACCGGTTTGCCCTGGTCGCCGCTCCGGAGAGCATCGTTGCTAACGGGACCGAGACCTCGACCATCACGATCCACCTGGAGGACAACGAGGGGCATCCCATCGCCAGCCAGACCATTGACATGTCCAGCACCCTGGGGAGCATCACGTCCCCTGTTCTCACGAACCCGAGCGGTGATGCGACCGCGACGCTGACGTCCGGGACGTTGACCGGAACGGCCATCGTGACGGCGAGCACGACCATCGGGGAACTACCGCTCATAGCCTCCGGGGACGTCCAGTTCGTATCGGCCCCTGCGGCGAGCCTCATCCTGACCGCCACTCCCTCCATCATCCGGGTGGGCGGAGACAGCTCCGAGCTGACCGCCGTGGTACTGGACGAGAGCGGAAATCCGGTCTCCGACGAGCTCGTGAGCTTCAGCATTTCAAGCGGCGTGGGCGGTGGGGAGACGGTGAGCCCGGGCACGGCCACAACGGACGAGACCGGGATCGCCACTGCCACCTTCACCAGCGGAATCGTGGCCTCCTCCACTCCGGGAGACATCGTGCTTCAGGCCGCCGTCACCACCCCTGGCGTTCCGCCCGACAGCGTGAACCTCACCATCGCAGGGGCGCCCCACAAAGTCAGCGTAGGCTACAACCCGGCCTCCCTCACCGACAACGGAGACGGGACGTTCTCGCTCCCCATGGCGGCGATCGTGACCGACATCAACGGAAACGAGGTCGTGGACGGCACGATCGTGAACTTCACCACGCTGCCTCAGCTTGGGGTGATACTCAGCCCGGTCCTCACCAGCAGCGGCATAGGCCTGACCACGCTGACCTATCCGTCGAGCGAAGCAGGGAGTCAAATCTCCGTCACCGCCGAGAGCCAGGGAGTGAGCGACCAGCTCTCGTTCCCGTTGCCCAGCGTCGAAGTCGTGGTGGCGAGCCTGAGCCCCCTCTACGACCCGGGCGTGGTCACGGCGAACGGGGCCAAGTGCCTCGACCCGGCAGAGGACAGTATATGGCCTCTCTGCGTGGACAATACCGTCGCCTACGTCGTTCTCGTATCCGACATCTATGGTGTCGGGGTACCTGACATTCTGGTCTCCTTCGAGACAACGGCCGGGACGATCACGGGCTACACATTCACCGACAAGTTCGGCAATGCGGCCGCCATCCTCATACCAAGCGCCTCGTCCACGGATGTGGTCGCCTCCGTGACCGCCACGGCAGGAGGGGTGACGAGCCCGCCCATCTTGATCACATTCAAGGGGGTCGAGATAGAGGCCTCGGCCTCTCCGGAGAGTATCCAGGCCGGGGAGAACACGTCGACCATAACCGTGCAGGTGAAAGAGACGACCACGACGCTGCCGCTTCCCTACGTGACCATCCTTTTCGGGACCGACCTCGGCACCATCGTCGGCACGGCCCTGACCGACCTGAGCGGGGTGGCGACGACGACCTTCACGGCGGGAGGCGATCCCGGCACGGCCACCATCTCGGCCTTCTACGGTGCAGGACTCTCCACCACGACCACGGTGGAGGTCCGTCCGTACTCGGACGAGCCCGGCTCGATCGTGCTCACGGGTCTCACGGCCGAGACGATCGGCGTTCGCGGCAGCGGCGACGTGGAGACCTCCACGCTCACCTTCGAGGTCCGCGATGAGGTCGGCACCCCGGTCGGGCCGGGTGTGCCGATCGGCTTCTATCTGGACGGCGGCGGCGTGGGCGGCGGCGAGTACCTGGTGCCGGAATTGAGCGAGACCGATTCCCTCGGCCAGGTCGGTACGACCCTGGCAAGTGGGATCCGCGCGGGCAGCGTGCGTGTCCGGGCCTTCTCGGTCGACGATCCAGACGTCTACTCCGATTTCGTCAGCGTGGCCATTCACGGCGGACTGCCCTACGGTGAGCACTTCACCCTCTCGGCGGAAGTGCGCAATATCGCCGGGCTCAAGTACTATGGGCTCACCGACACGATCGACGCCTGGGCCCTGGATGAGTACGACAATGACGTCCAGGACGGGGTCACCATCTACTTCACATCCGACTTTGCAGGGGTGACCGGCTCCGGCCAGACCATCAGCGGACACACGACATCGACGCTCACATCCCAGGAGGATCTGCCGCCCGATGGATTCGTCACGGTCTCGGGTTCGACCGTATCCGGCGTGGCAGCCAGGATCCTGTCGGTCGCGGTTGAGCCGAAGGCGGCGCCCAGTGATCCCGACGTGGTCTATGCAGGCACGGACGGGGGCGGGATCTTCAAGTCCACCGACGGAGGCGGGAGCTGGATCCACGTGGGCCGCTTCGATACCGGCCTTACGAATGGGATCGTCAACGACATCGCCATCGATCCGAATCAGGCGAACGTCGTATACGCGGCCACGGCCGGTGGTCTCTTCCGCACCCTCGGCGGGGGGGATACCTGGGAGGACATGAGCGGCGGAAAGCGGATCATCGGTGAGGTCCTCACCCAGCCGGCCTACAACCTGGACTATGCATCCACCATGAATCGGGCCAAGACCCGGGTCCGGGTGAACGGGTTTTCCACGATTTACTACTACTACACTGGCTCGAACGACATTACCTTCTATGATGTGGCCACGCCGGCCGCCGGTGACGTGGTGACCATCGACTACATCACCTCGGCCACGCTGCCGGCCCTCTATCCGGTCACGGCGGTGGCGGTCGACTCGGATCCGGGCGACCCGATCGGCGGGAGCGTGATCTATGTCGGAACCGACGGGGACGGCATCTACCGCTCCACCAACGGCGGCTTTACCTGGATGCAGGTGAACGCAGGGCTCTCCGATCCGGATGTGCTCGCCCTCGCCATAGATCCGGACACTACATGGCCCGCCGCCGAGATCTATGCCGGTACCCGAGGGGGCGGGGTTTTCATCTCTCTCGACAGCGGTCAGCTGTGGGCGCCCAGCAACGACGGCCTCACCGCCTCGGTGGTCCAGACCATCGCAGTCGACCCGGTCGCCACGGACAGGGTCTATGTCGGAACCCTCCAGGGTGGCGTGTTCCGGAGCGAGGACGGCGGGGTCACCTGGCTCGATCCGACCGTCGATGTGGATGTCGGCGACCTGCTCAACACGGATGTTCGCGACATCGCCGTCGATGAGTCCGCGGATACGACCCTTTACGCGGCCACGTACGGCGACGGGAGCGGTTCCAGTCCTGAAGGCGGCGTCTTCCAGAGCGATGACGACGGCGACACCTGGGTGCGACTCGCAGACCTCACCGACAGCCACGTACTCTCGATCAGCGCAATGGGCGCTGTCGGGCCGGACACCCTCTACGCCGGGACCATGAAGAGGAACCTGGAAAAGTCGACCGACAGCGGGCTTACGTGGGCCGTGACGAACGGGAGCATCCCGAACCGCAACGTCATCTATACAAATGCGCGCGTCCTCTTCTCCGGAGAAACGCTCCTCACGATCCTTCCGGTCGATGACGACGACATGATCTCATCGGTTTATCCAACACTCCCATATGAAGGATCCCAGAGCTTTATCTACACGGTGGCCGACATGAACGGCAACCCAGTGGTCGGCGATAGTTTGATCAATGTCTTTAGTGATGACGGCTACCTCTCCGGGGATGTTTTCCATATCGTCCCGGATGTCCAGGGAGGCTGGACCACTTTCGGCGTCACCCTGTTAAACGACAATGGAAGCGCCGACCCCGAGATCGCCATCGTGACCGTGGACGTGACCTCTGACAACGGAAACGCCCAGATCCAGTGCGCAGGCGTGCTGGCGCCCCAGCTGAAGATCTCTCCCACAACGATTACCACAACTCAGGGGAGCGAGATCTTCTTCACGGCCACCGGCGGATTCTTACCCTATTCCTGGTTCAGCACCGGAGGCTCGGGGATCGACTACGGGGCCTATTACATCTGGACAGCATCTTCACCAGGCACCTACCTCGTCATCGTGTCGGACAGCGCACCGGGCACGCCGGACACGGCCGAGGCGACCGTAACCGTCCTGCCCGCGGATGCCCTAAGCATCGATCCGGCATCGGCCACGGTCTATGCCGGCCAGATGCAGGTCTTCGAGGCGGACGGGGCCTCGATGAATCCGGACAACTACAGCTGGGCGGTGAGCCCGGCCCTTGGAAGCCCGACGAGCCAGTCCGGCGGTGCGACTTTCGAGTGGGTCGCGCCGAACCCGCCGCCGGCATCCACGATCTTCATCATGGTCAACGACACGATCACGGGGCATGCGGCCACGGCTCAGGTCACTGTGCCGGAGCTCGAGATCTATCCCGGTGCAGCCTCGGTCACCCTGGGTGAGGATCTGACCTTCTACGCTTTGGGCGGCTCAGGCGAAACGACCAACTACTCTTGGAGCGCTACGGGCGGAATCCCCTTCCTGCAGGCAGGAGGCTCGACCTTCGAATGGACCGCTCCTTCTTCGATCGCAACATCGCCGGAGATGGTCTCCATCTCTCTTGACGATAGCTACACCGGCGAGACCGCAATCTCCTCGGTCACCGTGTCCGCCGTCGACATGACGATCGACCCGGAGACGGTCACGGTGGCGCTCGACGCGATCACCTTCTTCACCGCATCGGGCGGAACCGGAATGCCGTCGAACTACTCCTGGAACGCCCTGTTCGGCACAGTGAATCCGATGAGCGGCGGGGATCTCTGTGAGTACACCGCCCCGGGCGCCGCCACCGTGGACATCGTAACGGTCACCGACACGGTGAGCGGGCATAACGCAGAAGCGATCGTGACGGTGGAGTAGACACAACCGGATCTTGAATACGGCAGCTAAGGACGGACGTAGGGGCACGGCATGCCGTGCCCCTACATAGCTTTATGGCATGCTGGCAAGCGGCATTCATTCAACGCATCCATACTGAAAAATGTCACCTGAACAGACTGCAACGCAATAACCATGCGTAGACTTCGCTACCTGACAGGAGGTGAGTCCCACGGCCGGTCCCTCTCTGTAATCCTCGAGGGAGTGCCGGCCGGGCTTCCCGTGGAGGCGTCGGCCATAGACGTCGAGCTCGCCAGAAGGCAGGTCGGTTATGGGCGAGGGGCCCGCATGAAGATCGAAAAGGACCGGGTCGAGATCACGGCCGGCGTGCGTGGGGGGCGGACCATGGGTTCGCCGGTCGTCATGACCATCGCCAACAAGGATTGGGAAAACTGGAAGGAGGCGATGTCGGTGGAGCCCCGAGGAGATGAGGACGGGGCAGCCCTCTATTCTCCGCGCCCCGGACATGCCGACCTGGCAGGGGCATTGAAATACGGCACGAGAGACGTTCGAAACATCCTCGAAAGGGCGAGCGCCAGGGAGACGGCGGCCCGCGTGGCGGCAGGCTCCGTGGCCCGCATCCTGCTCGGGGCCTTCTCCATCACGGTCGGGAGCCGCGTGGCAGAGATCGGAGGGGTGAAAGCCCGCAGGCCAAAGATCGCAGGATCTGTCGAGTCGGAGCACGAGGATGACACCCGCTGTGGAGATCCGAAGGCTGCGGCGCGTATGCGAGAGGCTATTGATGAGGCCCGCCGCAACGGGGACACCCTCGGCGGCGTGTTCGAGGTCTGGTGCGACGGCGCACCGCCCGGCCTCGGGAGCCACATCCAGTGGGACCGCCGGCTGGACGGCCGGCTGGCAAGGGCCTTGATGAGCATTCCAGGGATCAAAGGAGTGGAGATCGGCCTCGGATTCCGGGGCGCACGCACCCCGGGGTCCCGGGCCCACGACGAGATATTTCACCGTGCACCGGGGCAAGCAGCAACAGGCCGGAGGCCCTGGGGATTCTACAGGAAGACGAATCGCGCGGGCGGGATCGAGGGGGGGATTTCCAATGGCGAGAGGATCGCGGCGCGAGCGGTGATGAAGCCGATCCCGACTCTGGCCCGACCTCTTCGCTCCGTGGACCTGCGTGACAGGATGCCTGTGGATGCGGGCCGCGAGCGAGCCGATGTGTGCGCCGTACCCGCAGCGGCCATCGTGGGGGAGTCGGCCATGGCACTCGAGATCGCCGACGCCTTCCTCGATAAATTCAGCGGAGACACGCTCAATGAAGTTGGGATGCGCTACGATCTCTACATCGACAACATGAGTCGACTCTAGAATTTGCCCGGGAATCCGAGCTGAATTTTTGCTCATAATCCACCTTTCTGCCATGGGCCTGCCGGTTGGACCTGTCTTGACGAGCCCCTAGAATTTCAGTACGTTTAAAAGATAGCTCGGATCTTTTTTGCCGGATTAAGCTTTAGGCATTACCCTGTAATTCCATAGACGGAGGACGAATTGTCTCCCATGATGAAAATGCGCGATGCGGCCCCTCCGGAACCACTTCCCCTCCCCACGGAAGTGATACGATACTCGGAAATCCTTTCCCGGGACCCACGATCCGTTATCTTCGCCTTACTGGCTGAAGCGTATCGCAAGTGCGGCATGGTCGATGAGGCGATCCGTGTCTGCCGCTTCGGCCTGAGGGAGCATCCGGGCTATACAGGAGGGCGGGTGGCCCTGGCCAGGGCCTATTACGAGAAAGGGATGCTGAAGGAGGCCAGGGATGAGCTGAAAGGTGTTCTGGATCTCTTCCCCGACAACCTTACATCGCTTCGGCTCATGGGGAAGATCCACAAACGCGAAGGAGAGTGGGAGGATGCTCAGCAGGTTTATCAGACGATTCTGTTCTATTATCCCAACGACTCCGGTTCCTTGGAGGAGATCGGCTACCTTTCTCGAATAATGAAGGCGGACGAGCCCCCGACCGGAGACACGGCCGTTGGGCCCAGTACCAACGGCCGGAGTATCGCTACGAAGACGATGGCCGAGCTCTATATTCGCCAGGGCTATTTCAGAAACGCCCATGAGATCTACAGCGAGATGCTCTCAGAGGATCCCGGGGACGAGGAGATCCGCGCAAGGCTGATCAAGCTCCGGTCGGCCATGGGGGAGGAGGATGGGCGCAGCCGTGGATAAGAAGATTGCCGTCATCCATGGACCGAATCTGAATCTTCTGGGAAAACGGGAGAAATCACTGTACGGCGAGCAGCGTCTAGACGAGATCGATGCGATTCTCAACGATGCGGCGAAGCGTCAACGAGTAGAGATCGAATGCTACCAGTCTAATTCGGAAGGGGAGATCATAGAACATATTCAGTCCCTGATGGGGCGTACAGACGCCCTCGTAATCAATCCAGCTGGCTATACGCACACGAGCGTTGCGATCCGTGATGCGATCGTGGCCCTCGGTGTGCCCACTGTGGAGGTCCATCTCACGAACATCCACAAACGCGAACCGTTTCGCCGACAATCCCTGTTCGCCGACGTGGTTGACGGCCAGGTCATCGGCTTTGGATCGGACAGCTATGTGCTCGGGTTGCAGGCCGCAATCGGTCTACTACATCGGCCCGGCCGATAGCCAGAGTTAGTGTAGATGGCAGTCCTCAGCCTGTCAGGAGATGGGATGAACAGGGGGCCTTCCCAGAGCAACTGGCGCCTGCTTCTTGACGGTGCGTCCGATGGACCCCGGAATATGGCAGTCGACGAGGCGCTCCTGTGCGCATGCGCTGCCGGTCTGGCTCCTCCAACCCTGCGTCTCTATCGGTGGGACGGCCCTATCCTGTCCATCGGCTATTTCCAGGATGCCGGGCGTGAAATCGACCTCCAGAAGTGCCGAGCTCTGGGCGTGGAGGTGGTGAGGAGGCCTTCCGGCGGCAAGGCGGTGCTCCACGAGGGCGATCTGAGCTTCGCCATTGTCGTAGGCGGGCGGTGCAATCCGTTCGCGGGGAGGGCCAGCGCGGGCTTGGGGCGCGTCGGACGATGTCTGATCGAGGCCGTGAGGCGGTGCGGGGCAGATGCGCGATTCGCCTCGATCGACGACCTCGGCAGGTACTCTTCCGACCGCTCGTCAAGCCCTGGTTGTTTTCAAACGCTTCACCCTCACGAGGTCGTTGTGGAGGGGCACAAGATCGCAGGGATCGCCCAGGCGCGGCGTCAGGGGGGAGTGCTGATCCACGGTTCCATCCAACTCTCGTATGATCAGAAGCTATTCCAAAGCCTGCTGCGTCTCGGTGGAAACGGCAAGGGCCTGGAGGGCCGGGAGTCCCTTCCTGTCGCAACCATCGGAGATCCGGTGCAGGGAATCTCGACGGTCAGGGATCTGTCGGGGGCGCTGGTAAGGAGTATGGAAGAGGACTTCGGTGTGTCGATCCGACCCGGCGCCCTGAGCCGGAGGGAATCGTCCATGGTGGACAACCTTATCGGTTCCAAGTATACAAAAGCAGGATGGAACATGGAGGGGCCTATCGGCATGGCCAGCCATTATGCCGGAGGCCGGCGGAAAGAGGGGAGGGTGCCGCTACGAACCTGCTGAGTCGGATGTTCCAAAAGGGGAAGCTCGATCGGACGATCCGGGAGCTTAGAACCCTCACCGAGCAGAACCCGCGGGATGTTCGTATCCGGATCAAGCTGGGTGAGCTCTATATGAAAAAGGGGGAGCAGGACCGGGCCATCGAGCAGTTCAATATCGCCGCCCGCTCCTACACGGATCTCGGATTCGTCCCGAAGGCGATCGCCCTATACAAGCAGATCCTTCGTATCAACCTCGCAGACTGGAGGGCCTGCCTTCGCCTTGCCGACCTTTATATCCAGAGCGGCCTGCTCGCCGAGGCAGGCGTTCACTGCAGTGAGGCCGCCAAGGGGCTGAAGGAGAGCGGGGAGCGAAAGAGGAATGTGGCGCTCTATGAATCGATAGAGGCAACCGAGTTCACCAGCCTGAGGGAGAAGCTCGAGTTTATGCGTATTGTCCTCGAGGAGGGCGAGGAGGAGGAGCGCGTTCGTAGGATTTGCGGGATCATTCGAGGCCATCAAGAGAAGAAAGAGGCCAAGAAGTCGGCTCCTATACTCAAGGTATTGCTCGATCACTATTCCACACGGATAGAGTTCCAAGAGCTCATGGCCAGCAACCTAAAGCTGCTGGGCGACCACGCAGCGGCGGGCAAAATGGCCGATACCTTGGAGGAGTTCTATAAAAAGCTCGGCAACCTCAGGGAGAAAAAGGATTTTCTAAAGGCCTTGCGGCGGCCCGTGAGTGCGGACTCACAAGAAGAGCCCGACCCTGTCGTTGAAAGATCGACCGCCCCCGAGCCAAGAGCCCCCGAGCCCGGGGCCGAGACGGGAGCCGAGGAGAGGATTCGGATCCAAATGGAAACGCCCATGCCGGGAGAAGACCTTGGCGGGGAGGCTCAATTCGAACAAAGTGCGAACCGATCAAGAAATCTGGACGGTCAGGGAGAAGCGGACGGTGAACCTGCAAACGTAGACCAGATCATGGCGGGATTCAAGGAAAAGAGCCGTGAGCAGATCCCCGACGAGGATTATGAATCCCACTTCAGCCTGGGCATCGCCTATAAGGAGATGGACCTTTTCGATGACGCCATCGAGGCATTCGAGAGGGCCCTATCCGACCCGGAACGCCGGATTGACTGTCATATGAACATTGGATTGTGCCACATGGCGATGGGTCGAGCCAGGGAGGCGGCCGACGTCTTCGAGCAGGGTCTATCCACCGAGGGATTGAGCCGGGAAGAACGGCTCGGCCTTCAGTACGAGCTGGCTTGTGCGCTCGAAGCCGCAGGGGAGCCGGATCTGGCCGCCGAACTCTTCAGGAAGATCGTGAACACCGACGAGAACTACAGGGACACAGCTGTCCGACTCGCCGCTTTTGACGATTCCTAAACCCAATCCTGCCCATGGTTTGGTCGAAAATGTAGGCCGGATTAGGATTGTCTCCCATTTGGCTAGACCCTTTCCACTATTGAATCGTTTCTATTCACCATGGAGAGTATTGCGATCCAACTCCCGGATTCGGAAATATCGAAGACTGTGTCAGAAGGCAAAAGTCCTGGAATCAGCGACGAAGAGCTGATGCTCCGCTATAAAGAGGGGGATGCGAGTGCCTTCGATGCCCTCTATATACGACATTACAGGGCGGTATTCCGATTTATCTGTGGTTACCTACCCGGAACGGGGGGGCAGGCGGAAGAGGCCCTACAGGAAGTCTTCCTCAGGATGATCCAGGCCACCCCGCGGTACAAGCCCACGGCGAAGTTCACCACCTGGCTCTACCAGATCGTTCGAAATTATTGCATTGATGTGGTCAGGAAGAACAAGTACCGCCAGGCCATACCGCTTGATGAGCCGCTCTATGATGACGGGAATACCGTAGCTGAGATGACCGCTGATGAGAAGAAGCCGGCCCCGGATCGCTCCGTCTATAACATAGAGGCACGCCGATTGCTGAAGAATGCCATACGCGAGTTGCCTCCGGAGCAGCGTGAGGTATTTCTTTTACGAGTAACCCTCGATCTTCGCTTCCACGAGATCGCAACCATGGTTGGCTGTTCGGTCAACACAATCAAGAGCCGGATGCGCTATGCATTGGCTCACTTGCAGGAGTCGCTGGCCAGGCAAGGAGTACAGCGTGAAGAGGTCTTGTAGTCTATGAATTGTCGTGAGTTTGATGAGCACATGATCGATTTTCTCTTCGGTGAGATGCAGCCGGCCGAGAGCCGCCAGGTCCGTCTGCACCTGGAGGGCTGCACGAAGTGCGCAAATCGCCTTGACGAAAGTCGGGCCGTGATCGATATCGTGTCAAAGGATGAGGAAGAGCCGAGCCCCTGGGTGGGCCAGCGGATCATGGCCATGGCCCGCGAGCCCAGGGAGAGTCGATGGGCCGTATTCTGGAGGTCCCTTTCATTTCGGCCCGCCGCCGTGATTCCCGCCTTCGTGGCGGTCTGCGCCCTGGGTGCGGTCTCCTACACCATGTACAATACCTGGTTCGAAGGGGAGGGGACTGTCCAGAAAGTGGCCCACAGAGCCCTCCCGGACAAAGCGCCTGGTGAGCATCTCCAGAAGAGAGGCCCGATGCCGGTACGCACGGGTAGCGTCAACGCTCCCCGGCCGGAGGCCCGGCCCGTGAGCACGGCGGCCGCACCTTCTTCGAGAAAGAGCAGCGGCCCCGCCGAAGAGAGTACTTACGACGTATACTCTGAGTTGAAATCGGAGACTTTTGAGCTGGCAAAAGAAGCCGGAGCATGGAATCCACCGGCCAGAGAATCGGAAGATCGGAAGGCGACCTCGGATCCCGCTTATGAAGCCTTCGAGCGCGGCAATCGACTCCTGGACAAGAGCCTTTACTCCCAGGCGGTTCAGCATTACGGGACCGTTTTGTCCCAGAAGCCGGAAAGTAGATGGGCGGCTTACGCTATGCACGGGCTCGCTCTCAGCTACCACGCGATGGGCCGGTGCCGGGAGGCCCTGGATACAATCGAGAAGCTTCAAAGTGACCACCCGTACTATCCCAGGATCACCGAGAGCAATCTCCTGGCCATCCAGCTTCTTGAGGAGCTCGGTGAGCACGACGAAGCGGAGGCCAAGCTTCGCTACTGCATGGACCAGTTTCCTGAATGCGGGATGCTGGTGACTGGGAACCTCACCATACTGGACCGGAGCGTCCCCCGCTTGATCGAAGTCTCCACGGCAGGCGGGTCCCGATAGGCCTCCGCGCAGTACAATGCAGGGCAGAGAGGAAGAAGAGGGGCAAACGAGCCAAAGCCGGCGGAGTGGTCGGGACGATTCCGACCCGGACCGGAAGAGCTCCGCGCAATGCTCGAAGCAGGATGAAGATCTCAGGCACGAGGTAGAGATAGAATACTATCGCAGCGGCGGGCCGGGTGGGCAAAAGAAGAACAAGACGGAGACGGCTGTGCGGATGCGTCACATCCGCTCCGGCATCGTCGTGACGGCTTCAGAGCGGCGTAGCCGGAGGGATAACCTGAAGATCGCCTTTGCCCGCATGCGCCTCCGGCTCGAGGCTGCGTGCAAGAAGAGAAAGATCCGCCGGCCCACAACGCCGTCGCGGGCCGCCCAAGAGCGTGGAATCGAAGCCAAACGCAATCGCGCTGTTTTGAAACGATCGCGTCGGAAGGTGATTGCAGAAGACGAAGAGTAATCCCCGGCTGTGATATAAAAAAGCCCCCACCGTCCGGTTAGGGGCTTTTTGTGTCTTGAATAAGGATATCGATCCGGCGGATCGCTATTCCAGGACCTTGAACTCGACCCTACGGTTCTTGCTTCTACCCTCCAACGTCTCGTTGGAGACGATCGGCTTCGACTCACCGTATCCGATGGTGGTGAGACTCTCCTCCGGAATGTCGTGCCCGATAAGGTAGTTGTACACCGCCGTGGCCCTCCTCTCCGAGAGTTGCTGGTTGTAAGCCATAGTCCCCTCCGCACTGGCGTGTCCGGAAAGTTCGATTTTGGCGCCGGGATAGCTCTGCAGGACCCTGGCGATATGATCGAGGAAGTGGGCGAAGTCGGCCTTGATCGCAGAAGAGTCGAAGTCGAACCGGATCTGGACGGGCTCGATCTCCCGCCTGAGCTCCTCCAGCGCCGCGGGTGTAAGCCCTATCTCGGCCGTCACGGGCTCTTCCTCAGTGAGTGGGCAGCCGTCAGGCCCGACCTCCGTCCCTGCGGGAGTTTCCGGGCAGAGGTCGAGACCGTCATAGACCCCGTCGCCGTCACCGTCGAGAGGACAGCCGACCGAGTCGACCAGAGCGCCCTCCGGGGTATCCGGGCACTCGTCCTCGTCGTTCATCACGCCATCCCCGTCGTCATCCCCATAGCCGATGGGGCATCCGTAGTTATCGGGCACGCCCGGCACATCCGGACACTGGTCGCGGAAGTCGGGGATCCCATCGCCGTCCTCATCGAGAGGGCAGCCTTTTTCATCGACGGTTACGCCCAGAGGTGTGTCGGGGCATTGGTCCAGCTTGTCTTTCACACCGTCCAGGTCCGCGTCACCCAGCGGCTTGCCGCCCAGGAGATAGCCGATTCCGATACTGTACTCGATATTGTTCATCGGTGTGTCCAGGATGAAGACATGGCGCACATCGCCACGCAAGAGGAGATCCTCGGTCAGGAAGACCTTCATGCCTCCGCCGTAATTGAGGAGCAGTTTGGTCTCTGAGGGGCCGGGCCACTCCTGATCCTGGTACGCTCCGCCCGCGCCGGCCGCCACGTACGGGATAAAGCGGCCACTCAAAAAATGGTAGATAGCGTCGAAGCGGAAAATATCGAAACTCAATTCCTGCCACTCGATGTTGGACGAAAAGAGGGAGAAGGGGTACTGCCAATCTGTCTCGAGGCGTTCGTAGCAGAACTCTGCGGCCAGGTGCTTCGTAAAGTTATAACCTAGCCTCGCGCCCAGGAAATCTCCATTGAACGGATCGGGACTGTCGATAAATTCGCTTCCATCGAACAAGTAACCACCGAAAAAGGCGCCGACCTCAAAGGTCCCGGCCCTTACCCCGGCCCAGGTGCTTGCAGCAGGGGCCGCCATAGCGAAACAAAGCATCATCCCAATGACGATCCTTCTCATAATCATCCTCCTTCTATCACACTTTTTAAAATTTCAACTCACTATATGTTAACTGAATAAAAGGTGTCAATATAAAGAAAGTGAAATTATGAATATTCGAAAAAACCAGATCGTTCGGCTTACAACTTTGGTGCTTGAGGCTCGGGATCTGTGACAAGTCCGGATTATTTCCGACATCTCAAGCGCCCACGGCGCCGTCCGAATACTTACGTAAAATCAAAATATTCGCTAGACTCACTCAGGGTCTGAGCATTCCGTGACCTTATTAATTTTCACTGGCTGTTAGCCGGTGGATTAGCTAGGATTTAGGGAGTCTCCATGATAGTCAAGTCGATCCTACTACCTCAACTGTTATCCATTGCAACGCCTGTTTATGAGGACCTTACACTTTCCGATCTCTTCCGCCAGGCCGGGCCTTTTTATTGGATCATTTTAGCGGCCGGGTTCTTTTTTTTGTTCCTCGTGATCATGAACATCATCAACACCAGTCGGGCCTGCCGCTCCGCCCCATTCAGGATGATTGGTGAGCTCCGAGTGGCCCTCGAGGCCGGAAGGATAGGGGAAACGCTCCGGAGCTGGGGGCGGGATCAATCGCCTCTGTCTCGGAGTATCCGGGCCGGTCTGGGGGGGCAGGACGGGCAGGCTCACCTCGACCGCGCCGCGGTGCTGCGCGCATGGTCCGTGCTGATGGAGCGCTACCAGTGGTGGCCTAGGTGTCTGGGAGCTTACGGGCTCATTCTCGGAGTCTCCACCCTTGCCATCCTGTCCATCGAGGCGGCCCACTTCGCGGTTCTGTTCTGGAACAAAGTCGCCACGGCTGTCAAACAGCCGTATATGAGGGATGTGGTGCGCGAAACGGTCGAGCGGTTGCTCCTCCTCGGGGGGGCAGGGACGGTGCTCTTCGCCTTGTCATTGGCGTCTTTCCTCGTCTTTTCACTTCTCGTGCGGTTCGCCGCGCATCGATCGACCGGAAGGATTGTGGACACGCTCGGTGCTGCGGCAAGGGATGAGGGATCAAGGGGGGATAAGGGATCAAGGGGGGAGAAGGGATGAAAAAGATCGAGCTCCTCCTGGCCGCGGTGGCCGCCGCACTTTCGGTATGGGCGGCGTCTCTGCTGCCGGCAGAGTTCTTCCTCTCTGGAGAGGGCCTGGGGCTCTTTTTTTCAGATCAGAGCGAGGTTTCGATCCGCCCGGCAAGCTGTAGGATCCATCCGAACAAGGAGACGGCACCGGAAGTCGGCCACTATTTGAATGGCGGGGACATGGAGGATGCTGCTTTCGTGGCCGCTGGCCATTTCACTAACGAGATTCGATTGGGGAGTAGGGATCTGGCCTCCATCTATAAGGGCGCAATCAATCGGTGGAAGGAGGTTGGTCGGAATTCGGTTGGGGCGATCAAGCTCTATACAGCGGATCCCCAGGGCCTGGTGGGGGCCGGGTTAACCTCAGAGAAGGTCCGCACGCTGGCCGATTGGGAGGAGGTGGTCGCTCGGCTGGAGCACGAGCCGAAGGCCATGGCGCTCTTGCCGGTAGGGATGGTCGGGCCGTCGATTCGCGTCCTGTCCAGGCCGATACGGCTGGACGGAAGCCCGTCGCCGGAGCTTCCGTTGCGGACGATCGCAATCGCCGGGGACGTAATGCTCGGAAACTGGATCCGGCTCATGGGCCGGGTAAAAAGGGTAGTGGCCGGGGACAGGGAATATCCATTCGGCTATACCTCCTCCCTATTTCGAGGTGCCGATCTCGCCGTGGTGAACCTCGAGTGCGTCGCATCGGAAGGCCCTCGGGCGGGGGGCCTCTTCGGCATCCTGTTCCGGGCAGGGGAGGCAGGCCTCGATCGGATTCAAGAGGCCGGCATCGATTTTGTCTCCCTGGCCAATAATCATGCACACGACTACGGTGAAGAAGGCCTCGTCCAGATGATCGCCAATCTCGATGCCAGGGGAATACGGCACGCGGGCGCCGGCGTTTCCGCCGAACAGGCCTATGCGCCAGAGATATTCACCATCGGTGAGACGCGGGTGGCCTTCGTGGCCCTCACCGATATTCCGCCGAACCAGCCCGTGCTCGCGAGGTCGGGCCTCATCATCGCGGGCACCTATCCGGTGGCGACCGGCTATGGGAAGCGCCTGCGAGGATCCTCTGTCCCGCCCGGGCCGGCCCCGCCGGATTGCCACGTATGCCGGTGGGAGGAGGCGATCAAAGCGGCTCGGGCTGAGTCTGACATTGTGATCATTTTGATCCACTGGGGAGAAGAATTTTCGAACAAACAGAACGAGCGTCAGCGTCGATTGGCCCGAGAAATGGTCGATCTGGGGGCGGATCTGGTGGTCGGAGCCCACCCGCACTGCGTGCAGGGCATCGAGTGGATTCAAGGGGCGGCCGTGATCTACAGCATTGGGAATTTTGTCTTTGCCCTCAATGAGATTCCAGGCCATGTAGGAGAAATGGCCGATGGTGTCATTCTGCAGTGTCGAATCCTGGGCCGCCGTCTCTACCAGCTCGACATCACTCCGGTACTGGAGGTTCTGGGATCGCCTATTCCAATCCCTCCCGGATGCTCCGACTCGATCCTTGCCTCTTTCCGGAGTCGCACGATGGAGAGGATCTATAACAACAACCGATTCAATGCAGATCCAGAGGCCTGATCCTGATTGGCCCTTTGACTTTCGGTCTGATTTTGGATAAATTGAGAGACACAAAGCAGAATAAGTTTGAGCTGATTGAGCAGGGAACGGAGAAAGAAATGCCGATCTATGAGTATCGGTGTGAGGCATGTGGAAAAAAGACCAGCATCATCACGCTCCGTATTAGTGACTCCACGTCCGTTACCTGCAATTCGTGCGGGAGCGAGCGACTCACCAAGCTTCTCCACAGGGTGGCCATTATGAAATCGGAAGAGGCTCGGCTGGAGTCCTTAATGGATCCAACGCATCTGAGCGGACTCGATGAAAACGATCCGGTCGGAATGGCCAAGTGGATGAAACGGATGGGCAAGGAGATGGGTGATGATTTCGATGATACAGAGATCGACCAGATCATCGAAGAGACCGCTCATGAAGCGGAGGGAGCTAGAGACGGCAGGGAGGCGCCGGGAACCGATTTCGAAGGGTGTGGCGGGGGAGAAAAAACATGAAAGCTCCTTCATGTTATGGGTGCGGTGAAGATCTTCCTTTAGGGGAGCTGAGGTACGTGGTGAAGATTGACATCTCTGCCGGGTATGACGGAGTGATGCCTGAGTACGCGGATGACATCCATAAGGAGATATTCTCTCTCTACCAGGCGGCTCGAGGCACTGATCTGCAAATCCCTGAGGATGATGTCTCCCAAGAATTCTATCTCCTCCTGTGCCCCAGCTGCAAAGAGAAGTTCGCTCATACCCTTATGAAGGAGACATGCTCGACCCGATGTCAGGATTTTCCAAAAGTGGTTCATTGACAAACGATGTTCGCGATAAAAAGGCTCGCTGTAGCGAGCTTTTTTTTATGGTCACTTGCATGGTCAATTGCTATGTAATCTTTTCTTTATTATCAATTGATGATCCGTTTTCCCACGTAAGGAAATGGTCGGGTTGATTGGTAACTATGAGTCAGGAGATCAGCTCAGATGATAGAGAGGGTGGCTGATTGAATAATTATATCAATAGGTTGTGGAAAATGCTTCGTGAATGTTCAATGCAATGAAGATCGAGCTGAGCCAAATGGCTGTTCATGTAAGCTGAAATAGACGTGAAATGTATGATTCTTGCAATTCGGATTCATTAAGGAGGCATATTGTGAGTTCGACACAACATTATCCGTTTGTTGCCCTTATCCTGTCAGCCCTGGTTCCCGGTCTGGGCCAGCTATACAACGGCCAGCAGATCAAGGGGATTGGGTTCATTCTGGTCTATGTGTCTTCCATGGTGATACGCATATCCCTCATCCCCCAATTCCTCGAGATAGCTCACGTGCTCAATTTTGTAACCATGGCCCTTTTTGTTCCCGTCTATGTCCTCGCCACAGGGGACGCTTACCGCACGGCCAGACGCCAGACTCAGGCCTCGACCTAGGCCCGCGGCACAGGGCAAGGGCCTTCCAGCCTCGCCACAAGTCTCTATTCCTTATCGTTCACTCTATAGAACTGGCGCATAAATTAAAATTCATGCGCCAGTTCTATACGGCACATGAATGCTTTCATGTTTCAGCCTGGAGTTTGGAGTATGTAATTTTGCAAAATGACCTCGATTGCGGACCTAATAGAGGCTGAACTGGGCATAAATCTACTTATCTTGAAAAATTCTGAACGACATTTTACAAAATTGTCCGCCAGTATTCGCGCAGTCCTATCATTAAAAATGTCCGAAAACCTTTGAAACATGAAAGTATTCATGTGCTATATAGAGGCGCCGCATATGTTTATGCGACGCCTCTATAGCGTGAATCCTAGCCGTACGCGTTCTTCATTGGGGAAGGATGGAAAATAGCTGTATGTGGATGATGATGATGACGGTATAGAGGACCAACAGGAGAGCAAAGATCCGTCGTACCATGGGTATATTTTTGTAAATGACGAGAAGAAAGATGCAGAGGGCGGTCAAAGAATATTTGATGATAAAAAATGTGAGGTCCCCTTTAAGGAGGAGCATGTTCATAAAGGGATTCATCTCATATGCGCCGTTATTGATGTGGTGGAGCGTGAGGAAGGCGTCAGCCACGCAGAGTGCGATGAGGAGAAGTACGGCAGTGAAGAGCTTGGAGCCGTACAGGTCCACATAGATGTGATACTTTCGATCCTCGTCTCGACGGAAGTGCCGGCGGCGGCCTTTAAAGGAGTATCGGCTCA
>CAZFWM010000063.1:0-26761 GCA_964522545.1 uncultured Thermodesulfobacteriota bacterium
TGCGAGAGCGACCAAGCTCGACGGCCCCTTCCAGGGGCCTTCCTCATACCACCTGCTCTGCAGGTGGTCGCTGATTGATCTAATCACCGAATTATCAAAGTCCCCGTCTCTAGCGCACACACCGCACGTATCTGGGGGGATTCCACTTAAGGGTGCCGATAATGTCGCCCTCGTAGAAATCGACGGCCAGCGCACTGTCGGCTGAGAATAAGCGGGGGTGGGTAGACGACGACCAGTATGTAGGCAACGTGCCAGGCGTGCCGGGGAAGTAGGTCTCATCGATCGCAGGATCATAGCGGGTATTGTCCACGATGCTCTTCAATTCCTTAATGTCGGGGAGCCGCCAGTCCGTGTGCTCCGCGAGCGCGAGGCCTTCGCAGTAGGCAAGCGCACCCTGCCAATCCTGGGTCACGTCGTCGTTTTCCTGCTGCCACATGAGCCCTGTCACGTTGTCGGTGACCGTTCCGTCGGCGTGGTCCGTGAAAGATTGTGTTGTCGTTTCACCGCGCACACATCGCACGAACTTGTACGATGCGGACGTCTTATCGTAGGTGTTGTCCATGCCACTCTGGAAAGAGAAAAACCACGCGTAGTCGGTGCGCCTGGCGCTGGTAGACGACGACCAGTAATTAGAGAACGTGCCAGGGAAGTAGAGAATGTCGATAGCCGGGTCGTAGTACCCGTAGTTGGCTATACTCTGAAGCTCGTACTCGTCAGGGAGCCTCCAGTCCGTGTGCTCCGCGAGCGTGAGGGCCTCGCAGTAGTCGATCGCCTCGTACCAGGTCCTGGCAATATCGTCATCCTCCTGCTGCCACATGAGCTCGGTCACATTGTCGGTTACTGTTCCGTCCTCGTTGTCCGCAAAGCTCATCGGGTTTATCACGTACTGAGCGTCCTGTCCGTAAAATTCCTCGCCCGGGGGAGGGCAGGCAATCGTTTCATAATGATCGTAGCAGAGCTCGATGCCGGTGTCGGGCAAGTTGCGCTCGACGAATTCAACCTCGAATGTGGCCTCCATGTCATAGCCGGCTGGTATGATGTCGACTATGTCAAGATAGCCTGTAAGGGCTATGTAGACGCCAAATGAACCAGAGTGGCTTGCACTGACGACGGCATCGCACGGAGAGGTGCACCAGTCATAGCCGATCCATTGGCCGGTCAGGTAATTCTTGACGAGGTTGATCATGGTGTCACCCATAACGCAACAGTCGGTGATGGTGGAGGTAAAGGTGCCGGCGCCGATACAGAAGAAGCCGTACCCATCCCAGTCATCCCAGACCGCGTCATAAAGGGAACCGGAACTCGAAAAGTAGTCCCCAGGAAACATGGTGACGACGCCTTGCCAGCCGCTTCTAGGCGCATCACCATCCACGTTACCATCCGCTCCTGCAATACTCGCAATAGCAACAATTGCGATCAGAACCAGAATCTTCTTCATCTTCTCTCCTCCTTTTTTTCTTAACCCAGCCAATCCTAACCGATTCTCTTAATTATACCACATTTTTTATGGAAATTTTATCATCTCGCCCCCCATTGCAACGATCGCTCCACGGATGAGCTTGAAAGTCTGTCCTTGGATCCTCTTCGCAGAAGTCTCCGGCTGAAGAAGGCGAACGCCAAAGCCGGGATCAGGTAGAGCGTGAGGAACTGATTCCCCGAAGATGCGATTGTGGAGCAGGGCTCCGTGGAAAGCTCATCCGCACCCATGTCGAATCCGGATCCCCAGGGCCTGGACTGGCCGTCTATGTCCGTGTAAACATCTGCGTCGGCTCCGGCATTGATGCAAGGAGAGCCGGGCCTGAGGTGGTAGTTCCGTTCTGAAATGAAAAGAGGATCTGCGTCGATGTTCCCTTCTCCCGACCATCCTCCCATGACATCGCTGAACGTGACGGACAGGGTCCCGTGATCCACGTAGATCTCATCGTCGCCATACTCCCCGATGTCGCCCCACAGGATGTTGTTGACGGCCACGACTCCATCGCTCCAGCCGATGTAGATCCCTCCACCGTAGCCGTTGCCCGCCACGTTCCGGGAGAAGGTGTTGTTAACGAGACGGCCGGTTGAATCTTCCACGCCGAGGCCGCCTCCCCAACCGAAATCGATGATGTTGTCGACGATGATGTTGTTGTGCAGGAGGAAGTCGCTCGATCCTGCGATGTAGATCCCTGCCCCGTACGCGAATCCCCAGCCGCTTGCGGTCTCGTTTTTGCGGATGAGGCAGCCCTCGACCAGAGCGCCCTCACACAGTTCGAGACAGATGCCGCCTCCCCGGTACCCGCCGTGATTGTCCTGGATCACGCACTGCCGGATGACCGGCCCTCCTCCGATGGCGTATATCCCGGTCCCATCCATGTACAAATTGGACACGTTCCTTGCCACAATCACGCTTTCGATTGTGGGCGAGGACCCGACGAGCCGGATTCCGGCCCCGTGTTCATGCCCGGCGTAACCTAGGGTCACGCTGAGATCGAGAATCGAAGTGGCCGGGCCGTGCGCACCTTCGATGACGATGACCGGGCCTGCACCGCTCCCGTCGATCACGGTTCTCGGACCGGTCCCTCTGAGGATGATCCCGTCCGAGTCAGGCCACACGACGTTCTCGTAATACGTACCCTCCTGAACGACGCACTCGTCGCCCGCCTCAGCCGAATCGAGGCAGGCCTGAATGGTAGGCTGATCGGTCGGGACCAGGATCGTTGCGGCGAGGGAAGGGAAGGCGGTAAGAGTGCAGAAAAAAAGAACGATGATATCGATGAAGGCGTTCGTCCTCATTTCTCCCTCCATTTTCAGGATCAAATCGAGCGGATCGAGGTTCTTCTCATATTATTTATACCATATTTCTAAGGAGGATCAAAACGACATACTCCGGCGGATAGATAGCTTGCCACGATCGAGGAGCCCATGTTAGAGGATCCCGTTGACCAGCCCCCCGTATTCTGTTAGCGTCCATTGTATGATGGAAACAGGCTCCAGACTGGCGAATCGACTGGGGATGACGGTCCACGTGTCCGCTCTTCGCTTCAAGCTGAAGTCACTTGCGAGCATCTTTCCATCGGAGACCGCGGACTGTCTGGAGGATTGGCTGGTGGATGTGGGAAACGCGCGCGGGGCCCGGATTGTCACCAGGATCCCGTCCCCTGTCTCCCCATTCACTCCACCCACGAAGGAAGAGCTCCCGAACGAGGAGCTGATCGCAGGGATCTGCCAGCTCCAGTGTCTGGATCGTCCCCAGATGCTCCGGCTCGCGGCCCAGCTGATATCGCGAAGGGCGGTCGATCCGGAGAAGTTGCGCCTTGTTGCCCGGCGCGAAAGAATCGAACCGGTCCTGTCGGAGCTTGCGCGTCAGGCCCTGCGTGTGGAGCCCGACCACGATCTCTGGAGAGCGATCCAGAGAGCCTTTCCGGACGCACCTCCTCTTCGAGAGCCGCTCCTCCACTGGACGCGCCTGGCAGAACCGATCATGAAGGACGGACGGTGCAATGCGGCCGGTTGGAGGCTTGTGGCATGAGTTATGCCGAACAAATCCTGACGGCCCTCGACCGGAAGCTGGACAGGAACGTCGAGCTGACCCTCTACGGCCGTGCCGCGATCCATCTGGGCTTCGAGAATGCCCCGCAGGAGGTTGCACTGAGCCGGGATATCGACGCCGTGTTGTGGCTGGGGCAGGCGGAAGAGCTCCTTGCGGAAACGAACTTCTGGCATGCAGTGGATCAGATCAACAACGAGCTGGCCGATCAGGAGCTCTTTATCAGCCACTTCTTCACGGAAGATCAGGTCATCCTGCGTCCTGACTGGAAAGATCATCGCGTCTCCCTTCCCGATCGTTGGTCCCGGTTGAGCTTGTATCGTCTGAGCGATCTCGATCTGCTGCTGAGCAAGCTGATGCGGGACGACCCGATCGATCAGGCGGATGCCCGTTTCATCGTTTCCGTCGCAAGCCTCCAGCGTCGTGAGGTCGAAGTAGCCCTCCGTACGGCACGCGTCCCGGACATTCCCGAGATACAGGAGCAGTTCGAGCTTTCTACAAAGCGGCTTCTGAGCTCATTGCACTAAGCGCCGCAATTCGTAAATAGAGTGTAGAGTTCCCATGAAAAATCGATTTCTCATTCTCTCCTCCATGGTCATCCTGGCCCTCGGCTTTTCGGTCAATCCCGCCTCCATCCCCGCGGCTGAACCCGACGGTTCGCCGGTCCTGCTGGCCGGCGTGGGTCGGTCCGACATCACCCCCGAGCCGGGCGGGGCCATGTGCGGGTACGGCGACAGAGGGAACACCCCCTCCGTGGGGATCCACGACCGTCTCTCCTGCAGGAGCCTCTTCCTCCAGTGGGAGGAGCTGCGGATCGCTCTGGTGAGCTGCGACATGCTCGTCTTCACCCCCGAGCTGCGCGAGGCGGTCCTGGAGAGGATCGCCGGCGCGAATGCGGATCATGTCATGCTCGCCGCAACCCACACCCACTCGGGGCCGGGCGGGTACAAGAAGGGCTGGCTCATCGAGCGGCTGGTCATGGGGACCTATTCGGAGGCGATGTTCGACTTTCTGGCCGACCGGATCGCCGAGGCCGTGCTCTCTTCATCGAGGCGTCTCCGGCCGGCCTCTGTGGGATTCGGTGCGGGGCAGGCGCCCGAGCTGATCCAGAACCGGCGCCACGAGGGAGGGCCCACCGATCCGGAGGTCGGCCTGCTCCGCGTGGACGGCCGCGACGGGACCCCGCTGGCCCTGGCCGTCAACTTCGCGGCCCACCCGACGGTGCTGAGCCCGGAGAACCTGGAGTACTCCGGCGACTACGCGGGTCTCGCCGCTCAGAAGCTCGAGGAGGCCACGGGGGCCGCAGTCCTCTTCTTCGTCGGCGCCAACGGGGACCAGGCGCCCTGTTTCCCCGGCCATGGTGAGTGGGAGGAGAACCGCCAGCGTCAGCTCGAGCAGGCCGACTCGATCGCGAAGGCCCTCTCCGACGAGGTCCTGCGGGTCAAGGATTCCATAAGCCCGTCTGCCTGCAGCAGCTTCGAGTTCGCCCACAGGGAGGTCGACCTCCCCCGGGTGAACCTGCGCGCCTCGTGCTTCAAATACGTCTTCGCCCCCCTGATGCGCCTCCTGTTCCACGGGATCTTTTACGGCGACACAATGTTTCAGGCCCTACGCATCAACGACTTCGTGATGGTCGGCGTTCCCGCCGAGATCAGCACGGCCATCGGCGGGAGCATCAAGGAGGAACACGGCCGCGGGAGGACCATGCTGGTGGGGCTGGCCAATGACGGGGTCGGCTATGTGCTGGAAGAGGAGGACTACCGAACAGGCGGGTACGAGGCCTGCATGTCCTTTTACGGGGCCGACTTCGACGGCTTCATTGTCGATCAGGTGCGGGCGACGGTCGATTCTCTCGGCAGCGTGCCGGCTGTTACGGCGAACTGATCCGTATTTTCCTGCACGCATGGTTTAAGCGGAGATAGCATGTCGGTTGCCGTGATCCTCGGAAGCGCTTTCTCTACCGTGATCCCCTTTGATCGTGCGGCGCTGAAGGGCCGTTCCCTGGAGCCGGCGCCCGTCTCGACACCCTTCGGCGAGGTCCTCCTCCACAAGGTCCCCGGGCGGGCCAACGGGGCCTATGTCCTGCTCCGACACGGAGCACCCCACCGCTACCTGCCCAACCAGATCCCCTTCCGGGCCCACGCGGCGGCCCTCGAGTCGGTCCGCTGCCGGGCGCTCCTCGTGACGAGCTCCGTGGGGGTCCTCGATCCCGGTCTGCCCCTGTACGAGCCGCTGTTGGTGGGCGATCTCCTGATGCCGGAGAATCGCCTGCCCGACGGGAGCGCCTGCACCATGTTTCCGGAGCCGAGGGAGGGCCAGGGCCACCTGGTGGTCGAAGAGGGGCTCTTCTCCCCGGAGCTGGGAGATGAGGTGAGGGAGATCGGCCGCGGACTGGGCCGCCCCCTCGGCGAGCCGGTCGTCTTCGCCTATGCGGGCGGGCCGCGCACGAAGACGCCGGCGGAGAATGACTACTGGAGGCGCATGGGCGCCCAGGTCAACTCCATGTCCCTCGGGCCGGAGGTGGTGCTGGCCAACGAGTTGGAGATCCCGACGGCGGGCCTGGTGGTGGGCCACAAGTACTCCGTGCCGGGAGGCCGCGGAGGCGATACCCCTGATGACCCTCTGGACGAGGAGCACATCGCCTCCTCCCTCAGGCTCTCCCACGAGTCCCTCGAGACCCTGGTGTCGGCCTTTCTCGAGCGTGCCCGCCCCGTACCGTTCCGTAACCGGTTCTACCGGTTCTGAATCCGTAACAATCCACAGGCTCTGCCGATGGATTGTTGCGGATTCAGCATACCACCTGCTCTGCAGGTGGTCGCTGATGATTAAGAGGATTAGCGGATAGGATTCCATGAAAGAGAGGAAGAGAGTGGATTTTTTATAAAAAAAAGGAAAAGGTGTTTCAATTATTTCAAGGCATTCCGCTTGTTAAAATTCTCCAAAAGAAATCAGCGACCAGGAAATGTGCAAGGGCGAGCAGGCTCGATGACCCCTTTCAGGGGCCTTACCTATAACACCCGGTTCCACCGGTGGTCGCTGATTCGGATCCGGATCGTCGGGCTTGGCCTCCTCGCCTTCCTGCTGATGTTCAGCTACTCCATGGCCCGCCCCGCATCGGAGTCCCTGTTTCTCGGGGCCTACGGGAGCGGCGCCCTGCCCTATGTCTGGGTCGTGGTGGCGGCTGCGGCCCTGGCGGCCGTCATGATCTACAACCGGCTCGTCGCCGGCCGGGAGCTGGTCGGCCTGTTCGGCGGGGCCGCGGCGGTGAGCGCGGTCCTGCTCGTGGGGCTCCAGCTCGGACGCCGGGCCGGGGTCCCCGGAATCCCCTTTGCCCTGTACGTCTGGAAGGACGTCTACATCGTCGTCCTGGTGGAGATCTTCTACAGCTTCGCCAACGCCGTCTTTCCGATTCGCACCGCCCGCTGGGCCTATGGCTTTTTCGGCGTCATCGGCATGATCGGGGGGCTCCTCGGAAACCTCGCCGTGGGGGCCCTGGCCGTCCGGATCGGCACCGGGGCGACCCTGTGGCTCATCCTGCCCCTGCTCGGCCTGGCCTGGCTCACCTGCATGGCCCTCTCCAGGATCTCCGGCCACCGGGTGAGGACGGCAGAGGCCGGGAAGGAAGGGGCCGGCCTCCTCAGGGGCCTGAAGATCGTCCGCCGCAGCCAGTACCTCCTGCTCGTCCTCGTCCTGATCGCCGTCGTCCAGGTGGCGATCACCTTCATCGACCTCCTCTTCAACCAGGTCGTCGAACAGACCTACCTCGACACGGACCAACGCACGGCCGTGATCGGCCAGGTGTATGCCGTGATCTCCGCCGTCGCCATGGGTCTGCACGCCCTGACCGGCCCGATCCTGCGCCTGGCCGGGGTCCCGATCACGCTCCTCGCGATCCCCCTGCTGCTCAGCGCCTCCCTGGCGGGATTCCTCGCTCTGCCCGCCTTCGCCACGGTCGCGGCGGCCAAGGTGGCGAGCAAGTGCCTGGACTACACCCTGTTCCGGGCCGGCAAGGAGATTCTCTACATCCCCCTCGGCTACGAAGAGAAGACCCAGGGCAAGGCCGTTGTCGACATGCTCACCTACAGGGTGGCCAAGGGGGGCGCCTCGCTCCTGCTTCTCGCTCTGGCGGCCATGAAGATGGCGGGCGTGGTCGCCCCGGTCACTCTGGCCCTGATCGCCGGGTGGCTCGGGCTCACCCTCGTCATCGTCCGGCGATTTCGCCGCCGGGTGAGCCGGGTCCGGGAGATGGCGTCGGCGAAGTAAGTTCATTACATAGGAAATCCAATTGACCCCGAAGGGGTCAGGTCATGTAGCCTGGGGTGTCAACCCCAGGAGCAATTGAGCTCATTAGCCCGCCCGAAGGGCGATAATTCAATTCGATAGGAAATCCAATTCACCCCTCGCACCGTCATCCCCGCGGAAGGGGGGATCCAGAAGATGAGCTCGATCATGGGTTCCCGCTTCCGCGGGAACGACGTGGAGTTGGTCGAGAAAAAGTCCCCGGCGAAGCCGGGATAAGTCCTTGCGGCCATCGTCAAAAAAATACCAAGTTCCTATTGACACTCAGTTCCATTTTATATATGCTCACCCGTAATGGAAACGCAAGGATCCCTTCGAGCGAGAAAAAAGATCAGGACCCGGGAGGCGTTGATCGAGACGGCCACGAGGCTCTTCATCGAAAAGGGTTTCGACGGCACAACGGTCGACGAGATCGCCGAGGCGGCCGAGGTCAGCCGGAGCACCTTCTTTCGCTATTTCACCACAAAGGAGGCCGTGGTCTTTCCGAACCAGCGCGGTCGGATCGATCGATTGCACTCGCTGCTGGTCCAGTATAAGCGGGAGCGGCCTCCCTTCGAGGCGGTGCGGCTCGCCTCGACGGAGATGGCCAAGGAGTTCATCCGGGCCCGGGCCGAGCTCATCACCCAGTACGAGATCATCCAGGCCTCTCCCTACCTCGTCGTCCGGCAGCTCGAGTGGGACGTGGAGTGGGAGACGGCCATCGCCGACGCCCTCGTACCCGGCGGCGATGCCTCAACCTATGCCGTGCGGGAGGCCCGCGTCTTGGCCGGCGCCGTCTTCGGCGTGATCCGCGTTGTCCTGAGGGAATGGTATGCAACGGGGTGCAAAGGCGACCTGGTCGCGATCGGCGACCGGGCGCTCTCGATCCTCGAGGCCGGCCTGGGCGGAGCCGCCGCGGCCGGCCCGACTGAACCAAAACCAAAAGTGAAGAAGAGGAAAAAGTCATGATGAAAGTACCTGAAAAAGGACTGTCGAAGGACGAGGTCCTCAAGAGACTCGAAGCATTCGCCGCCGACGACCTCGACACGCGCAGCGGCCGGGTCTGGGCCTACTTCTACGATGCAGGGCCCGAGGTCGAGGAGGTCTGCCACAAGGCCTACACCATGTACCTCACCGAGAGCGGCCTCGACCCCACGGTCTACCCGAGCGTGCTGCGGCTCGAGAACGAGCTGGTGGCCCTGGCCAAGAGCCACGTCCACGGAGGCGAGGAGGTGGTGGGCAACTTCACCAGCGGGGGAACGGAGAGCATCATCCTGGCCGTGAAGGCGGCCCGGGACTGGGCCCGCGTGCACCGGCCCCAGATCCGTGAGCCCGAGATGATCCTGCCGGTTACGTCTCATGCGGCCTTCGAGAAGGCGGCCCACTACCTGTGCGTGAAGCCGGTCCGGGTGGACGTGGACCACGGCACCTTCAAGGCGGACCCGGCCCTCATCCGGGAGGCGGTCACCGAGAACACGATCCTGCTCGTGGCCTCGGCCCCATCCTATGCTCACGGCGTGATCGACCCGATCGCCGAGATCGCCGAGATCGCCCTGGAGCGGGACCTCCTCTTCCACGTGGACGCCTGCATCGGCGGGTTCCTGCTGCACTACTTCGAAAAGCTCGGGGCCCCGGTCACCCCCTTCGGCTTCGACGTGCCGGGCGTAACCTCCCTGACCCTGGATCTCCACAAGTACGGCTTCACGGCCAAGGGGGCCTCCATCGTGCTCTATCACAGCAAGGACCTGCGCGAGTACCAGCTCTTCGCCTGCTCGGGGTGGACCGGCTATACGGTGATCAACTCCACCATCCAGAGCTCGAAGACCGGAGGCCCTGTGGCCGCGGCATGGGCGGTGATGAACTTCCTGGGCGAGGACGGGTACATGAACCTGGCGCGAACCATGTACGAGGGCACTAAGAAACTGGTCGAGGGTGTGAACGCCATCCCGGATCTTTACGTGATGGGGGACCCCGAGATGAGCCTGGTGGCCGTGGCGTCGGACACGGTCAATGTCTTCCAGATAGCCGACGAGATGAAGGCCCGGGACTGGTACATCCAACCCCAGCTCGGCCTCGAGGGCTTCAAGGAAAACTTCCACTTCTCGGTCACGCCCGCTTCGGTGCCGTTGGTGGATGATCTCCTCGTGGACCTGAGGGCCTCGGTGGAGGCGGCGAAGGGAGTCGAGGCCACCGGGCTTGGGGAATCGATCCGGGACATGTTCGCCACCATCGATTCCTCCGAGCTGACGGACGAAATGTTCACGAACATGCTCGGTATGGCCGGGATCCAGGGCGTGGAGCTGCCGGAGAAGATGGCCGAGATCAACGAGATCCTCAACGCCCTGCCGCCGGCGGTGGCGGACCGGCTCCTCATCAAGTTCTTCAACGAGCTCTGTCAGTACAAAGAGGCCGGCGGCTCGTAGGGGGGCTGCTCGCCGCGGCCTGACTGGGACGTGGGGGGCGACCGCCGGTCGCCCTTTCTATTACGGCCGTCGAATCTCCGATCCGAACAGGACCGAAGAGCTCTGGTTTGCCACCAGGTCGTACGATTGGAGTATCCAGTCGGCACTCCTGGCCACGTTCGAGAGGCGAACCTCATCCATCCGGCCGGGGAACATCCCATAGGGTGCGTACAGGCCTCCCATCGAGAGAGGGGCGTGCACTTCGGATCTGTATGAGGTATATCCGGTATGGACCGGCACGCCGTTCAAAAAGATGGAGGGCTGTTTGTTATTGTAGACGACGATGATGTGGTTCCACCCCGTGCCGATGGCGCCCGCGTAGACCGCCAGGGCCGGCATGTAGGAATCGCCGTGCTCGTACACGGAGATCCCGTTCGTCCCCACCGACAGTCCCGCTCCGGCCTGAGAGCTCCCTCCATGGTCCGGGTAAAAGGCATATCGCTGGCCGGATATGCCGCCGGTGCCTGAGGTGGACTGCCCGTCCACCTGATGTGTTTCTCTCGCCTGGATCCATGCCTCCAGCGTGAAGGTGTTCGAGGGCAAGTTGGTGTCGGACACAGTGACTCGATCATCAATGCCGTCGAAGTCATCGCCTCCGTCGACCCTCCCGAAGGCCTTCCGGAATCCGTGTCGACTTTTCCGGCTTTACTTGCTAGAGATGTGCACAGAGAGATGTGTAACCTGAATGAGGTGATCAGCCATGACAAACGAAAGCTCCGAATCCCGCAAGATGCTCGACCGGCGCGATGCGGTCGTTGCTCGCGGCCTGGCCCGGCTCAACGATGTGGCCGTCGCCTCCGCCCGGGGCGCCCGGCTGACCGACGCCGACGGCCGGAGCCTCATCGATCTTGCCGGCGGGATCGGCGTGCTCAACACCGGGCACTGCCCGGAGGCGGTGGTGCGTGCCGTGAGCGAGCAGGCCGCCCGCCTCATGCACACCTGCATCCACGTGGCGACCTACGAGCCCTACATCGAGCTGTGCGAAACCCTCGTGCGTCTGCTGCCCCACGGGGAGAGCACAAAGGTGATGCTCGTCAACTCAGGCGCCGAGGCGGTGGAGAACGCCGTGAAGATAGCCCGCCACCACACGGGGCGGCCCGCGGTCCTCTGCTTCAGCGGGGCCTTCCACGGACGCACGCTCCTCTGCCTCACTCTCACATCCAAGGTCGCCTACAAGAAAGGAGCAGGGCCTTACGCCCCCGAGGTCTACCGCCTCCCCTATCCCAACTATTACCGCAACGGCGGCGGCCTGGGCTCGAAGGCCTTTGTCGAGAAGGCCCTCGGGCAGGTGGAGGCCGCCTTCGTCGAGCTCGTGCCGGCCGAGCAGGTGGCTGCCGTGGTGATCGAGCCGGTGCAGGGCGAGGGGGGGATCGTGCCTGCGCCGCCGGGGTACCTGAAGGGGCTGCGCCAGATCTGCGACCGGCACGGGATCGTCCTGATCATCGACGAGGTGCAGACCGGCTTCTGCCGCACCGGGCGCTGGGCGGCCTACGAGCACCACGGCGTCGTGCCGGACCTCTCGACCTGGGCCAAGTCCATGGGAGGGGGGATGCCGATATCGGCCGTGCTCGGCCGGGCCGAGGTGATGGACGCCCCGCCGCCGGGCACGCTCGGGGGGACCTACGGCGGGAACCCGATCTCCTGCGCGGCGGCCCTCGCAGCGATCCGGATGCTGGAGGAGATGGACCTCAACGTCAGGGCCGTCGAGATCGGGGAGAGGATCCGCCGTCGATTCGACTCGATCCGGGATCGGTGCAACAAAGTGGGCGACGTGCGCGGCCTGGGCGCGATGATGGCCATGGAGTTCTGCCACGACCGGGACCCCGGGCGCCCGGCCCCGGAGCTCGCCGCCGAGGTGATCAGCGGCTGCATTCGCGAGGGCGTGCTCGTGATCGGGGCCGGCTCCCACCGGAACGTGCTGCGCGTGCTCTGCCCCCTCGTCATCAGCGACGAGGACCTCGAGACCGGGCTCGACGTGATCGAGCGGCAAGTGCTGGCCCTCCATCCCCATCGTTGAGAGCAAGCGCCATTATGAAAGAGGAACCCCGTTCAGTTTAGATACTCGTCATCATCATCGTCTTCAAAATCCTCGAGATCGTCAAGCTCCGAGAGTCCCTCCGCCATGGACAGTGCCTCGAAGGCCGCCCCGGCGATGTCCTCGTCGTCGGAGGAGGTGAGGTCACCGAGTATTTCTTGTGCTTCATCCGGTCGAATACCGGCTATGGCTTCTGTCGCGGCCATCAGCAGGGCTTTGTCGGTATCATCCGAGGTGATGAGCGACACGACATGAGACCAGGCGGCTTTAACTTCCCAGTTCCCTGCGGCGCAGATGGCCTGGTAGTGAACGTTCGGGTCTTCACATTCCAGCGATTCGAGGATCTGGTTTTCGAAACCGCGAATGAAGCGCATGCAGAAGACAGCGGTCAGCCTCCAGTCATCGTCGTCGCTCCCCCACGCGTCACCGACCGCTTCCGAGTGCCACTCTTCCGGGGCGCGCACCGAGACCTCCAGGATCATCCGTCTCACGTCCTTGGGAGCAGCATCGTCCAGGTAGAGCTTGTGAAGCGCCTGCTGGACCTCGTTGAATTTCTCTTCAGAGATCAGTTCGTCGTCCGGATCGTCGAACCCCATCATGTCGGCATTTTCCAGGGCCGGCCCCAGGGAGATCGCGGCCCGGCCTCTCAGCTCTTCCGTCTCGTCGTCGGAGCCTATGATGAAGAGCAACGCATCGGCGAGCTCGTCGTTGATGACGACCGTGTCGCCGGCCAGCTCCGCCGCGAGAATCCGGTCGGATTCGTCGGCCTCATCGTCACCGAGGGCCTCGAGGATCACCGATCCGGCCTCTTCGGGCCACTCCCATGGCGGCATGGTATCCAGGGTCTTTACGTCCATTGTTCATCCCCCCTTGTAATAGGCATAGCTTGTCTCGGAAAAAGTGATTCCCTACGGATGACGCACTATGTTTTCTGGTCGGGCGGTTGTCAAGGATGATTTGAAAAATTGCTCAGAGGGGTCGGATCCGCCGGGTCATAGGACAACTTCATCGGCTCCCATATCGACCTCGGCAACGCCGTCTCCATCGCCGTCGACCACCCTCGAATCCCCTTCGAAGTCGGTTTCCGGCAGGCCGGCGGCGTCGGGAGAACCCGCCTCGATGCAAGGGGAGCTCACCGTCAGGTGGTAGTCGCCAGTCGCGGCATCCGCGAAGGCCGGATCGGCGGAGATGTTGCCGCTTCCCAGGTCCACGCCCTCACAGTCGCCGCCGCTGTTGTTCCAGATGTCGTTGTATGAGATCTCGACCCCGGTCGAGGTGCCGTAGATTCCGCCGCCCGCAGTGGCCTCGTTCTCCGAGACGATGGAATTGGTCAGCGTGTAGGAAGCGTTGTGGCTGTATATCCCCCCGCCCTCGGCGGAGGCCCGATTGTCCGCGACGGTATTGTTCGTGATGGTGAGGCCCGAGTCCATGAAGGCGATCCCTCCACCCGAGCCGGAAGAGACTACATTTTTGGCTATGATGTTGTTCACGAGAAGGGGATCCGTGAGGTAGAAGAAGAGCCCGCCCCCGAAGTCCCATGCGCTGTTTTCCGCGATCACGTTGTCGAAGAGATGGGGGCCCGCGTTGTTGAAATAGACGCCCCCGCCTGATCCCTCCTCCGAGGTGTTACCGATGATAATGTTTTCGCCAAGTACAGGATTGACCAGATAAAAATAGGCGCCTCCCCCCGACGTTAGGGCCGAGTTCCCCATGATTTCGTTTCCGTAGAGCTGGGGATCGGTGTCCTGGCAGAAGACGCCGCCGCCGTACTGGCCCTGGGCGCGATTGTTGAGGATCCGATTACTGTCGAGCTCCACGGTGGAGTAGTAGATGAATACCCCGCCCCCGCTGAGGCCGGATTCGTTGAGCTTGATCGAGTTGTCGGCGAGGATCGCACTCGTTGAGTGGACCCCGACGCCGCCTCCGTCGCCCGTCGCAATGTTTTCATATATCGTGTTTTCACGAATATCGGTAATACTCTGAAAACAGAACAGGCCGCCTCCCGAGTCGCCGGCCGTGTTGTATCGGATCACGTTGGCCGTCACATAGGAGTCGTCCTGGAGATAGATCCCTCCTCCGTCGCCGCTGGTGACCACGTTCTCCTCGATGAGGTTGTCCTGAATGGTCACATTCGCCAGGTTGCAGTAGATCCCGCCTCCCGAGATGGCGGCGCTGTTTCCCGTCACCCAGTTGTTCTGAATAAACGCGTCCGCCTGGTAGACATAGATCCCGCCGCCAACATTGCCGCACATGCGTGTGGTCGCCCCGGAGCCGTTCGTGATCTTGAATCCGAGCAGGGAGAGATCGGCCCCACCCGTGACGGATACCACCGGACCGGATGCCAGGCCGTCGATCGTCGTGTTTTCCGGACCCCGTCTGCCGATCAGCTCGACCGCTTTTCCATGGAGGCTCAGGTTCTCGAAATAGGTCCCGCTCCTCACCCAGACGGTCCCGCCGTCGCTCACGGCGTCGATACCACCCTGGATGGTGGTGAAGGGATTGCATTGCGAGCCGTCTTCGATCCCGGTTTCGCTGTGGACATCCACGTACATGGTATCTTCATAGACGGCTTCGTCGCATGGAGGGTCGCACGAGGCTCCGGCAAACAAGACGAGGATCATAACGGATCGAACCATGGAGCCGATCAGGCTCAATATAAGATCTCTACTTTTGAACATTCTCCTACCCACTCTTTTTTGTTGTCTTCAGCCGCCAAGCGTACCGGGTATCATTGAGACCATTCATGATGAACGAAACGAGCACTATAGGCTCAATACCATTTTACTAAATTTCGTCGAGCCTTTCAAGAAAAATCCGTCCCCGTCGATTTCTCGTTGACCCCACCATGTAAATGTGTAGAATGTATTGATGGTAGAAACGATAACCAAAAAGAGGGGGTCGTCATGAAAAAGTCGTCCATACCCGGGATCGTCCTCATCGCGTTCGTCTCAGTAATTCTTCTCTCCTCGCCGGCCCGTGCCCTGGAGGACCGGGTCCTCATGGTCAACGTCCACGGATCGCATTACGACGGTGACGGGTACTCGGTCTACCTCACCCTCGTCAACGCGGGCGCCGATGCGACCTATGTGAATCTCTCCTCCAGCGGGCAGGTGGCAGCTCTTCTGGCGGCGAACACCTACGATCAAATCTGGGTCTTCGACCTCTCCTACGGGGTCGACAGCTACCCCCCCGACTGGCAGGCCATTGCCGACTGGTACCTGGCGAATCCCGACATGCCGGTCATCTGTGATTCCCGGATGATCTCCTCCTACTGGTCGGGTCGATATCTGGACGAGGGGCAGAGGCTCACCGAGAACTATTATTTCAATCTCCGGGTTCGAGGCGGCGGCCTCCTGTTGGGGACGGATCACGATGTCTATGTGAGCGGGATCAATACGATTGTGTCCCTGATCGGCATGAATCCGTTCTTCGGGACCTTTTCACTGACCACCATCCCGGTGGACACGGGCAGTCCCTTGATGACCACGCCGAACGACATGGGGACCTCTCTCTTTGATGATTCGAGTCCGGGCCAGACCCAGTACGGGATCCAGCCGAACGGCCGGTTTTTCTACACCCTGGCCTGGCACTCCGGGAACCCGGACACCCCGGGCATCTCCTCCACCATCGAAGGGGGAATCGGATTTCACGTCGCAATCGTCGATCCGGTCGACGGCGCCCACGTCTCCCTGGGCGACCCCATGACCTTCAACGCCGAGCCGTACGGAGGCGAGGCGCCCTACAGCTACGACTGGTTCTCGGACATCGACGGGGCCCTGGGGAGCGGGGAGACGATCGTGGTCTCGACTCTCTCTCTCGGGACACACTACATCAGCGTGGAGGCCGAGGACGGCGGGGGCCGGGACGACGAGGATCAGATCTCGGTGGTGGTGGAGATCATGCCGGTCTACGTGGACGACAACAGCTCGTGCGTGGCGGGCTGTGGGTCCCAGTCGAACCCATGGCCCACGATCCAGCAGGGAATCAACGATGCCCCGAGCACGGGCTCGGTGATCGTGTTCGCCGGGAACTACCCGGAGAACATCAACTTCAACGGGAAGGCCGTCACCGTGGAGAGCTCGGCCGGCGCGGGTTCGACGGTGATCACGGCCCAGGGCAAGGGGTATGGGGTGACCTTTGCGTCGGGTGAGACGCCGGCCTCTGTTCTGGACGGATTCACGGTCCAGGGGGGAAGCCCCGGCGGGATCCTGTGCTCGAACAACTCGGAGCCTGTGATCCTCAACTGCACCGTGAGCAACAACGCGGGCTACGGGATCCGGTACCAGGGGAGCTCCTCTCCGACGATCGAGGGCTGCACGATCCAGGGAAACACCCAGGGCGGCGTTTCCTGCTCCGGGGCCCTGGGGACGGTCACCCACAGCCGGATCTCCGGGAACAGCGGGGCGAACGGGGGAGGGCTGTCGCTCGACCAGTGTACGACGAGCGTCATCAACAACGAGATTACCGGCAACAGCGCCACCGCCGACGGCGGGGGGATCTACAGCAGCGGATCTACGGCGACGATCACGAATAACACGGTGAGCGGCAACAGCGCGGGCCAGAGGGGAGGGGGCCTCGCGGCCGTGGGCGGCTCGACGTTGACCGTGACCAACACGATCCTCTGGGACGACAGCGCGGTTCAGGGAGCCGAAATCTACGAAGACGGGACGAGCGCCTGCACGGTGCGCTACAGCGACGTGGAGGGGGTATGGCCGGGCCTGGGGAACATCAGTGCGGACCCGGCCTTCGCGGGCGTGGGTGATTATCACCTCCAGGACGGCTCCCCGTGCATCGACATCGGCGACAGCGGAGCGGCCGGGATGCCCACGAGCGACCTGGACGAAGACCCGCGGATCATGGGCGCCGCGGTGGACATGGGGGCGGACGAGGCCACGGGGACAATCTCGGACAGCGACCAGGACGGCGTGCCCGACGTGCTTGACAACTGCCCGGATTACCAGAACCCGACGCAGTCGGATAACGATTACAACGGGGTCGGCGACGCCTGCGAGTCGAACGTCAACAACTACATCCGGGCCAACAGCGGCGACGACGGACAGGGGCTGCCGAGCTGGGACCCGGTGCTCCGCATCTACGAGGACATCTTCCGGATCTTCAACCGGTCCGACTCACAGCAGCGCATCCAGCTCCCCATGGCGGCCGTGCTCAAGTCTCTCACGCCGTCGAACGTGATGGCGCTCAACACGGACAACCAGGTCCAGGGCTCGGGCCGCCCCCCCATCGGGGCCTGGCGCTATACCCTGATGCACGGCGATGGGTTCAGCGGGGAGATGGACGACGGCCTGATGGACCCGAACGAGATGATCAGCCGGACCTGGCGGGTCTACGATCCGGACAGCGTGACCTTTTACTACTGGGTCGATGTGATGGCCGCCGGGATCGCCGGGGTAAAGGGGGGCAGAGAGGCGGAAATCGCGGAAGAGGAGCCCATGAAGTATGGCCATGCGCCGGAGGAGCGTATGCCGATGGAGCGGATCGAGCCCGGCGTGCCGATCGCCGCCTCGGTCTGGCAGGGCGGAGAGGGGGACGGCGAGGCGGACCTCTTCGTCGGCTCCGATGCGCCTGGGCTCATCATGGCGCGGCGGTTCGAGGGCAAAGGGATGCAGGAAGAGAAGGGGATGCAGGACGCCCGGGAGGTCTCGTTCTTCGTCGGCGGAGAGGGTGTCGGCCGCGACGTCGATGTCATCCTCTACTTCGACCCGGCCGGCAAGGCCCGAGTGCCGGACCGGGAGATGGAGATCCTTCGGCAGCGGGTGCACGTGGATCGGGCCGGCCTCCAGCGAGTCCGGATCGCCCGGAAAGGGCCGTTCCTGTGGCTCGGCCGCGGCGGGGTCCTGTTCGTGGGCCTGGAGAACCTGCCGGGCGGATCCTACAGCCTCGGCATGGACAGCTCCGTCCCGGGGGTGGAGTTGTGCTCATACTCTGAAGACGGGGGCCTGAGCTTCCTCGAGCTGGAGGATGACTCTATCATGAACGCTCTGCCAATGATCCGATTGATGACCCAATACCAATCCCCTCTTCGGTATCGGTGATCCGGCCCTGACGATTTATAGGGAGTGAGCCATGTCGATCCATCAGGACTCGCCATGGCCCAGTTCGGCTCCGAAGACGTAGTTGGAAACTACTTCGAGGACCAAAATCGTGAAACAAGCGTTGCAGCAAGGTTTTTCAAGCCGCAGTAGGTGGCTACTGCATTTTTCGGGTTGAAGGTAGAAACGATAACAAGATAAGGGGGGTGTCATGAAAAAATCATCCAAATCCGGGATAATCCTCATCGCGTTCGTCTCAGCAATTCTTCTCTCCTCACCGGCCCAGGCCCTGGAGGATCGGGTCCTCATGATCAACGTCCACGGGCCCTCCTACGATAATGACGGGTACTCGATCTACCTCACCCTCGTCAACGCCGGCGCCATTGCAACTTACGTGAACCTCTCCTCGAGCGGGCAGGTGGCGGCCCTTCTGGACGCGAACACCTACGATCAGGTCTGGCTCTTCGACCTCTCCTCCTGGGGCGACAGCTACCCGGTCGACTGGCAGGCCATTGCCGACTGGTACCTGGCGAACCCCGACATGGAGGTCATCTGTGACGCCCGGATGATCTCCTCTTACTGGGATTTCCGGTATCTGGACGAGGGGCAGAGGCTCACCGAGAACTATTATTTCAATCTCCGGGTCCGGGGCGGCGGCCTCCTGCTGGGGACGGACCACTCTGTCTTTGTCAGCGGGATCAACACGGTGGCGTCCCTGATCGGTATCAATACGTTCTTCGGGACTTTTTCGCTGGTCACCATCCCGGTGGATACGGGCAATCCCCTGATGAACACGCCGAACGATATGGGCACAGTGCTATGGGATGACTCGAGCCCGGGCCAGACCCAGTACGGGGTCCAGCCGAACGGCCGGTTTTTCTACACCCTCGCCTGGCACTCCGGGAACCCGGACACGCCGGGCATCTCCTCCACCATCGAGGGGGGGATCGGCTTTCACGTCGCCATCGTGGCGCCGGCCGACGGCGCCCACGTCTCACTGGGTGATCCCGTGACCTTCAACGCCGATCCGGAAGGAGGCGAGGCGCCGTACAGCTACGACTGGTTCTCGGACCTCGACGGCGCCCTGGGGAGCGGTGAGACGATCGTGATCTCGACCCTCTCTCTGGGGACCCACTACATCAGCGTGGACGCCGAGGACGGCGGCGGCCGGGACGACGAGGATCAGATCTCGGTGGTGGTGGAAATCGTGCCGGTCTATGTGGACGACAACAGCTCGTGCGTCGCAGGCTGCGGGTCCCAGTCGAATCCGTGGCCCACGATCCAGCAGGGGATCGGCGATGCCCCGAGCACGGGCTCGGTGATCGTGCTCCCGGGGAATTATCCGGAGAACATCAACTTCAACGGGAAGGACATCACCGTGGAGAGCTCGGCCGGTGCGGGCTCGACGGTGATCACGGCCCAGGGCAAGGGGTACGGGGTGACCTTTGCCTCGGGGGAGACGCCGGCGTCGGTGCTGGACGGATTCACGATCCAGGGGGGAAGTCCCGGCGGGATCCTGTGTTCGAACAACTCGGAGCCTGTGATCCGCAACTGCACCGTGAGCAACAACGCGGGCTACGGGATCCGGTACCAGGGGAGCTCCTCTCCGACGATCGAGGGCTGCACGATCCAGGGAAACACCCAGGGCGGCGTTTCCTGCTCCGGGGCCCTGGGGACGGTCACCCACAGCCGGATCTCCGGGAACAGCGGGGCGAACGGGGGAGGGCTGTCGCTCGACCAGTGCACGACGAGCGTCATCAATAACGAGATCATCGGCAACAGCGCCACCACCGACGGCGGGGGGATCTACAGCAGCGGCACCACGGCGACGATCACGAACAACACGGTCTCCGGCAACAGCGCGGGCCAGAGGGGAGGGGGCCTAGCGGCCGAGAGCGGCTCGACGTTGAACGTGACCAACACGATCCTCTGGGGCGACGGCGCGGTTCAGGACGACGAGATCTACGAAGACGGGACGAGCACCTGCACGGTGCGCTACAGCGACGTGGAGGGGGTATGGCCGGGCCTGGGCAACATCAGCGCGAACCCGGCCTTCGCGGGCGGGGGCGACTATCACCTCCAGGACGGCTCCCCGTGCATCGACATCGGCGACAGCGGTGCGGCGGGCCTCCCCACGAGCGACCTGGACGAGGACCCTCGTATCATGGGGGCCGCGGTGGACATGGGAGCGGACGAGGCGACGGGGACGATCTCGGACGGCGACCAGGACGGGGTGCCTGACGTGCTCGACAACTGTCCGGACTACCAGAACCCGACGCAGTCGGACAACGATTACAACGGGGTCGGCGACGACTGCGAGGTGAACGTGAACGACTACATCCGGGCCAACAGCGGCGACGACGGACAGGGGCTGCCGAGCTGGGACCCTGTACTGCGCATCTACGAGGACCTGTTCCGGATCTTCAACCGATCCGACTCGCAGCAGCGCATCCAGCTGCCCATGGCGGCCGTGCTCGAGTCGCTCACGCCGTCGAACGTGACGGGGCTCAACACGGACAACCAGGTCCAGAGCTCGGGCAGGCCCCCCATGGGGTGCTGGCGCTACACCCTGACGTACGGCGACGGGTTCAGCGGGGAGATGGATGACGGCCTGATGGATCCGAACGAGATGATCAGCCGGACCTGGCGCGTCTACGACCCGGACAGCGTGACCTTTTACTACTGGGTGAACGTGATGGCGGCGGGGATCGCTGGAGTGAAGGGGGGCAGAGAGGCGGAAATCGCGGAAGAGGAGCCCATGAAGTATGGCCATGCGCCGGAGGAGAGGATGCCGATGGAGCGGATCGTGCCTGGCGTGCCGATCGCCGCCTCGGTCTGGCAGGGCGCGGAAGGGGATGGCGAGGCGGACCTCTACGTCGGCTCCGATGCGCCGGGGCTCATCGTGGCGAGACGGTTCGAGGACAAGGGGACGGGGGACGCCCGGGAGATCTCGTTCTTCGTCGGCGGGGAGGGCGTCGGCCGCGACGTCGATGTCGTTCTCTACTTCGATCCGACAGGCAGGGCCAGAGTGCCCGATGGAGACCTGGAGATCCATCGGCAGCGGGTGCACGTGGACCGGGCCGGCCTCCAGCGCGTCCGGATCTCCCGGAAGGCGCTCTTTCCATGGCTCGGACCGGACGGAGCCTTGTTCGTGGGCCTCGAAAACCTGCCCGGCGGGTCCTATAGCCTCGGCATGGACAGCTCCGTCACGGGGGTGGAGCGGTGCTCCTACTCGGTGGACGGGGGCCTGAGCTTCCTGGAGTTGGAGGAGGACTCGATCATGAACGCGCTGCCAATGATCCGATTGATGACCCAATACCAATCCCCTCTTCGGTATCGGTGATCCGGCCCTGACGATTCATTAGAGACTTTCCTTGAGACTTCTACGCGGCTTGCGTAGAAGTGGTGCGAAGGTCACACCCTTATTGTGTAAGCAAAGGGAAAAAGGGAAAGTTGGAAAAATGGAAAAGGGATGAATTGAAAAAAAGGGCTACTATGATGGTTTTATAAAAAAATTCGGATATGTCATTTCGACCATAGGGAGAAATCTATAAAATTTAAAAATTTCCCCTTTTCCCCCTTTCCCTTTTTCCCATTGCTTACACATCTTTTCGGTTGCGGCTCGGCCGCGTTAGGTAGGTACAAAATGGGCAAAACGTGTTCCGCAGTCTTCATGGTGCTCGTACTGGCCGCGTTGGCCGGCTGTCCCCCCACAAGCATAACCTTCACTTTTGATCAGTCCGTTACGATCGCCGAGGATATGGGCCACCTTGCCTTTCCGGACGTGGCCCGCCTGGCGGACGGGCGGATCGCCCTCGTCTACCGCCAGGGGGCGAGCCACGTCGATCCCTCCGGGCTGGTCATGGCCCAGTTCGGCTCCGAAGACGGCATGACCTGGACGAACCCGGCCGTCATCCTCGACACGCCGGGCATCGACGACCGCGACCCCTCGGTGGCCCTCCTCGCAGACGGACGTCTCCTGGTGACCTGGTTTCAGTACGACTGGGAGACCCTCGGTGGGTCCCGCTTGACGCTCCACGAGATCTTCGGCGCCTTCTCCTCGGACCAGGGCCAGACCTTTCCGCAGGTAGTGCAGATCTCGGACGGTAGTATGTCCGTGGAGGGGGGGCACATCGACGAGCAAGGCCTCTGGGCCGATGGCGCCGGCGACCCGGTTCTGGTGTGGGCCTGCTCCAGCCCGGTCGTGGAGTACCGGGACCGGATACTGCTGCCGGCCTACGGGGGGCACGCGATCAACCTCGGCCAGCTGGCCACCCACCCGAGATCGTGGATCGCCCTGTTCGCGAGCGAGGACGGAGGCGAGACCTGGGCCCGGGAGCGGGTGGAGACCGGGGACCCGGCCGACACTTGGCTCATGGAGCCCTCCCTGCTGCCCGTCAGGAACGGGCCTTTTCGCCTTCACATCCGGACGGCCACCGGCTCCGACCCCGGCGGTCCGGGCCAGACGGCCCAGAGCTTCTCCTTTGATGGCGGAGCGGTGTGGGCCCCCTGGCAGGATCTCGATTTCATCGGCCACGCGCCCAATTTGTACCAGCTCCAGAACGGCGCGGTCCTGTCGGCCTTCCGGTGGGTGAGCGACACCTACACGCGGGCCTCCGTCGGCTTCATCCACTCTCTCGACGACGGAAAGACCTGGAGCCATCCCATCGAGATCGAGTACTGCGCCGAGTCGGAGTGCGGCTACCCCTCGATCCTCGAGCTGCCGGGAAATCGCGTCCTCTTCGTGTACTACGGCCGGGGGGGAGCCTCCATCAAGGGGGCGATCTACGGCTTCGAGCTGACGGCCGGCTAGGCCTGGGTGATATTCCTACTCGAATTCAACTTCCCTCTGGCCTATCGACCAGGGACCGTACAACGGCGTGGCTCATGGCCGGGAAGCGGGGAATGTCGTCCACCCGATCGATGGTGATATGCACGCCCTCGCCCAGTATCTCCCCGAGACTCTCCATGATCATGGTCCATTGCGCTCCGCCCTCTTGGAATGGCGAGGGGCCTTCCCCGGACTCCCCTTCCCCCTTCTCCTCGACGATCCGCACACGCACCCGATCGATCTCCTCCTGAACGAGCTGAAACGTTGCTATCCCGGGGATCGTCTCCAGCGCGTGAGTCAGGCGGAAGGGGTGGACCAGGCTCTTGTCGGGCAGGACGAAGGAATCCACGATCCGTCCCCCCACTCGCTCCAGGAGAGGCCAGCGTATGCCGCAGGAACATGGCTTGCCGGCCCAGACCGCGACATCCCCGAGCCCGATGTACCGGAGGATCGGGGTCGCCATGTTGGTGAGGTCCGTGACCACCACCCTCCCCGGCACTCCGGGAGGAACCGGCTTCTCGTCGTCGTCCAGGAGCTCGAGGATGACCCTCCGGGGCGCCACGTGCATTCCCTCGTGCCTGAGGCACTCGAAGGCGATGGCGTTCCCCTCGGTCGAGCCGTAGACATCGAAGAGCCTTCCCTTGAAGGCGCTCGAGATGACCATTCGGGTGTGGCCGTCCAGCACCTCGCCCGCGGTCACGAAGAACACCGGCTGATGAAGCTCGACCCCGTCCTCACGCGCCACGATGGCCAGGTTCTTTATGGCGCTGGGATAGCCGAAGAGGACATTGGGCTTCAGCTCCTGGAACACGCGCAGGTGTTCACGGGGGTCCATTAGGGCGTCGAGGATGCGGAAGGACTCGTTGGAGATCCAGGGGGCCTCCTGGAACTGTTTGATCAGCTCTTTCTCGAAGGAGTATTCGGCCATCACCATGATGCCCATCACCATCTGGACCTTTTTGGCCGTATCGACGCCCACCCAGGGGGACCAGATCTTCGGGTTCATGAGGACGCTGAAAGAGGCGAGGTGACTCGGAACGGTATCTCTGTAAATCTTCACCGGAGATCCGGAAGAGCCCGAGGTGCCGACGATGAAGCAGTCGGCGGGGTCGATGTTCTTGGCCAGGAGTCCGTCGGGAAAGTTGTTCCTGAGATCGTCCTTGGTTATGAAGGGGAGCTTGTGGAGGTCGTCCACGCTGGCGATGTCGTCCGGCTTGAGGCCGGCCTCGTCATATTTCTTTCGGTAGAGGGCGACATTGTCGTAGGCGTGTCTCACGAGGATCGTGAGCCGTTCGCTCTGTTCCTCGTGAAAGGACTCGCGCTGCAATCCCTTCAGCGTGTCCATGAGTATCTTTTGCTTTTCAGGGTCGTCGAACAGACCTTCAGAAGCCATTGCGTCTCCTCCCATCTAACGTTAAGTAAATGATGAAAATTGTCAGTTGAGCACCGGTTTCCTCGTTCCGAGGCTCTGAGCCTGGGAACGAGGAAAAGTCCGCCCGAAGGGCGAGAAGTTCATTGCATAGGAAATCCAATTGACCCCGAAGGGGTCAGGTCATGTAGCCTGGGGTGTCAACCCCAGGAGCAATTAAGCTCATTAGCTCGCCCGAAGGGCGATAATTCAACTCAGCGTTCCTCATAAATCCCGGCCACAACGTCAAAGGCCATCTTCCGGGTCGAGCGGTCGTGAGTCAAGAGCCCCTTGAGGTTCATTCCCGACACGGGGTGGGGCTTGCCGGTGGTAGGGTTCCACTCCATGCGGAAGTCGGCCAGGACCCAGGGCATCGTGCCCGAGAGGTAGGGGCGTGAAAGGAGTCCCGCGAACTGCTCCTCCAGGTACCAGGCCTGCCACTCCTCGGTGTAGCTGTGGTCATCCAGCGGCTCCGGGCAGGGCTGGCCCTCCAGGTGATTGCCCGCCACGGCGCCGGCCCCGAACTCGGTGGCCACGATCGGCTTGTCCGGATGCATCCGGTGGATCGTGTCCATGCAGCAGGGGGCGTCGGGCAGGGCGCCGAAGTACCAGCCGTAGTACTGGTTCACGCCGATCAGGTCCACGTGGTCCAGAGCGAAGTCGACCGGCACCACGCAGCTCACGTTCGTGATGACCGCGGCCGTGGGCCGGCCGGGGTCCAGGCGTCGCGCCTCTGCAGCGAGCTCGGCCGTGAGGGTGGCGGCGCCGGGGAAGTAGTTGGCGTATTCGTTCCCCACGGACCATGCGAGGATGGCCGGGTTGTTCTTGTCGCGCTCGATCATCTCACCAAGCTGGAGCTTGCTGGCGGCGATCAGGTCCGGGTCGTCCATCTGGCCGATGAAGAGCTGGTAGACCGGCACCTCCTCCAGGATCGTGATGCCGGCGTCGCAGAGGGCATCAAGGAGCCTCGGGTCCACAGTGTAGTGGCCCGGCCGGACGTGGTTGACATGCAGGTCCCCCAGGATGGAGACCTCCCGGGCGATGGTCTCATCCGTCTCCACGCTGCCCGTGTCGGGATAATCGGAGTGCCGGCTGATGCCCCGCCAGAAGTCACGCTCGCCGTTGAGGAGCATCTTATTGCCGTCGAGTCCGAAGGTGCGGTGCCCGAAGCGGACCGCGAGCCCATCGCCACCTATCGGATCTGCCAGGGTCAGCTGGTAGAGGTTCTCCGGCCGGCCCCGGGACCAGACGACCGGGGCCGGGGCGTCGATCCGGAACCTGTAGGTGTGCACACCGCGACCCGGGACGGAGAAGCGTACGCTCCCCTCGAGCCTCCCGCCCGAAGGCCCTTCTAGGCTCCAGCTCAGGGCCAGGTCTTCGTGACGGGACCGGGCTCGGAGCCCCAGGGAGACCTCGATTCGGCCCTCTCCGGAGACGAAGGCCGGCTCGAGCTTGAAGATCCACGGGTCGTACAGGTCGTGGAGGGTCACGGACCGTGAGATCCCGCCGTAGGGCCACCAGCCGTGCTTGTCCAGGTGGGTCAGGGTGTCCACGGGGATGGTGTCCCATCCGATGCGGTTGTCGGCCCGTACGACGAGGACGTTGCCGGTTCGCCGGAGGACGGCGCCCGTTTCGACATGGAACGGTGTGTAGCCGCCCTCGTGTTCGCCGAGGGGCACGCCGTTCAGGTAGATCCGGGATCGGAGGAACACGGCCCCGAACCGGAGCATCATACGGCTCAGCTCCTCATCGGCGGTCGGGCCGCCGGTCACGTCGAATTCCGTGGCGTACCAACCCACGCCCTCGTAGTCGAGCAGATCGGGGAAGGCCGCGTTCCAGACGCCCGGCACCTTGATGGTTCTCCAGCCGGAGCGATCGATTTCGGGCGAGTACCACTGCCGCGCCTCGCCCACCACATCGGGATCCTCGAGGAAGCGCCACGGCCCGTCGAGGGATTGGACCAGGGAGTAGTCTTCGGTGCGCCAGGTAGGGACAGGGAGGCCTCCGGCGAGGACGTACGGGACGCCGCCCGGCTCCGTCGGCTCGATACCCCGGTGCCCGTCCGAGTGGCAGGCCGCCAGGATCCAAAGCAGTAACCCGGCCGGGTATTTCAAAAAGTGATCTTTCATGCGGCCCTCACCTCTGGATTCCCAGACTGTCGAGGATGCAAC
>CAZFWM010000064.1:0-26684 GCA_964522545.1 uncultured Thermodesulfobacteriota bacterium
CTCTCCTCCTCAAATCCACCTTATACACCTGTCCAGATTTTCGGGGCCATTATAATCGTCCGATCATCTATGGAAAAGGCAGATTTTTAACAAAGGGATCTGTGAATCGTCCGTCCTCGATGAGATCGAGGGGGACGACGCGGCGGCAGACCTGTGCCAGGCTTTCTCGCTCCCCGGGGCGGGCGAGGAGGCTCTCGGCGCCGGCGAGGCTGGTGTTGCCCACGAAGAGGGCACGGTCCCGGAGGGCAAGAGGAAAGAGGCCGATGGCGACCGCATCGGCCGCGTCGAGCCGGCGGCCGAAAGCCCCTGCGACATAAACCCGCTCCACGTCCCCGGGCGAGAGGCCGGCGTGTTCAAGGATGAGATCGATCCCCGTGCGCACCGCCGCCTTGGCAAGCTGTACCTGACGCACGTCTTCCTGGGTGATCCACACACCCGGGGCGAGCCGGAAGGCCGGCTTCCCGTTAACCATCCCGTAATGGTCTGAGGGGATGCTTTGCGCTCCTTCATTCCATGCCCCGGGGGAGACGATCCGGCCCGATCGGTCGATAATCGCCTGTTCGAGAAGGCCGGCCACGGCCGAGAGGACCCCGGTGCCACAGAGCCCGGTGGGCTGTCGGCCGCCGATCACATCGAGCCTGAGGCCTCTTTCCAGATCCACCTGCTCGATCGCGCCCGGCCCTGCCAGCATGCCGCTCGAGAGCGAGGCGCCTTCAAAGGCCGGGCCTGCGGCCGTAGAGGTCGCGGTCGCGCGGCCGTTCCGGGCCAGCAGGATCTCGCCGTTGGTCCCCACATCGACGAGCAGGGAGATGTCCGAGGCGTCGACCAGGCCGGTGGCCAGCATTCCGGCGGCGATGTCGCCCCCGACGAATCCGGAGATGACCGGCGCGAGATAGACCTCCAGGTCCGGGGCGAGGCCGAGAGGCCCGTAGCCGTCCCGGACGGGTGTCGCGGATTTCTCGAGTCCGCGCATCTCGATGGTACCGCCGAACCGGCTCGCCGGCTCGTAAGGGTAGGCGCCGAGCGGGGCGGGATCGATGCCTGCAAATAGGTGCTGCATGCATGTGTTGCCGGCCGCGCAGAGGCGGCGGACGCACGACGGATCGACGCCCGCTTCCCGGCAGAGTGCTTCTGCCATCCGGGTGAGGCGCTCGTGCATCGAGCGCTGAAGCAGCTCAAGGGCGTCCGGGGCGGACCGGGCAAAGGCGATGCGAGACATCACGTCGGCCCCGAAGGCCTGCTGGGGATTCGCGGCCGTGGCCCGCACAAGGGGCCGGCCTTCGGCGTCGAGCAGAGACAGGACCAGCGTGGTGGTACCCAGATCGAGGGCCATCCCGGCGGGCAAAAGGGCCGCATCTCTGTCGGTCCCCGTCTCTACTCGCTCCGTCCGGATCGGCTCACCCTCGGGCCGGAACTCGGGTCGTATCGCCATGTCGGAGCGGACTCGGAAGCGGCAGGCGAGGAATCGTCGGCCGGGGGCCAGTCCCAGGGAGTCGAAGGCACTCCCGGAATGAGGGGAGGGGGGCTGAGCCTGCTCGACAGCGGCGTCTTCATCGGCCCACCCCTCTTCGAGCAGGAAGGTGCATTTCAGGCAACGCCCCTTGCCCCCGCAAGGAAAGCTCAGGTCGGGAAATCGCACTCTCAGGACATCGCCAAGGAGCGAGCCCTCTTCGGCTTCAACGCAAAGATCGTCTGGGAGGATGCGAATGGTGTGATTATTACTGGAGGTCAAATCGAGCTCATGGGGCCACGTGAGTCAACAGTCGAGAGAATGGAGGGTCCGGTTCCACCCGGACCGCGGACGGCGTGGAAGCCGTCCCTCCAGGTGGCTAATCCGAGTCCTTTTTAGCGGCCTTGTCCTTGCCGCTGTCGGACTTCTCTTTTTTCTCCGTCTTTTCCGTCTTGTTCGGCTTCTCCTTTACCTCTTTGCCTTTATTCTTGTTCTTGTTGCCGTAGTCGGTCACGTACCAGCCCGAGCCCTTGAGGTGAAATGCGCAGTCCGAGATGAGCTTTTTCAAGGGGCCTGCGCAGAGAGAGCACTTTTGGAGCGGCTGCTCGGCGAAGCTCTGCATCACTTCGTGAATTTCGCCGCATTTCGTGCACCTGTATTCATAGATCGGCATCCTGCTCTCCTCCAGGTTTCTCTATAAACATGATTCGAAGGCCGGCTCGACAACCCATAGCTTTCTATGCAGATTCTCTTTGAGGCCAACCTTATAAATGTAACCTCTCATAAAGGGACAGTCAAGAAGGGCTTTCGCGAAACAGGGAATGACAATAGACAAAAAAACGGCACCAGGCCTTTTGGCCGGCGCCGTTTCGATCAGAGTGCTTTTTACAGATTCGCCAATTCTCCCTTTCCTATTTTCGCCGCCTGAAGAAAAAGAGGGCGAGAGGGAGGAGGATCAAGGCTATTTGCGAAACGGGCGACATGGTGCTCGAAAGGCCATGGACGCTGCATTCCGAGGGAACCCCGGGGCCGGGAAGGGGATCTAGCTTGTCGTAGATGAAATCGTTAGCAGTAGAGTCTATCTGGAGGTAGTCGATCACCGATCCGTCGGGTCGCTTGGCCGTGACGTAGATGTTGTTGCCGTACACCTGGACGTAGACGAAGTTCAGCGTGGTTTCAGCCACCTGGGTGATATCCGGGTTGTCGGCGAGATTGACGCCATAGAGCGGTGCCCCGCCGCCTCCCGTGACGATATAGTGGACCCCGTTGATGACCTTGGCTCGGAAATAGATGTGGTCGTGTCCGCTGAAGACCACGTCCACTCCATAGTCCTGCAGGAGGGGGGCCAGGTGGTCATGGGCGCTCCCCGAGCCGCCGTGCACGCCGATGCTGAAGGGAGGCTTGTGGAATACGGCGAAGATCGGCCCGGTCCCCTCGTGGGCCGCGAGGTCGTTCTCGATGAAGGTGTACTGTGCGGACCCTGGCCCGTAGGCTTCCACGGAGTTTATCATGACGAAGTGGGCGCTGCCGTAGTCGAAGGAGTAGTAGTGCTCTGTGCCGGAGGCCTCCTCGGGCGGGGAGAAAAAGTCCAGGTAGAAATCGGCTTCGTCCTCGTGGTTCCCGCGTACCGGAAACAGGGCCTTCTTGCTGAGCAGCGGCTGCTCGATCTCGAAGAAGTTGATCCACTCGGTCGGCATGTTCTCGCCGAAGAGTAGTTCCGCATTGATGAAGTCTCCCGTGTCGACGACGAAGTCGGGATTCTGGGCCACGATCGCATTGACCACGGATTGGTGAGCCTGGTCGGTGCCGCCGCCCCATAGGCCGGGCCCACGGCGATTGTCGCCGTAAGCGACGAAGGAGAAGGGCTCCACCGCGGTCACGGCGGTGGTGAAGGAGGCGTCCGGAGTGGGTACGCCTCCGCGGAGCACGCGGTAGTGGTAGGTGGTGGAGGGGCTGAGGCCGGTGATCTGCACGGTGAAGAGGTCGTTGATCAGGGAGTCGATGTATACGGGAGAGCACGACGGCACGGAACTGCCATAGGTCGCATCAAGCCCGTACTCTACGGTGACGCAGCTCGCGGAGGATGTGATGCAGACCTTCACGCTCGTGGTTCGGACGTCCTGCAGGTAAGGCCCGACATCCGGGAGCGCTCCGGCCGGTGCGGCGAACAGGAGAACGGCTAGCAAAGCGATTCCGATCTGATTCAAGGTATTCATGGCCTCCCCCTTTTTTGAGGTTTGAGATCGTAGGACCAGCCCACTAATTATATAGAATATCGAATGCCCAGTCAATTGGGCCCGATCTGAGATCTGATGCACCCGAGGGAAGGGATCATGGAGTCGATGCCCTGCTCAGGGCCAGGTCGATGTTCGTCACGGAGTGGTCCAGGAATTTGTGCAGGGCCTTGCGAAAGGCCTTTTCCGACACATCCGAGTCGCTCTCGGTGATTCCGAGGCCGAAGATGCGGAGCTTGTTCAGCTGCCTGGCCGTTGCAGAGCCTGAGGCGGCGTAGAGGACCTCGGCGTTTTTCACATCGACGCAGCGCACGTCCACGGTCACGTCGAGCACTTTGTTTTCAGTGCTGAAGAGGAGCCAGAAGTGCCTCTCCGTGTGCTGGTTCAGGCCGGTCACGTCCCCGAGGATGATGGCATTCAGGCCGAGCTGGCCGGAGGCGAGCTTGCTCAGCTTCTGTTCGTCGTGGACCTTTCCGATGCGCTGCCGCTCGACGATTCTCAGGTTTGTTTTTTCGAACATGATGGTTGTGAAAATGTCGCTGATCGCCTGGCCCATGGCCGGGTTGGCCTCTCCCCTGACGATGAACTCGCTGATTCCCACTTTGGCGCCCGTTCGCTCATTCATGTCGATTTGCTCGCTCGTCAGCGTCGTCTCCGGTGCGGAACAGGCCGCGGCGCAGGTGAGGAACACGAAGGTCGCTGTCAGCTGAGCATATCTTTTCACGTTCATTATCCCCTTCACATTCATTATCTCCCTCCTTTTCGAACAGTACAATTGACTTGGGCAGCCGCCCTAAAGGCGGCGTAGTGCTCAAGAATGCCACAATCAGGTGAGTAAATCCATATCGAATCCGGGTTCCAAGCTGCGAACAATCGTTCAAAGCGGGGGACTCGACGGATGTGGACAAATAGGGCTGCTGCGCATGCTTATTTCAGACGCCCCGGGGAGGTCCTCAGTTCGGACCCGGACGCTATCCGGTCCAAATAACACCTGATTCGGTCCCTCCCGATCCTTATTCTCTGTACTCCCAAATGCTGGCACCTATGTTGCTAAATACCCAGGCTGACGAGAGCGATCTTGTTCGACCCTAGAAAGGGGGATGGGAAAAAGCAGAACAGTAGATGATGACGTGACAACAGAAAAAATGGAAAGGAGGCATTTGATGAAAAGACATACGATCTTGATCCTATTGGCCAGTTTTACCCTGTGTTCCCTGGCAGGCTTGCCCTTTTGCTCCGCAGCTCTCACAACTTCCGAAGCCGCGTCCGAGCCGATCGAGGCCTTGCAAGCAATAGGGAAACCATTGTCTCTGGGCGGCTCCGACTCCTCCCTGTTTGGTGAGACATCTCCGGAATCCGCCCTCGACCCAGAGTCCTTTAATCCGTTTCTCATCTCCGAGGAGTTCCTTTACCTGGACCAGGGCCTTCTCCCCTGGAACGCAGTAGCGCCATACATCGGCGCCCTGCACTGGGCCGAGATCCACGGCCACGACGAAGCGATCACCGAGAACCTCTATGCCATCAGCGCGATCATCGAGTACGGGACCGTCGAGACCGCGCGCTCCGGACTTACGGTCATGGCCGAGTGGACGGACCGCCAGGTCTCCCTCATCCAGGAAGCGATCGACGCCGGGGTGATCCAGGACCGGACCCGCGTGAGTGCGGCCCTCTTCTTTGCCTACATGCGGGGCGGCTTCTTCGCGCCCGAGTCGTTTTTCATCTTCCAGATCTACCAGCTCCGGCTGGATCAGGTCCTGATAAAGTACATCGAGCTGGGGCCTCTGGGTGTGGAGAGCTTTGTTGTGGATGCGCTGATCGCTTCCGGGATGTCTGCGGACGAGGCTATCGGGACGGCGGTATTAATACTCAGGGAGCTAGAGGACTTCCTTGAAGGATGGAAAGATGGCTGGGATGGAAAAGGAACGGACCCAGACGGAGGACCATCCTATGATCTGGGATACCTTTTAGGGAAATTGTTCAAGCAGGCATGGGAGTGGTTAAAGAAAAAACTGAATGACGGCGGATCTTCGGGAGACAAGACCCCTATTATCTGGCCGGGTCCTTTGTGGTGCGAGTTGACTTTTGGGGGTGCCTCCCTCACATACTCGATCGGGCGGCGAGGGGAGCTCTATTTCGAGATGGACGCGGGAATCGACCTGGAGGCGGAGCTCGGGCTCCCGGGCGGGACGATTCCCTATGGAGACCCTATCTTTGTCCCCGGATTCGGGCCCTGACCTTCGGAGGGAAAGAGATGAAGCGGCAAATCCTGTTCCCGGCGATAATCTTCATATTTGCACACTCTCTCTCGGCCACCGGATGTACCTATATGATTCCCAAGGGGTACACAGGCTGGATCTCGGACCTGGAGGTAGGGCGCCTCCACGCCATGTTCGAGGCCAATCCGGTGACCATCACCTTCCAGGACATGGAGGTCCGCTTCGATCTGCCCGAAGAGACGGTCCAGGTCGCCGACCGTCTGACCCTGGAGAACATCACCTCTGCGCCGGCCTCATCCGCCTTTCTCTCCCTCCCTTACGGATCGAGGGTTCTCTCCATCGAGGATTCGACCGGAACGTCGGTGTCGTTCACAGCAACACAGTGCCGTGAGCACCTGGGCCCGAGGATCTTCAATAAGGTCCGCTTCGATCTTCCCAGCCCGATCGAGCCGGGGCAGAAAGTGGAGGCTACCATCCGGTACGAGTGGGAGGTGAACGACTTGGCGAGTGAGATCGATGAAGATGCAATCGTTCTGGCCAGCAATTTTTCTTGGCATCCAATGGCAAAGATCGACCTTTATTCGCACTTTTTTGACGATCACTTCGACTACCATGCCCGGGTCCTGGCCCCACCGGGCCACTTCGCCTTCATGGATGGCGAGCTCTTGGAAACGGATGAGGTGGGAGGGCTCGCCAAGTTCTCTTGGAAATCGTGGACTCCGACTTCGTCCTTGTATCTGCACTCGCGGGTCTTTGACCTCGAGACCTATTCATTCGATGACTCTACCATCGACTTTCTCCTCTCCCATAAATGGGAGTGCACAAAGAACACGGTCCACCTGGCAGGGGAGGCGGCCCGGGCTCTCGCCTTTTTCGAAGAGCGGTTCGGCCCCCGCGGCTTCGGAGGTCGATCCGTGACGATCATGGAGACCTGGCCGAACCTGAAAGCGATCGGAGGGAGCGGAAACAGCGCAATGAAGAATGCGATCCAGTTGAAGACTCTGACGATGAGAGAGCTGAACTCCACGGTCGAATCGTGGTCCGGCTCCGGCCCCCCCGAGGAGATCGATCCGGTGAGAATCTTTTATCACGAGCTCTCCCACCTCTGGTGGGGCTCTTCCATTGATCCGGAGGGGTACGGCTGGAAGATGCTCACCGAGGGGCTCGCCAACTTCTCGGCCGCCGCCATGTTGGGACGACGGTTCGGAAAAGAGAAAGAGAAAGAAATCTTCAATGCATACAGGGTCAAGTATCTCAAAAAACGGGAGTCGGTCCCCTTTCTCTCCAGGCCTCCGTACAATGAGTACACGAGAGAGACTTTCGTCTATTACTCCAAAGGCCCCCTCTTCTACCGCATGCTGGGGGGGCTTCTCGGGGAGGAGGTCCTCTGGGCCGGGATACGCGCATTCCACGAGCGGCACCGGGGGGGGCGCCCCTGTGTGGCAGACTGTCAGGCCGTCATGGAGGAAGTGTCGGGGGAGGAGCTTGGCTGGTTCTTCGATCAGTGGCTCGGCACGATCGATCTCCCGGACTATGTGATCGATGGAGTTCAGTCCGATGAGGGTGAAGAGGGCTACAGGTATCGAGTGGCAGTAACAAATCGGGGTGAAAATCGGATGCCGGTGGAGGTTGCGTGCCTGATCGACGGGGAAAAGGGACCGGTGCGGGGAGAATCGGTCAGGGTCTGGATCGAGGAGAAGGACAGTGTTCAGGTCGAGCTGACCAGCCCGATCCCCGCTCGATCCGTCGAGGTCGACCCCGACAAGATCGTCATCCAGTCGGACTATGGTAATGACGTGTGGGAGCTCGAATAGGGCGAGCCATGCCCGCCAATTCTATGGGGATACAATCATAACGTCGGCCACGGGCCGCCCTATATTATCTGAAAAGCCGCCGGGTCATCCGGCGGTTTTTTTTGACGTTGAGGCGAAAAAATAGTATAATATTATAAGGAAATAAGAGCATTACTTTTGGTCAATTATGGATACCTACCCTAACCACCGTCTAGAGAAGGCCTTCAAGGTCGGCGTGGAATGCACCCTTCGCGGCTGGCACCGCGAAGCTGCTGCGGCATTCCGCAGGGCGGTCGGCATTCATCCAGGATTCGCCGAGGCACACTGGGGTCTGGGGGCCGCCCTGGGAGAGATGGACCGGCATGAGGAAGCGGCCTCCTCCTTTGCGCAGGCCATCGATCTCAAGCCCGAGCTCGCTGAGGCGCACTACAATCTCAGTATTGCCCTGAGCCGGCTGGGCCGGTCACGGGAGGCAGATGAGGCGTTTCACAAGGCGACTTATCTGCGGCCCGAGATCAATGATAGAGACTACGCGGTTAGTGCGGGATCCTCGCTCGATCTGATCATGCTGAGTGCAGAGCTGGAAATCGATGGAATGGCCGCGTACCGGTGTCTGGAAGGTAAGAGTCTATATCACAGGTCCATCCAGGGAGGCCTCTGGCCAAGGCGAGGGACCATTGCGGACTTCACAGCGTAGAGCCCCCTGATTCGCTTCATTCTTATTCCTCCACACCTTCGAAGGCCTTCAGTCTGCCAAGCACCAAGGTGCTAAGGCCCTTGTAGTCATCCACGCCTGTGAAAACTTGCTCGGCGTAAGGTGTGCCGGCCGTCATGATCTCGACATTGCCGATCCCCAGAAGCCGGTCCAGGAAGTCCTGCCGCACCGCGAGGTTGGTTATGCTGCTGTATGGGATGTCTGCGAACTCGCGGCGGAAGATTCCCTTTTCCGTGACCAGCCGCCGGTCCGTGATGAAGTAGCGGAATGTGCTCACGAGAGCGATACGATAGGCCATCAATGAAATGAAGGCGATACAGAGGAGCATGGCCCCTGTTGCGGCGTGGGGGACAGCCTGATCCAGGAGGTGACCGAGCGCAGAGGCGCAGATGAGATAAATTCCCGGCCTCGCGACTCGACGCAAATAATAAAAAACGCTCGGTCGGACCACGAGGATCAGGGTTTCGCCTTTTAACAGGTCCCTTTTAGGTTTCATATCATTCATCTTATTAAGGTTTCCTAAGATAGACATTTACTCCAGGTGCTGTCAATAATTATGAATCCGTGACAATCCACCGGCTAAGCCGGTGGATTGTCACGGATTCATCCCTTGGAGAATTTTTTCTCATGAACACCCTTGTGTTGTAGGCTATACGAATTGAGTAAGAGAGGTTTTTTATGAGTAAATATGGAGAAGGAGGTCCCATTATTTCAAAGGATTCCATGCGTCAAAATTCTCCAAACGGAATCAGCGACCATAGAATGAGCGAGGGTGCGAAGGCTCGACGGCCCCTTCCAGGGGCCTTCCTCATACCACTGATTCTACCGGTGGTCGCTGATTTTCAGGCAACTTGATCAATTGGACTGAATATATGCCGGATTCAACTTGACCTGGGAGATCTTTGTCGCATAAAATACATTCTCCCGAAGATTGTCAAAATAATTTGTGAATGGTTTAACCCAATTTATGTTGAAGGAAGTACCATGAATCGATGGAACTGTTTTGTGCTTATCTTTGTTCTTTCGATTTCTGTGTTCCATGGTTGTGCTGCAACTATGGGAGTCGGCGTCCTTCCGGGTGGGGCCGAATACTTTATGGATCCCGGGCAGCTTACCTCTACGGCCGGACTTGTCAGCGCCCCGGGAGGTGAGATGCTGGTGTCCGATATCTCACGCGGGGTCATCTATTCGCTCAGCGACGGGAAGTTACTGCCGTTTATTGAAGGGCTTGTCACCCCCGACGATATCACGTTTGGACCGGGCGGGGATCTTTTCATCACTGAGATCGAGGTCGGCAGGATCCGAAGAGTCGATTCCCGCGGAATACTGCGCACGTTGCAGGAACTTCTCATCGCTCCAAATGGAATCGTCGTGGGCCCCGACGGCTCGCTCTTTGTTAGCGAGTTTTACTCCGGCCTGATTCTGAAGCTCGACCCGAAGACAGGCAAGGAGATCATAAAGCACCGCTGCAAGCTCCGCACCCCGAACGGCATGGCCTTCGGTCCGGATGGACGACTCTATGTCTCCGGATCGTCCGATGGCAGGATCGCCTGTATCGATCCGGTAAGCTTGACCGAGGAGGTCCTCCCGCTCTCTTTCAACGGCCCCACAGCGATCAAGTTCGGGCTGGGCGGGCGTCTCTACCTTACGGAATATCTGTCGGGACACCTTGTGGAGGTGGAGCACTTCGACGAATTAAACAGGGCCAGTCGCTCGGAGATCGCAAACCTGGAGCCGGGCCTGGACAATCTCTGGGTCGGCGGGACCGGTGAGATCATTATCTCCAACTCGCTGACGGGGTCTCTTTACAAAGTGGACCCGGGACTCGAACGATGGAAGTATCTCAAGCGAGGCGGACTCGCGACTCCCGGATCGATTCTGTTCGATCCATCGAACGGCCGCGTCATCATCGGCGGCAACCAGATCGCAACCTTTGACCTCGACGGGCGTCCCCTGGGCTACCTTGCCCTCCCGATGGTCTTTGCCGAGGGGGACCGTCAGCTCATGGGAGCTACGGACTTCTGCCTCACGCCCGAGGGGAGTCTCCTGGTAACCAAAAAGGTCTCCGGCCACCTGCCCGGCGGACCGCGCGACGGCGTCATCCTCAAGATAGAGCCTAACGGAGGGACCGAGGTTTTCTTCGACGATCTCGTCACGCCGGCAGGCATCGTTCAGGCGGAAGACGGCACAATACTCGTGGCCGAGACATGGGCCGGAAGAGTGAGCCGGATCGCCGAGGGGAAGCGCATGCCGGTCTCGGAGGTGCTCGAAAGGCCGATCGATATCGAGATCTCCTCTGCGGGGTTGCCGGTGGTGGTCGACCAGAAGGCCGGCCAGGTTGTGGAGCTTCACACCAGAGAGAAGCATGTGCTGATCGAGGGGCTGAACAGCCCTTCAGGAATCAAGCGCCTGCCCGGCACGGAGGAATATCTCGTGGTAGAGGCAGGTAGAGGTCGCCTCCTCCGGTTCGACCGGGAGGGGAACCGTACGACCCTTCTCAGGCTCGCCCCTGAAGATTTCATTCCTCCCTCTCCACTCACGTACCAGGTGATCAACGGCATAGAGGTCGTAGGGAATCGCGTGCTGGTGAGCCTCGCCGGCCGCAATGCTGTTCTTTCTCTCCTGCTCCCCTAACGCGGCCGAGCCGCAATCGAAAAGATGAGTAAGCAAGTTTCCATTTTTCCGATTCCCCCCTTTTCCTTTATTTACACAATAATCAGGCTCGCGGCTGTCGCGATCCTGATCGGGCTCGCGGCTCTGGGGTGCTCCGATCTCGATGGGAACAGGCCGGATGGACCGGTTGATTCCGAACTGCGCCGGTGCCCCTGGGAGGGGGGAGAGGACCTGGGCCCCGCGGAGCTGCAGCGGCCAGGGGACCAGGGGATAAACGCCTATGAGCGAGAGATCTTTGAGCATGCCGCAGGGATCCTGCTGGACCAGGAGAGTATCCACCTCGTCACAACCTACGAGCAGGAGGAGGAGACCTACCTTGTACGCGGGAAGGACGGCCATATCCGGTTCACCCGGACGATAGTCGGCCAGGGGATCGAATACACGATCGTGGAGCAGGAGGGCTTGAACCCGATCGCCCTGACAGACCCCACGCTCTTCCCTACTTATCAAGAGGAGATCGCCGCGGGCTCGAATCCGGCAGGAACGACCTACCCGGAGCTTGGTTATGAGGCCGGGGATGAGCGCCTCTCCTTTATCGAGCCCGAGGATACGAGCTACCCCTTTGCCTACGAGCGCATCGCCCAGCTCTTCGACGCCCCCTCCGCTCCGGACCTCCAGTACTGTCTGACTCCGTATGGGTACGGCCACGTCCAGGTCGGCACCCACGGGGCCCTGGACCTGGCCGAGTCGCGGGCCTCCCTGGTCTTCTCCGGCCCGGGCGCAAAGAAGGGCTACGTCTCCGAGACGATCGCCCGACAGGCTGACATCGCCCCCACGGTCCTGGCCCTGCTCGGCGCCGGGACCACAGAGGGAGTCGACTCCCGCGGGCGCCTGTACTCTCGGAACCTCATGCGGTGGCAGGACGGAGAGGTCCTCACGGACATCTTCACCGAGCCGTGCGGGGGAGCGGCGAGCCACGCGATCATCATCCTCTTCGACGGGCTCGCGAACAGCGAGCTCCTCCTCAACCTTGCGTCGGAAGGGGCGCTCCCCAATTTCCGGGCCCTCATGGAGTCGGGATCGACCTTCCGGTACGGGGCCGTGGTCGGCTACCCGAGCGTGAGCATCCCGGGCCACATCAGCGTGGGGACAGGCACGATGAACGGCCACCACGGCTTCGCCAACAACATGCTCTACGATCGCGAAAAGAAGCTCCTCCTCGATTTCGACTATGTGGCGACCCACGCCATCGACTACCTCCTCCATCCGGACTGGATCGACTGTCTCTACTACACCTTCTACAGCGAAAGGGTCGAGACGATCTTCGAGGCGGTCCACCGGAGCTTCGGCCCGTGGGACCCGGTGGGCGGGACCGGCGCTTTCACCGCCTCGATCAACGAGCCGACTTACGTGGGGGCCGACTACTCCCTCTACAGCCTTCTCGGAGGTGAAATAGTCGGGGGGGCCGCCGCTCTCCTCCCGGATGGGCCCCGGTTCGATCTGAGCACCTATCAGCTCGCCGACTTGGTTGCAGTGGCCCAGCTAGGACTGCTCCTTCGCGATCCGGGCCACGGAGTGCCCAAGCTGACATACCTGTCCTTCTATTCGTCCGACGGCGCGGGCGAGTCCTTCGGCCCGCACGGAGACGGACTACGCGAGACGCTGTGCTGGCTGGACCGCCGCCTCGACGACATCCTCGACCTCTACCGGGAGGCCGGCGCCTACGACGACACGGTCTTCGTGCTCACCTCGGACCACGGCATGGGGATGCAGGACGCCGGCCGCTCGGCCCCCTGGCACCCGGCCCTCGATGCGGCAGGGATCAAGTACATCGACCCGGACCGCTTCGACTTCCTCTACTTCCCGGTGATGCGGATCGAGGCCTTTCTGACGCTTTCGAAGAGGGCCCCTGGAGTGGAGATCCTGCCTGCTTACGCGGAGGGGAGAGTGACAGGCGGCCGTGAGGCGGTCCATGTAGATCTACTCCTCACCGATGACGATACCGGCGATCCGGTCGAAGGGGCGGAAATCGCGGTGGAGGGGGGAAGCTGCGCGCCATGTACAGGGACGACCGAAGAGGACGGCCGCATCTCATTTTTCTTCGAGGCCGACCCTGAAGAGGAGGTCCGGATCACGGCCGCCCATCCGGACTTCAACGATGCTCACCAGACAGTCTCGTTTTGACCACTCATCCTATGATCGCCCGGACCATCTGAGCCAGTAAAGGGACGGTCCTGTCCTCCCGGCCCGAGCGGAGCCGGACCCCGGCCGCATGGACGTCGACCTCCATGACGTCCAGGCCCGCCAGTCGGATCCGGCCGGTCGCAACAACCCGGCCGAGGGCCAAGGCGATGTCGAGGAGTGGCTCTTCGTCAAGGCCCGGGAGGTCGAGGAACCGGGAGGCCAGCACGGCCCGCCGCGCCCCAACATCCGCGTCGATCGAGATGTAGATCCACGCGGGTCCGGTCTCTTCGAGGAGGGCGGCCACCCTCTCGAGGCCTCCCGGAGCGACGATCTCGTCTCGGCCGATGACACGGACCCCGCGCTCCAGGTACGAGCGGTAGACCGAGATGAACCGGCGAGCTCCGGACCCGGCGGAGCGCTCGATCTCCGGGGTGGGGAAGTCGGCGGCCCCCACCACGAAGAGCCGCTCCGGGGGGACGACCCCGTCATCGATGAGATGGGCCAGGAAGTTGCCGCAGTTGTATGGCTCATCGAGCTCTGGTCCTCTCGGCCCGCTTCTTTCCCCCTCCCGCCCCATCCGGATCGCACGGCGCACCGCCGTGGGGATCGCATCGAAGTGGGCATCGATCACCACCACTGTAAGGAGATCAGGGCCGAGGCGCTCGGCCAGGGCACGGAGGACCCCGCCGGTCAGAGAGTGGTCCACCCCGAACATCACGGGGAGGTCCGGGAAGAGGGACTCCGCCACGAAATCCTTCGCTGCCCCGGCCGCCTCGGCACACCCGCCCCGGTCGAGGAAATCGGCAAAGGCGCCGGCGTGGATCCGCTCCCGGTCCTTCAGCCGGGGACGCGGGGTGAGCCAGGAGGGAAAGGTCAGGCGGCCGGCGTCGCGCATGCCGCGCTCTTTCAGCCACCCGGCCAGCTCGGTCCGGAACAGGTCATAGGGATCTAGTGGGGTGTAGGGATCGGCCGGGTCCGCCGCACAGGCGATGCCTCGCTCGAGGGAATCGAGGTAGGCCTGCTGGAGGGCCACCTTCCCGGGCGAGTCGAGGGGGTCGAGGGCCGCGCCGAAGAAGGCATAGCGAGGTTCACTGCTCATGGAGGATTCCATATGTCAGGTGGTCCGGGCCCGGGCCCGATTCAATAGGAAATCCAATTCATTCCGTTGAAGAGTTTTAACGCAGAGGCGCAGAGACGCAGAGAAAGAAATTCATATCAAATGATTTTTTTTTTTGTCATTTCGACCGAAGGGAGAAATCTTTCCGGGAGTACAATCTGAAAAGAAAAGATTTCTCCCTGCGGTCGAAATGACATGTCCGACTTTCTATAAAATCAGCAATGGGTAAGCTTCATGGGTTGAATCGATTAATAAACAGATCTCTGCGCCTCTGCGTTAAAAAATCTGGGTGTAAAGTCCGTCCGGAGGGCGATACGTACAAGTCCGTCAGACGCCAACAATATTTTTCCGATCACAACCCGTTCACGTCGTCCGCGATCTCCCGGGCGATCATTTCGAGTCCCCGTGACAGGGCCCTTACGACCGCCGACGGGCCGTTTCCCCCGGCGGGCAGCGACTTCTCGTAGGTCTTCTCGAACAGGGCCTTGTCGTGGCGGCTCGCGTCCTCCCGCCGGAGCTCGACATCCAGCTTGATGTGCGCCCCGGCCCCGTCCGCCTGCCCGAAGGCGAGTATCTTGCCGGAGATGACGATCGTGGCCCGCCCGTCCAGGTCCGGGCCGAGCTCCGATTCGAGCTTCTCGGCGACCAGCTCGCTCAGCCCGGCGGCCCAGCGGTCCCGGGCGTAATATTCGATCTCAGTGGGGCTCTTCTCGATGAGGATGTCCGTACGCGTCAGTGCCTCGGCCGGGCGCAGACGGTCGACGTCGATGTTGTACTGCGTCGAGGCGCCGCCCGAGGGCCGCATGTCCAGCGTATAGTATCGCGAGGGCGACGAAGTCGCGCATCCGCACAAGAGCACAGTCAAAACGGCAAGGCCAATTCGAATTCGATTCATGATGCCTCCTACTACGGTACAGCCGTAACCAATTAAGCGAAAAATGGCATGGCAAATACGAAGTTGAGTCCTTAGTCGACAGTCAACAGTTCAAAGTCGAGAGCCACCTGCTTCTCACTCTCAACTCTCGACTGTAAACTCACATGGCCTATTGATATTGAGCCGAAATCTACGAAAGCCGCGTAGAAGTCTCGATGAATGCGTCTACTCCCTCCCCTCCGGGGCCTTGCCCCGGATGACCGCTTGGGGCTGCTCGGCCAGGGTCCTTGCGAATAATTTCAGGTAGCGCACCGTTTCGCGCAGGTCGAGGATGATCTCCTCTACGTCGGAGCCGCTTCCTTCCAGCAGGCCGCGGGCCTCGCCGGTGAGCGAGGCCGCGTTGCCGAGAGTCGCCTCGAGGGTCGATGCGATCTCCTCGAGCTCGTCCGATACGGTCGAGACATCGTCGACAATGCCCCGCACTCCGGCGACGGAGCCGCGGATGTCGTCTCTGTTCTCGGAGAGCACCGCACTCAGACTTTCCAGAACGGACTTCGCCCTGTCCTCCACATCCTTGACCTTGGCCAGGATCTGCATTACGTCTCCGCGGGCGTCCCGTACCAGCCCCGTACCCTCATTGACCGTCCTGTCCACGTCGGAAAAGAGATCTGCTAAGGTCACCATCTCTTCCCCGCCCTGCCGCTCGGCCTCGACGGCCGCCTCCACCCCGAGAAGGTTCTGCACATCCTCGATCACGCCTGCAACGGTCTGGGCCAGCTTCTCGGCCTGGGAGATCATACTGCCGCTCCTGGCCGGGATCTCAGAGCCGCCCTCGACCAGGGCGGCCCCGCTCGATCCGGTGGTGATCTCGAGGTGCTTCTGTGCCATCAAGGTGACCTGCGTGATGAAGGCCTCGCTCTCCTCGTTGACCGGAACGTCCCGGCGCACGGTCATCTCCACGCGCAGGCGGGACTGGTCGCTAGCGTCGAGGTCGATGGCGGACACCCGACCGACCCGAGCGCCGCCGAACCGCACATCGGCCCCCGGGTTGAGCCCGCCCGTGTCCGTCAGGTACGCGTAGAAGACCTTGGTCACCTCCGGGGGCCGCAGCCCCTGGATTACGGCAATGAACAGGGCCAGCACCGCCACGCTGGCGATCACCAGCACGCCCGCCTTGATCTCCGCTCTCGTGAAGCTTTGTTTGTTGGATGTCATGTGCCTGGTCTACTCCTCGGTGAGAGTGCGTACGTAGTCCCCGCCGTCTCCGCCTCCATCGTCGGGACGTCGATCGAAGAACTGCTCCACAAAGGGATGGCCCGATGCCCGGACCTCGTCCGGTGTCCCCATGGCGATGATTCGCCCCTGGTGGAGCATGCAGAGCCGGTCGGCGATCAGGTTCATACTCGCCATCTCGTGGGTGACCACCACGCTGGTCAGGTTGAAAGTGCTCTGCAGGTTCCGGATGAGGGCGTCGATGCCCGCGGCCACGATCGGGTCCAGGCCCGCCGAGGGTTCGTCGTAGAAGATCATCTCCGGGTCCATGGCCATGGCCCGTGCGATGCCGGCCCGCTTCTTCATCCCCCCGCTGAGCTCCGAGGGCATGTACTCCCCGAACCCGCCGAGCCCCACCAGGTCGAGCTTGATCTTCGTCATGATCTCGATGGTCGACTCCTCCAGCCGGGTGTGCTCGCGAAGGGGCAGGGCCACGTTGTCGGCCACGGTCATGGAGTTGAACAGGGCCGAGCCCTGGAAGGACATGCCCATCTTCTTGCGAACCTCGATGCGCTCCTCGTCGCGCATGGCCGTGAAGTCCCGGCCGTCGATCAGGATCCGGCCCGAGTGGGGGCGCATCAGGCCCACCAGGTTGCGCAGGAGCGTGCTCTTGCCGCACCCGCTGCCGCCGAGGATCACGAAGATCTCCCCCCGGCCGACCGCGAGGTCGATCCCGTCGAGCACGGTCCGGTCTCCGTACTTCACGACGAGGTCCCGCACTTCGATGATGGTGTCGCTCCGGTCAGCCATCTCTGTCCTGCTCATACACGGGCCGCTTCCCGCCTTCTGTGCCCCGGCTACGCAAAGAAGAAGAGCGCGGTGAAGATGAGGTCCACGATGATGATCAGAAATATCGAAGTAACCACAGAGGAGGTCGTCTGCCTGCCCACGCCCTCGGCGCCCCCCTCGACCTGGAACCCGCGGTACACGCCGACCCAGCAGATCACGATGCCGAAGAAGACGCTCTTCACGAGCCCCGTGGCCATGTCCTTCATGACCAGCGACTCCGCCGTCTGCTCGAGATAGAGCCGCACATCGAGCCCCAGCACCACGGTCGAGACGAAGAGGCCCCCCACGATCATGATGAACATGGCCAGGACCGTCACGCACGGAACGGCCAGCACCATGGCGAGAAACTTCGGTACCACCAGGAACTTGGTCGGGTTGAGGCCCATCACCTCGAGGGCGTCGATCTCCTCGGCCACCTTCATGGTCCCGATCTCGGCGGCGATGGCCGAGCCGCTCCGGCCCGTAATGATGATCGCGGTGAGCAGCGGTGCCATCTCACGCGTGGCCGCAATGGATACGAGGTTGGCGATGTAGATGGCGGCGCCGAACTGCTCGAGCTGGTAGGAGGCCTGCATCGCCATGATGGCCCCCACGAGAAAGCAGATCAGCCCCACGATGGGGAGCGAGTCGACGCCGAACAGGACGAACTGCTCCACGGCGCTCCGAACCCGCAGCCCCTTGCCGCGAAGCGGCGCCAGGACCGCCCAGCTCGCAGTGTCCACCATCATCGCGCAGACGCGCAGCGCCGCGGAAAGACCGCTCAGGGCCGTACGTCCCGTATGTCCGATGAGGGAGTTCATAATTTAGTACAGAATATGTTTTCCTCTGTGCCTTTGTCCCTTTGTGCCTGGGGAGGGGACGGTTCGGGTCTACAACGTCTCGCGGATGTCGAAGACCGAGTCGAGGCGCGTGAGCTTGAGCACTTTCGTCACCGCCTCGGATGGCGAGACCAGTACGAAAGTCCTCGCCTCCTGTGCGGCCGCCTTCATCGCCTCGATCAGGGTTGCCACGCCCGAGCTGTCCATGTATGCGACCTTGCTGAGATCCGCGCCGATGACCTTGGTGCCCGGAGGGATGCCTTTCATGAGGGCAGCACGCAGCTCCGGCGAGGTGTACAGATCCACCTCGCCCTCCACCGCGATCAGATGGTTTCCCCCGGAGTCCTTCACCTCGATGTTCAGTGGCATGCGATTCGTCCTTCCTCAACAGTTCCCTCTCCCTCTGGGAGAGGGTCAGGGTGAGGGTCTATCCAATGATCTTCAGCTCGGCCGCTTCAGCCTCATGGTCACGCGATTGCCCCGCTTCCGGCCGGGACGGAACTCGACCTCGTCGAACACTTTGTAGATGATCGGCACCCCGAGTCCGCCCGGCTCGAGTGCGGCGGGGTCCGGGGGCGTCGGCTCTCTGGGCGCAACGCATTCGGCCGGCGCCGGCCTGCCCTCATCGAGCAGGACGATCTCGACCGCGTCGGCATCCGAGCGCAATTTCAGCTCGAGCTTTTCGGTCGGGCATGAGCCGTAGGCATGGCGTATCGAGTTCGCGCAGGCCTCATTCACGGCCAGCACGATCTCTTCGATGCGGTCCGTCGAAAAGCCGCATCCTGCCAGGTAGCCGCGCACGAGTCCCCGGACCGATGAGAGGAGCCTCGGTTGAGCGAGCACTTCGATGCGGATCTCCTCCTTTGTCTTCCGGGGTACCACTGTCATCCAAGGTACCTCAGGGCGATCATGGTGCGGTCGTCATGGGGAGGATAGGGCTCGCAGAACGCCTCGACCTCTTCATTGACACGGTCGATCAGGCTTTTGAGCGGGCTGCCGACCAGGTCGGCCGCGCTGCGACACAGGCGGTCCGTTCCGTACTCGCGAGGCACTGAGGCGGCATCCCTTCCGCCGCCGAGCGCCGGCGCGCTTCGCGCCTCGACAAGGCCGTCTGTGTAAAGCAGCAGGGTCTCGCCGGCCTCGAGCTCGGTCTCGGTGTCCCTCCAACCCGCCTCGGCCAGGACCCCGGCGGGCGGCCCGGAGGCCTCTCCGAAGAAGCGTGCGCCGCCCTTGCCGATCCGGACCGCCGGGTGGTGCCCGGCATTCGCGAAGAGGACCGCGCCCGTGGAGAGGTCGAGCGTCAGGTAGCACATGGTGCAGAAGGCGCCTCGCTGGGTTCGTCGAACCAGGTCCTCGTTCAGCGCCCCGAGGACCTCGGCGGGGGAGGTGGTGCCCATGGCGCGCAGGCGGAATTCCGCGAGGAGCTGTGCCATGGTCAGGGCGGCCGGAACTCCCTTCCCGCTCACGTCTCCGATGAGGATCCCGACCCGTCCCGGTCCGGGCCGTACGAAGTCGTAGAAGTCGCCCCCCACCGTCCTGGCAGGCCGGGTCTCTCCGTAGACCTCGAAGCGGCCGTCCCCGTCGGGCCAATCCTTCACAAGGAATCCTTCCTGGATCGTCCAGGCATAGGCGATCTCCTGCTCCATCCGCTGCTTTTCCAGGATCTCCCGGTGCATCTGGGCGTTCTCGATGGCCAGCCCGGCGCTGTTTCCCACGGCCGTGGCGAGGAGCATGTCCTCGTGGGTGTACTGGTGCCCGGGGCGATTGCTGTCGATGTACAGGATGCCCAGGATGCCGGACTTGCCCCGCAGGGGGGCACAGATGATGGAGCGGAGCTCGAGAGAGAGGACGCTCTCGGCCCCGCTCAGCTCTTCATCGGAGCCGGTGTCCTCGTAGAGCACGCTTTCGCCGCCGCCCAGCACCCGGTTCGCCACGGTTTGGCTGATCCGGATATCGCCCTCACCCGCGTGCGCCAGCTTCCCGTCCTCGATCGTGTGGACGTGCCGGCAGGCCGGGCAGGGCCGCAGCACCGGAAGCGACGGGTCGGCCAGCAGGATCGCGCCCCGCTGAGCATCGATCGCTTTCATGGTGGTCTCCAGGATCGTGTCGACCAGGCTGCAGGGCTCGTAGTTCGAGGCGATCGCGTTGGTCACCGCGTAGACGGCGTTGAGGATCTCGTCGGACCGGCGGACGGGCGACGACGGCAGCTCCCGCCCGCCCGTGTTGATCAGGAAGGTCTGCTTGATAGTCGTTTCGTCCGGGTCCGAGTGATCGTCGGTGACCTCCCTGGTCTCCAACCGGAGAACAGAGCCGCCGATCTGCAGGCAATCGCCCGGCTCGAGCCTACCCTCCTGCATCCGCTCCCCATTCAGCAGGATTCCGTTCTTGCTCCCCAGGTCCTTCCAGTAGAAGGCTCCGCCCTCCTCCCTGACCTCGACATGGCGGCGGGACGCCAGCGAATCGTCGACCACCATGTCGCAGTCCCCGGCCCTGCCCACAACAGTCGACGGACCGATGGACACCTTCTGCGAACTGCCGTCCGCTGTTTCCAGTACCAGAAAACCGCGCACCATCTGCCTTCTCCCATGACGTTCGGCCTTGGCCGATAGTTAATTACAGTACAAAGAGACAGGTAAAAAGGCAAGGTGAACGGCCCGGCGGGGTGGGCACCTGGGTTCGCCCCATTTGGCGGGCACGGCCCGCCCTATGTTTTGGCCCGGCTCACTTGATCTGCGCCCGGGATTCCGATACATGTTCCGGGGGATCATCAATGTGAAGGGGATCACGAGAGTGAAGGGGGTCACAGCGCACAGGGAGCACACAAATGCAGAGGCTGAGGATCAAGGGGCTCGTGCGGGCCATGAACAACGTGCGCGACAGGCTCGCCGAGGGAATCCCCGAGGCAGAGGCGGAGGGCTTCAGGCGCCATGTCCTGGGGATCACCCGGACCATTGAGGAGATGTGTGACCAATACGGAAAAAGTCCGTCCGACCTGCCGACCCAGTCCCGAAATGCCTATGCCTTCCTCAAGGGGCTGGACCTCGATCGTCTGCCGGTAAGGCGGGCAGGGGAAGAGATCGGTGAGGGGTGGACCGATGCCCGATCCGGCGCCCCACGGCCCGGCCGGGTGCGGATCAAGAATGTGGTACGAATCGTGGATTCCTTCCTGGAGGAATTCGCACGGAAGGCCCGCAAGCTCGCGGCGGATCCTGCGGAGCTGGAAAATTACCGCAAGGCCCTGAGCGGGCACGTCTCGAACATCGAGGAGATCCTCCGGTCCAGTGACGCAGTGGCGGCAGACCTGCCGGCCCCTTCAATGGATGGCTACGCATGGATGAAGTTCCTCCTCCAGGCGGACAGCCTCGAAGCCCACATGGCCGCCCTGTCTCATGCGCTCGAGGTCGCCGAAACGCTCCCCTGGCCGTCGGACCGGCCCCTCACGCTTCGTCTCAGGAACCTCAGGGCCCTCTATCGCATCCGGCGGTTTCGGGACCGCATCCTGGTCGACTGCAGCGAGGGGTATCTTCGGGCCCCTGATGAGGTCTGGAGGGCGATATTTCGGCGGGCCCTTGGCGACCGGTCCACTGCCGTGCGTCGGCGGATCGAGGAATACTCCGACACAGAGGAATACAGCGATGTGATCTTCGAGCTCAGCGCCATATGCGAAGCCGGAACGGCGGGAGCGAAAGGCCGGGTCCACGACCTCGAAGATGCCTTCCACCGCGTGAACGAGTCGATGTTCGGCGGACGCATGGCCCGGCCCGCACTCCAGTGGAACCGGGCCCCCACCGTCCACAAGTTCGGCCACTACGACTCTTCCCGCGACACGGTGATGGTCTCCCAGAGCCTGGACGACGAAAAGGTCCCGCCCTTTGTCCTCGACTATCTGGTCTACCACGAGCTCCTGCACAAAAAGCACGGCCTCACATGGACCTCGGCCCGGCGCATGGCCCACACGCCCGCATTCAAGGCCGACGAAAAACAATTCCCCGACTACGCCGCCGCCAAGGCGCTTATCAATAAGATCGCGAGAAAGCGGAGAGGGCGTGGATGAGTGGGCGTGAAAAAGATGCCGCCGAGACGGCGGCGCTACGAACAAGGGTGCTGTTGTTCAAATAATAGGGCGGGCCGTGCCCGCCGCTTATCCTTAGCTCATCCGGTATAAACCCAGTCAAAAACGTCGGCCTGGACACCTTCTTCCGTGATCAGGCCGGTCCATACTCCTACCAATCCCATGCTCGGAAAGGGAAGAGATATGGGTATTTCTATGGGAGGATCGATCGCCGGAAGCGGGAAAGACCAGATCGGAACGACCTGAACGGTTGGGAAACTTATGATCAAATAAGTCGCCCACAAGGCCGGCTCGAGTGTGCCGAGGATCATGTCAAGATTGAGAAAACCTTCCTCATAGGAGACATCCAATTCAAGGGCCCAGTGCTCTCCATTGTATTCGTCCGCTCCCATGTCGAACCCGGAACCAAAAGGACGGACATCGCTGTCGATATCCGTATAGATCCCTGTATCTATCCCTGAATCGATGCACGGAGACCCAGTACGAAGGTGGAAATCTTCTCCCCCTACGAAGAGCGGATCTGCGTTGATGTTCCCTTCCTGCCAATTCAGAACAGCCCCTGGTTCTATAAATGCTGCCTCCGCTCCTCCTTGAACATCGCTGTAGCTTATGTCCAGTGCGGATTCCCAAACAACAGAAATTTCGGGGCCCTCCGGGGCTGAGTCGCCCCACAGAATGGAGTTCGTTATAGTCAGGGTATAAAGGCGATTACACAAGATTCCGCCTGCTGAAGCGCCGGCTATATTTCCGGATAGCGTGCAGTTCTTTATCACAGGGATGTCGAAGGTGCCATAGCAGCTCATGCCTCCTCCGGATTGGCCCGCCAAGTTCCCTGTAATTGCACAATTGGAGACGGTCATCGAGGCATTTTCCATGGCAACCCCGCCCCCATTGTCGGGTGCGTAGTTTTCCGAGATCGTACAGTTCGTCAAAAACCCACCGGCTGTTGCATCTATCCAAATTCCGCCGCCATAATTGGGTACATGGTCCCCAAGAACATAGTTTTTCGAGATTGTACAATTCTCTATCGATGGGGAAATACAGTTGTAGAAAAAAAGGCCCCCTCCGCTCCGTACAGCACTATTTCCAATGATCTCGCAATTTGATATCAAAGGAGAGGTTGCATATCCTTTAATCCCTCCACCATACCAACCCGCAAAATTGTCTGTGATCGTGCAATCTTGGATGGTCGGATTACAGCTCCAGAGGAGAATTCCCCCACCGACTTCTCCAGCACTGTTTCCCGTGATCGTGCAGTTTGAGATCTCGGCATCAGAAATGTGGAGATTGATCCCTCCACCTTCTTCTTCTGTGCTGTTTCCCGTGATCGTGCAGTTTCGGATCGTCGGAGTCGACTCCCGGCAGCGGATACCTCCACCATAGCCCCGCCCAATATTATCGATAATCGTACAATTTTCTATCACTGCACTGGAATACGAAGATAAATAGACTCCTCCACCCTTATAAGCTTCGTTACCCGTAAGAATACAGTCTCTTATCGTCGGGGAAGAGTCGGAGCAAAAGATCCCGCCGCCAGAGAAATGATCCCAATCAGGATCATTATATCCCCACCCATTTCTGAGTGTGAATCCATCCAAAACCGCCTCCTCGGTTCCACCTAAGAATTTTACAACAGAACAGTAATCCTCTCCCTGGGTACCAATCACCTCCGTCTATGACCGTCAGTTCTGCTCCAGCTTCGCTCTGGAGCGTAATCAATTTTCCATGGAAGTCGATGTTCTCCACATATGTGCCGGGCGCGACCAGAACGAGATCCCAGAGCTCGGCCGCATCGATCCCGTCCTGGATGGTCGGCTGATCCATGGGAACGCGAATCGTGGCGGCACCCGCCGGGAAGGGGATAACAAGGAGTGCGGAAAGGAGGATCTCACAAAGAATCGGCTTCATAGCCGGTCGCCTCCAAATTGATAATTCGCCAAGACCTCTTCGGAAAGATTTCTCGCTTCGCTCGAAATGACAAATTGTTGAGCCGTTTAAAGAGAATATCGAGCACCAAGTATTATACAATTTTATGAAGAAGATTACAAATTGGATCGGGATGGTTCCGGCTAAGGTTCCGGCGAGGTCCGCCTTGTTCTCGATATGCGGGAAGCGTCGAATGGGAAGATGCGGAAATGGGAGCTTCTTATTCTAACTGGGCAGCAGGTCGGCGCCTTGTGCAGCTCTTCGGAGGGGCTTATCGAAAGTCAGCAAAGATAGCTCGTGAAGGTCCCTCTGTAGACTCTTTGCGGCAGCAAGATGCCAGAGATCAGCGCCGCGGAGCCCCCATTTTTGTGACAGGCCCTCTATGATCTGCCGATCAGGAAATGCGGTAGAATATCTCCACGGCCCATTCTCCAGCGTCTCGAAGCATGCCTTTACAAGAGGAGAGGAGACGATGCGCTCTTTTTTCATTCGAGCAATGACTGAACAGACTTCCGCGTATGAAAGGGTGGAGATAATATGAAGGCCTTCCGTTTCAGCCCATTTGATGGCGGCCTCACTGTGGACATCAGTAAAAAGGACCGACAATATCGCAGAAGCATCCCAGTAGATCACCGTAGCGTTATCAGCCATTGTCCCGGTCTTCCTTCAGGAAGGTTTGTGCAATGCCGTTTCGAACGGGAATAGGGGGAGGAAGCGTTTTTGTGTTATTATTTGGCTTTGCCTCGATTATTCCCATATCCTCCAACTTCTTGATTCGAGCAGAAAGTGGCAGGTCCTCCGGTTTGATCGGGACTATTTTTCCCACGGGTCGCCCCCTATCCATCAAAATAACCTCGGTTCCGTTCTGGACCATTTTGAGGATTTTGCTCAAATACATTTTGGCGTCTCGAACGCCGAACCGCGCAGATTGCATAGAACCTCCGAAATGTGGCCACCATGACCACTTATTGATGTAACCATTGTAACCACATAATCGTGAATTGTCAAGACCAATGTATGATTTATCGGCATTGTCCATCATTGTGGTTCGATCGGGAAGGGATATATTCCACAAGGGGGGAGTTGCGCCCGAGGGCGCAGTGTGTTACCAATTTTCGACTGCTATCCTGCTCCGGGTGATGCACTAGTAAAGAGCCTCCGCCACTTGTCATTTCGAGCGGAGCGAGAAATCTTTCCGATGGACCATTCTGAAAAGATAAGATTTCTCCCTGCGGTCGAAATGACAAACGAGTAACTGGTCGAAATGACAAAAGGATGGAATCGATTTATTGAAAATCTTTTGCGTCTTAGCGACTTTGCGTTAATATTCTGAGAGTTGAGGGAAGAAGAGCGTGTCTGAACCGAGCCGATCGCCGAGCGACAGCCGTCCGGTCGTGATGATGGGGAACGCGGCCGCTGCCGAGGGTGCGCTGGCCGCGGGGTGCTGCTTCTTTGCCGGCTATCCCATCACGCCCTCCAGCGAGATCATGGAGATCATGGCCTCGAGGCTCCCCGGCCAGGGCGGGGTGTTCATCCAGATGGAGGACGAGATCGCCTCCATTTCGGCGATGATCGGGGCCTCGTGGGCCGGCTCCAAGGCGATGACCGCCACCTCGGGCCCGGGACTGAGCCTCATGATGGAGGCTCTCGGATATGCGGCCATGACCGAAACCCCGTGCGTGCTCGTGGACGTGCAGCGCGCAGGGCCGGCCACTGGGCAGGCGACCCGCATCGGCTCAGGGGATCTGATGCAGGTGCGGTTCGGCTCCCACGGCGACTACTGCCCAATCGCGCTCTCCCCCTGGTCGGTGCAGGAGCTCTACGACCTCACGATCCGCGCCTTCAATCTGTCCGAGCGCTTCCGAGTCCCTGCCTTCGTGCTGGCCGACGAGGGTACGGGCCATCTCCGCGAGAGCGTCCGTCTGCACCGGGACTTCGAGATCGCGGACAGAGTGCGCGATGCCTCGAAGGCCCCCTTCGGTACGGACGCACCGGACGGGGTCCCCCCGATGCCGGCCTTCGGGGACGGAGCCGAGCTCCTCGTGACCGGCTCCACCCACGACGAGTGGGGCTTCCGGAAGGCCGACGACGGGGCCGTCCACGCGAGGCTCGTCGATCGGATCAACCGCAAGATCCTCGACCACCGCGACGAGATCGTCGATGTCGACCCCTTCGAGCTCGACGACGCCGAGGTGGCCCTCGTGGCCTACGGCTTCACAGGCCGCAGCGCCATCGCCGCGGCGCGCATGCTCCGCCGGGAGGGGAAGAAGGTGGGGCTGGCGCGCCTGCGCACGATCTGGCCCTTTGCGGACCGGGAGATCGAGGACCTGGGCGGCTCGGTGCGGCGGATCGTGGTGCCCGAGATGAATCGCGGCCAGGTGGCGGGCCTGGTCCGGCAGCACACCGGCACGGATGTGGTGCCCCTCTGCCAGACCGACGGCGAGGTAATCGAGCCGGAGGCGATCGTGGATGTTGTACGGGGGGTTTATTAGGCTCATTTGATTGCATGGGAAAACATATCTATTCCGCTTAAGGATTTTAACGCGGAGACGCAAAGAGGGAAAACCGCGGAGCTTATGAAAAAGATTTTTTTCAACCACAGAGGACACAG
>CAZFWM010000065.1:0-26671 GCA_964522545.1 uncultured Thermodesulfobacteriota bacterium
ATCTCGTAGTGTAATTCAACTCAGCTTTTGAGACATAAATTCAGAAACGGGGGGTTATATATATGTTTAGCTTTTTCATTCCGGAAACCCCGTTAGCAACTTAATTCGTATTGTATTCAGCTTATGGCCATTGTTGCCCTGTTTCTTGCATAAATTCATATAAGCCATTTAGAAGTATAAAATTGCAGCCAAGACATTTATCCTGGGCCATTCCGTATTGAGTGCCTCCATAATACATATGATGATGACGAGCGATAAATTGGCCAAAAATATCATCGTATGGGGGATCATCCTGCACGTCAAGCCACTGCAATCCAATAAAATTATTATATTCGGATCCAGAAAAATGGCCTCTGAAAATCAGGCCGAGAATTTTATGGCGGTGACGATACAGACGATACATCTGTATGCTCCTACTCTACTTTAAAGAAGGGTTCCAGGACCTTCACTGCAGCCTCGCGTGCCGCCCGTGCGAGATCGTCCGGCTCGCGCTCCCAGTAGGCGGGCCTGAAGAGCTCGACCGAACAGAGGCCGTCGAAGCCGGTGTGCTGGAGCCGGCTCAGGATTTCCCGGAGCGGGATCACCCCTTCCCCGGGGAGCAGCCGGTGGGCGTCCTCGATGGTCTCTTTCGGTCGGTCCTCCACATCGTTGATGTGGAAGATGAGGATCTTTTCGGGGGCCACGCGCTCGATGGACGACAGGGCCGAGCCGCCGGCGAAGAAGTGGCATGTGTCGATGACCAGGCCGACATTCTCCCTGTCTGTCTCGTCGACGATCTCCCGGCACTGATCGAGTGTCCGAACCGAGCACCAGCCGAAGCCGAGGAACTCGAAGGCGAGCTTGACATCGTACGATCCGGCCATGTCGGCCAGCTCTCGGAGCACCTTCACCGACTCGGCCCGGATTTCCTCGTGGGTGGCGTCGTCGGGCGGAGTGGGGCTGGGCACGACCACGATCGTATCGCACCCCAGGGTCCGGCAGGTCTCGCATAGCTCCCCACAGCGGGCCTTGATCTCCTCATACTCGAGGGGCGTGCGGAAGGTGATGAACTCAATGGAATTGATGCTCGCAGGCCGGATGTCGTGCTCGAGGAAAAGAGCTTTCAGGTCGGCGGCCGTGTGCTCTGCGAGATACGCATCCATCTTGGCCGCCCAGATCTCCAGGTACTTGAAACCGGCCCGTGCCGCGGCGGCGATGTCCGTAGGCAGGTCCGCCTTCATTGTGGTAGCGCCGTTGAATCCGAGTAGCATGGTCTATCCTTTCTTGAATTATTTCCTGGGTTCCTGGGTTCCTCAGAGGCCCCTCCTCAGCTCGCCTTCTCGATTTCGCTCAGCTCGACCGGGCGGTTTTCGTCGCGGGACTTCATGGCCGCGTATCCCATCACCACGGGAATTCGGCCGTCGATCCCTGTCACGGAAGGCGTTCTGTCGAGCCGGATGCACGCGATGAACTCCTTCATCTCCGCAATGTAGGACTCGGTGTATCGCTCCACGAAGAAGTACAGGGGCAGAGAAGAGTGGACCCCCTCGGCCGTGCTGTAAACGGCCGAGTCCGGGGTGTCGTTCGACACGCCCACCACGCCCCCGGAGCCGAACACTTCCACACGCTGATCATACCCGTAAACCGCCTTTCGGCTGTTGTCGATGGTCCCGAGGGCCCCGCCGGCAAAGCGGAGCGTGATGACGGCGGTGTCGATGTCGCCCGCCTTGCCGATCTCGGGATCGATCATAACTCCGCCTGCGGCAAAGATCTCGCTCGCTTCGTCGCCCATGAGATAGCGGGCCATGTCGAAGTCGTGAATAGCCATGTCCAGAAAGATCCCGCCGGAGACTTTGACATATTCGATGGGAGGAGGCTCCGGATCGCGGCTGGTGATGCGCAGGATCTGGGGCGTGCCGATTTTTCCTTCAGCCACCACGTCCCGGACACGCTTGAAGTTCGGGTCGAAGCGCCGGTTGAACCCCACCTGCAGCTTTACCCCTGCCCGGTCCACGGCGTCGAGGGCCCTGTCGATCCTGGCCAGATCGAAGTCGATCGGCTTTTCACAGAAGATCTGCTTTCCGGCCGACGCCGCTTCCTCGATCATCCGGGAGTGCGTGTCCGTGCTGGAGCAGATGACGACCGCCTCGATGTCGGGGTTCTCCATGATCTCCCGGTGATCCTTTGCCGCCGAAGGGATCCGGAAGTCGGCCGCGCATTTCTCGGCCGCCTCCGGAAAAATGTCCGCCACGGCGACGACATCGGCATCGGGGATCCGGAAGGCCAGGTGCTCTGCGTGCAGCCTCCCGATCCTCCCCGCGCCTATGACCCCAACGTTCACTCGCTTCGACATGGTTAATTACCTCCTTTATTTTTTTGTGAGCCTCCTCCCACAGAGCGGGAGGAGGCTCACAAAAAAATTATACCACCGCCTCTGGCGGTGCACACCGGAATGTTTTACCGATCTAAGAAAATAAGGAAAAAATAAAAAAATAACTGACATGAATTGCTATATCAATCTCCAACGGTCGCAGCTGAAGCCTTGACATCCGGTCCCGGCATCAAGCGGAGATGCGCGGTCTGTTCCTCCCGGATCCGCTCCCATAAGGTCATCATCGGGTAGTACTTCGTCTCTAGCCAAAGAGGGAGCTGGTCCCGGTGATGGGGAGAGGTCGGATGCTCGGATTGGCCGCGGTCCAGGACGTAGACGGATCGCTCCAGGTCGCTGAAGTCCACGATCATCCTGAGGCAGGGGCCACCGGCGACGTCGAGGGATTCCGGGTCCGCCAGGATCCGGCTCAGCTCCTTCGAGTCCCCCGAGATCGAGGCGACGATGAGCTGCACGTCCGGGCTGGAGGTCGGGTGGGCCACGTTCACCGTGTAGTCGTCCCCGCCGAGGGGGACCGCTCCCCCCGTGTCGAAGATCCAGTCGATGAACCACGGGAACCGGAGGGCGTGGATCTTTCCCCAGGCCCACTCCTCCTGGCTCTCCGTTCCGAAGCGGTCCCGGAGTCGATCGAGGCCATCGGACAGGGATTCGAGCAGCAGCTCATCAAAAGAGCCGTAGCCTTGCGGCAGCCAGCGGGCGGGCCGGTCGGTCAGGATCATCTCCACCGAATGGGTCCGGCATGGCCAGTAGCTCCTGTACTCGGCGAAGAGCTCAGTGCCGAGGTGAGGCTCCAGCAGACTGCGGGTCGCGGCCTCGAGGGTCTCGTGGATGATGGACGCCGCCTCGCTGTCCGAAGCCATGATGCCGTCCCACGCCCGGAGTCGATCGAGAGCCTCCCGTACCCTTGGTGCCGCAGGCTCTTCCCTGGAAGCGGCCGCAAGGAGCTGGTCCAGGAGGAACCGACTTGGATGGGAGAGCCGGTCCCCGTGGAAGGACTTGAAGTCCTCGGCGGTGAAGGTCGGCTTTGTTCTTAGGAGCTCGGCTACTCGGCCCTGCCTGTAAGAGGCCTCCCAGCAGGTGGTGATCAGGTGGGGGTATCCAGAGCCGACAACTTTGTTGTTGGCCGTGGCCAGCCAGCCCTCCGGAGGATTGAGGACGTGGGGGAGCTCGTCGAAGGGGATCATCCCGACCCAGTCATGTTCAGAGTTCGCTCCCGGAGCAGGCACGGATCCGTCGCCCGATGCCCGGATCGGCACCGCACCGATGAGGTGGTAGGCGATGTTCCCCTGGATGTCGGCGTACACCGCGTTGAAACAGCCGCCCCGGTAGGGCCGCAGCGCATCGTTGAACTCGTCCCAGTTTGTTGCACGGTTCAGCGCCAGCCAGGAGCGCACCTGGTTGTCCGGCAGATCGTGGCCTGCCCACCGTAGCGCCAGGCAGGTCTGTCCGGTTCTCTTTACGATCGGGCCGTGCCGGGTCCACTCCGAGCGGTGATCCACGTCGCGTGCCCACCGCACGGCGATCCGGTCCGTGAAGACCTCGACCCGGCGCCACTCGTCGCCCACCCTGTAGAGGGTCGGGTCCTCTGGGTGAAGCTCCTCGACGAAGAGGTCGTCCGAGTCGGCCCAGGTGGTGGTGAAGCCCCAGGCGATCGAGTCGTTGCGGCCGATGGCGATGCCGGGAATGCCCGGGAAGGTCCCGCCGATCACGTCGATCCCTTCCCCCCCCGTGATACCTTCTGAGTCCACCTTCAGGTGGCAGAGGTAGATAATAGAGATCATGAAGTGCTGCAGGTGCGGGTCGTTTGCGAGCAGGGGCATGCCGGTCTCGGTTCGTGTGCCCGAGACTACCCAGTTGTTGCTCCCCGTGCGGAGGGCGGGCAGGCGCCAGATCGAACCATAACCCGATGCCCGGCTCCTCGAGACCTCTGAGGGGACGAGGTGCGAAAGGGCCTCGAGGACCAGGGGGTCGGGGATAGTGGGGCTGGAATGGTCCTGGCCGGAGGGGCCCTGCGCTCCGACGATCGGCCGGTTCATGGGACCCGCCTCGAGGAGCAGGTCGGCCGCCAGCTCGGCGCCGAGCTCTTCGCGCAGGCGGGCGCGCATGATGTCGGCCAGCCACTTGCGGTCGAGGATCCAGGACATCCCCTTGCAGAGCGCCAGGGAGTCCTCCACGGACCAGGGCGCTGGGTCGTACCCGAGCAGGGAGAAGCCAAAGGGGCGGGCGCCGTCGAGTGAGTCCATGTAGGCGTTCACGCCGGCCGCGTAGGCCTCGATGCAGGCCCGGGTCTCGGGGTCGAGGAGACGCGCCTCCTCTCGGGCCATGCGCGTCATTCCAATGGTGCGCAGGAAGCGGTCGATGGGGAGCAGCGTCTTTCCGAGGATCTCGGCGAGCTCTCCCCTGGAGAGGCGCCGGTGGAAGTCCATGAAGAAGAGCCGATCCTGGGCGGTCACGTAGCCCTGCACGAAGAGGGCGTCCTCCAGTGAGCCGGCGCGAATGTGAGGAACCCCGAGCCCGTCGAAAATCACTTGGGCCGGGCGGGCGAGTCCGTCCAGCGTCACGGTTTGATCTCGCACGGGAAGAGTTCTGTCGAACCAGTGTGAACAGCCGGAGGTGATAGGTATGAACGGGAGTGCGAGAAGGACGATCACAATGGCCGGGAGACATTGGCGTGTCAGGGGCATCGCAGGGGCCTTTCTTTTGAAGGGATTGCCTGGCTCTGTCGGAGTGCGGAGTTAATTGCGATCTATATCACACACGGACCGTCTGTACAAAGGTGAAAGTATGAAACAAGGGAAGGCGGTACGCAATCGGGACCGGTATCGCTATCGGGATCGTGTTTTTTCGATCCCGATAGTGATACCGATCCCGACCCCGATGAAATTCAGCCCGAAGGGCGATAAGTTTATTCAATAGGAAATCCAATTTACCCCGAAGGGGTCAGGTCATGTAGCCTGGGGTGCAAACCCCAGGGCAGTCCGCCCGAAGGGCGATAAGTTCACTCGATCGCGAGGGTGGATCGCATGAGGACTACATTGTACGGATTCCATGTGGAGAGGGTGTAGTAGATCGCGGTCTGCTCGCCCTCGATCCCTGTGGTGTAGCGGTCGATGAGATAAGGGCCGTAGACGCCGCCGTCGTCAAACCACCGGAAGGGGTCCGAGACGAGGTCGCAGACCTCTTCGGTCCAGCTCCGGTGGATGAAGTGACAGTAGCCGTCGTCGAGGTCGGGGTGGAAAAGGAGATCGTCTTCGGACCACGGACCCCACGGAACCCCGGCGGCCCGGAAGGTTACCCCGCCGGTGAGGTGGCAGTTGTAGAGTAGGAGCCACCGTTCGAGAAAGGGATTCCATGAGACAGAGAGCTCGCCCACGCAGGGCTGGTCGAAGAGGGCACGAGCGTCCTCCTCGCTTGCAGACCAGATCGGCGCTCCTCCCTCCCTGGCAAAGCCGGCGAAGAATCGAATCGTCGTGGGATCCTCGATCATCTCCAGGGGCATCCACGCCAGGTAGACGTCGCTGGTTCGATATTCGCCGCTGCCCCAGATCAGCATCCCCCGGCCCTCGTCCTCGGGCAGCCCCTCGATGGTGTTGTTGTCCACGGTGACGATCGAGAGGTTGATGAACCGGCTCGTGGAGATATCTCCGATGTAGGTGAAGCTGTGCCCTTCATCGCACGAGCGCGCCACCACCGACCTCCCCATGGTGTGCTGTGTCGAGTGGTCGGTGGTGAAGTAGACGTAGAGGCATCCGTCGTGGCTGACCCCCTCCATGGGCACCTCGAATACGCCCAGTGAGACACCGGGCACCCTGGGGGGCCTGTACTTACCGCTCGGGTAGCTCGCAAAGCAGAGCTCCACGCAATCGTCCGGGTTTGTGTCGGTCGTCCAGGCCATGCTGTCGGCGTTGATCATGCCGAGGCCGACCGTGTCCCCGAACAGGAAGAGGAGCCTCCCCTCGTGCTCGAAGGAGGCCCCGAGGTCGGTGCCGTAGAGGGCGCAGCCCGAAAAGGTCCGGTTCACGGTGGGCTCCCCGCACTGGCGGTCCCACTCCCCGGTGAGCTGGCAGACCTTTCGGGTCTCCTCCGGGACGACGACGACCCGGTCGGCGCCAAGGCCTTCCCCCACAAAGATCACCGCAGCGAGAAAGGCGAGTGAGACTGTCCACAGAAGCTGGTGGAGAGAGGGCCCCGTTTGCTTCTCTTTAAAGGCTTGCAATCGTTATCTCAGTTCATTACCCTGACATGGCCGGGTCGCCACCGAAAAAGAGAATATCGAATATCGAACAAGGAATTTCGAACAGCAGAAGTAAAGAGAGTAACGGGCAATATTGTTTACTTCGATATTCTGCGGTTCGATATTCCTTGACTTTAAGGCATACATCTACGTTTGCCGCGCAGATGTCGCAATGAAAGTCTCCACAATGGCGAATTTCCCGATCAGCAAGCTCCTCATACCGGACCACGAGACCTTCCGTGTGAAGCGCCAGCGTATGGTCTCCACCTTCGCCGAGCGCTCGCGGACCGGAACGGTCTATGACCGGTTCTTCGACAAGTGTACATCCGTCAAGGCCGGCGAGTCCAGAACGCTGGCCGAGCTGGAAGGGGCCGGCCTGATCGTCCGGGTCTACTTTGCCCTTCCGATCCGATACCGGCGGTTCCTGCTCCGGGACCTGGTGCTCCGGATCTTCTTCGACGATGACGAATCCCCATCCGTGGAGGTGCCGCTGGGTGATTTCTTCGGCCTCCCCTTCGGCCGGTACACCCGATTTTCCTCCTTCTTTATTTCATGCACGTCGGGTGGCTATCTCTGCCAGTTCCCCATGCCCTTTGCCCGGGGGGCCCGGATCGAGTTGTTCAATCGATCCACCAGAACGGCTTTCATGATCTTCTGTCAGGTCAATTTTTTCGAACTGGAAAAACTCGACGCGGACTGCCCCCGATTCATGGCGGGCTTTCGCAGAGAGAATCCCACGAAAAAGGGCGCCCCTTACGCCCTCGTCCACCGAAAGGGGCGGGGCTGGTACGTGGGCTGCAGCCTACAGGCCCAGAGCCTCGAGAAGTTTCTCCTGGGGCCGTGGCGTGAAATCCCCTTCCCCCAGGGCTATGGCCTGGGCACGCTGGAGGGGTGGGAGAGGATCTTCATAGACGGGGAGGAGGAGCCCTCTTTTCACGGCACGGGCCATGAAGAGTTCTTCAACACCGGCTGGTACTTCACAAGGAAAAAGGACCCCGGCCTCTTTTCGGGAAATCTATACAGGAGCTATCTCAAAGGGCGGGCCGCCGCCTACCGGCAACACCTGATCGATCCGATCCCTTTCTCGAAAGAGATCCGGGTGGAGATCGACCATGGAATCGACAGCCGGATTCGAGGCGACTATGCGAGCTGCGCCTACTGGTACGAGCAGGGGGATCGCGCGCCCTTGGAGCCGCTGCCGGCCGGGTCCCTCCACCCGAGTTGCTGGCTGGGACACGCAGCCCAAGTCGCCCTCCTGCCCGCGGTCATCCCGGCGGCCCTGCTCAGCGCCGCGCCGGGGGTTGTCAAATTTCTGCGTCGGTCGAGCTCAACGTAAAGTCGTCCACCACCACTCCGTTTTCATCCACCGATTCCACCAGAACACCAGGGCCGGACACGGAGACTCGCATGTACTGAAAGGCGTGACGGGTCTTCTGGCTGTAAGGATTGACGCCCGGAATTATAGGGAACTGACTCGCACCGCCGCCACCGGTGAGGATGTAATAGACGCCGTTCTTGCGGCTTCTCTCGTAGAAATGATCGTGCCCGTAGAAGACGACGTCGACCCCGTAGTCCTCCATGATGGGGGCGTAGCGCAGCCGGAGGGGTTCGCCCATCGTATCGTGCTGGCCGAACCCGCTCGAATAGGCGGGATGGTGCCAGTAGGCGAAGATCCAGTCCGGGTCGTCGATCCCGTCCGTGGCCGCCTCCAGATCCCGGACGAGCCAGTCGTACTGTTCCCCTCCCATGTCCTCCACGATGTTGGAGTCGAGTGCGATGAAGTGACAGTTCGCCCAGTCGAAGGAGTACCAGCGCTCGTTGTTCGGCAGCGTGAAATAGTCGCGAAAGAGCTGATCGCCGCCGGGGGTCGGGAACCAGACAACCACAAGACCCTGGTAGTCGTGATTTCCGAGGACGGGCATTAGGGGGGTCCGGCACAGCAGGCCCTGAAAGTCCTCGAAAAAGTGCTCGCGCCACAGGCTCTCCTGGTAGCCGCCCATCTCGCCCACCATATCCCCCACGTGAAGAAGCAGGGATGGATCGTCGGCCATGATGAGATCGATGAGCAGGAGCTTCTCCACGGGCGTGTAGAGAGTGTCGCCCAGAACGGCGAAGACAAAGGGGGCCGCGTCCTCGGGGGCGGTTCGGAAGGTATGGACCTCTCCGATGGGGCTCCCGTCCGAATAGACCTGATAGTAGTACTCAGTGTTCGGCAGGAGATCGCTCAGATCGAACTGGTGCCATGACACAGGCTGAGGCTTATGGATCTCGTTCTCCAGGGAGGGTGTGAGCCCGTACCGCACCATCCCGTCTTTCTCGGAACAGGTCCTCCACTGAATGGTCATGGATGACGCGGTCGGCATCTGTAGGTACGGGTAGATATCCTGGGGCTCCCGATCCGGCGGAATGGCACATCCCGCAGAAAACAGGAAGCAAAATATCAGAAGCCATATCGAAAATCGTGCCATTCGGGTTCTCCCCATTTTTCGGGATTATTTTCTCGCCGGATCGGTAGAACCTTTCCAGGTCCACCGCCGGAGGCGGTAGTTCTATTTTTTTTGTGAGGCTCCTCCCCTTTGCGGGAGGAGCCTCACAAAAAAATAAGGGCCCCGGCCTAGACCGGAGCCCATGGGGTCAATTTTGAAGATGAGCTATGACGGGCGAACATTGATTGCCGCAGGGCCTTTCTGTCCTTGACCCACTTCATACTCGACCGTCTGTCCATCCCGAAGAGTCTTGAATCCTTCACCTTCGATGCTCGAGTGATGGACAAATAGATCCTGTCCGCCCTCGTCTGGAGTGATGAACCCGTAGCCCTTCTTTTCGTTGAACCACTTTACTGTACCTCTAGGCATGCACTTTCCTCCATCGCTAGGCCTCTTCAACCCCAACGTTGGGGTTGATTCGAGATCCTCAACACTGCCCTCGTCTTGAAAAAGGAATGTACCCACGAGGGATAAAGGTACATCCAAAAAATAACTTTGTGATTTAATCCGATCCCTTGGCAAAAGTCAAGCAGCAAAAATTAAATTGCTGCGATCCGAATAATCTGGTACCATGACTTTACGAATCGCCACAATTCCATGGGGAGCGTGAAATGACGAGACGTTTATTATCGGTCGCTTTCTTGTTGATGATGCTCTGTTTCATGAGCCGGTTGGAGATCGCACTGGCAAGTGAGAAAGAATGGCCGGTGGTCGGCCAATTTCCCTGGCACACTGTCGGCAAATTCGGCAGGGTCGGAAGCCCGGTGGCACAGGATCTCGATGGAGATGGATACCAGGAAGTCATCGTATTGATGGGCAAGTTCGACCAGGAAGGGCGGGCCGCCGTCGAAATTCATGTCTTCAATAAAGACGGCGGTGCCTATAGTGAAAATTGGCCTGTACGAATCAACAATGAAATGCTGTGCGGCAACGTTGCGGCGACAGCACCCATGATCGCGGATCTGGAGGGCCGCGATAAAGAACTGGAGATCATCATAACGCTGTACGATCCCTTCACGCATACATTCAGAATCTATGTTCTCAACCACGACGGCACCTTTTATTGGGATGAGCCCTTTGAGCGCCTTATCGACCATCCGGGTCTGGCAACCGGTGGCTCGGACTTTTCACCCGGCACCATAGGTGATTTCAATGCCGATGGCGTTCTGGAAATCATTGCCGCCATAGGAGATGAGCTCTTTGCGATCGAACCGGACAAAAGCACTCTCTTCGAAATCGATTTAGAGGAAGACACCTATTTCATCACTTCATCGCCAACCTTGGCCGACCTCAACATGGACGGCAAACCGGAATTGATCCTGAACTTCGACAGGTATTATGCATGGCAGTGCGACGGAACATCCCTGCCGGGATGGCCTATTGCGATTCCGGGCACATCGCGAACTCCCACATACTGCATATCACCCGTGGTGGGCGATCTCGACGGCGATGGGGATCGTGAAATCGTGTTTTCCGATATCTGGGCCCACCCGTTCGAATTCATAACCTGGATCTTTGCCTACCACCACGATGGCACCGTTGTGGAGGGCTGGCCGGTGGAAGATGTCGGCATCATGGGCGGGAGCCGCTTCAACAGCCCGGCCCTGGCCGATATCGACAACGACAGGGATCTGGAGGTAATCACTCTGCAGGCCGGAGCCGACAATAGAGTTCATGTATATCATCACAATGCAGAGATGGCGGCGGGCTGGCCCCAGGAAGTGAATCTCAGCAGCTTCACCTCATTCTATTATATCGCCAATTCATTCACCCCTTCTGTCGGCGATGTGGACGGCGACGGAGAAGTCGAAATCATGGTGGTCGCCATGGACCGGGAGGATGGAACTCTGCCGACTGTCTACCTCTTCAACGCCGACGGCACGGATGTCGATGGTTTTCCCCATCAAACCGAAAAAGGGTGCATGCTCGACTCGATTCCCTCCATGGTGGATCTGGATAATGACGGTGTGGCGGAGATCCTGTTCAGCTACTACAGAATCACCGGTGAATTCAGCGGCGTCGTGGACTGGCATCTCGATCTCGTGGGGGGGCCGGATTGGCAGCCCTTCGAGAAGTGGATGATGCATTGGCCTGTGTACCAGCATGATCTCCGGCACACAGGAACCTTGCCGGAGGACATCGGCCCCTTTCCGTATCTGGACGTCAAATGCAACGGCCGGGACAGCGCCGTCATCATCCCCGGCGGGACGAGCGTCACCCTGACCGTCAGCACCGAGAGCCGCGACTACACGGGCTTCCCCGTCGATCTCTGGGTCCTGGTTGCGGATGATAAGGGCAACAGGGTGTCCTACTCGGATGGAAGGTGGTGGTATGGCTGGAGCCATGCCTACTACACGGGAGGGCTTCATGACAGCTACGAGATCGTCCTCGACCGGCCTCTGCCGGCCGGCGACTATGGCGCCTTCCTGGCTCTGGACGCCAGGCCTGACGGCGATTTCAGCCCACTGTTCATTTGGGACTATGACTGGGTGAACTTTCGGATCCTGCCGTAATCCGGTTTTGTCTGGCTAGTTAAAAGTCGAGCGTTTTCCCGTATCCGTCGCTGTAAGCGATCTCTTCGAGTTTTTTCCTCTTTTTGCTCTTGATCGTATTGACGGCGTTTCCGTAGATTCCCTCTATGTCCACAACTCCCTTTTTTTTCATCCTCTCATAGCCGAGAGGGGTGAGGGCCACCACTCTTACATGCTCGGGAATCCCGAGGACCTCTTTTATTTCCTCTTCATCGAACACGCCGATCCAGCACGTTCCGAGCCCGAGCTCGGTCGCCATCAGAACTAGGTGTTCCATGGCGATGGCGCAGTCGACGAGGTAGTAATTCTGGCCCTCCCTTGTTCCGGAGCTTTCCGGCTCGGCACAGCAGACAATGATTGCCGGGGCCCCCTTGATCCAGAAATTGATCCTCGTCCCTTTTGTTACGGCGCCGGAGACCTTTGTCACGATCTCCGGGTCCCGGACGACGACGAACCTCCAGCACTGCCAGTTCGCCCATGAGGGCGCAAGCCTTGCCGATTCCATGATCATCCGTATCTTGTCATCCTCCACGGGCTTCTCGAGATATTTCCTGACGCTTCTTCTCTTTTTTATGAGCTCCATCAGATACGATTCTTCACTCCCCATGCCATCTTCTCCTCACTCGTCCTGAATATAGGGCGGGCCATGCCCGCCGACTCTTACGGAATGCAATCATAACGGCGGCCACGGGCCGCCCTATATAAATTGCCCGTACTTATTGAGAAGTTACAATCAGAATACTAAACAGGCAGGATCGAATTCAATAGAGTTGCGACGGCATGGAGATCGATATGAAAAAGATGTATACATCACTCCAGCGGGATCGGCCCCGAAAAAAATCACGATTTTTTTTGAACAGTTCCGACCAAGGATCGTACCTGTAGATAGAAGCAGCGCTGAAGCGCGAAGAAGAGGGGATGAATGACGCAGAGCAGCCAGGGCGAGCATGGGGGCGTAACGGATGAAGCCCTGATGGATCGCCTGAGGCGGGAAGGGGACACGGAGGCCCTGTCGATGCTCATGGATCGGTACAATCCAAGGCTCTATGCAGTGAGCCGGCGCTACCTGTCCGACGACAGCGAGATCGAGGACCTGGCCCAGGAGACATGGCTCTCCATCTACCAGGGCCGCGGCCGCTTCAGGCCGGGCGCCCGCTTCTCCTCCTGGCTCTACACGGTGCACCTCAACAAGTGCCGGGATCGGCTCAGGGGTGCGGGCCGGGAGAAGCGCCGGGCCCGGATCGCCGACTGGGCGGAGGCCGAGAGCGCGCCCGACCCGTCGGCGACAACCCCCGAGGATGCGGCCGTCCGTGCACAGAGGCGCCTTATGGTGCTCTCGGCCCTGGAGCGCCTCCCGGCCAGGCAGCGTGAGGTTCTGGTCCTGAGCCTCACAGAGGGGCTCTCCTTTGAAGAGATCGCCCGACGACTCGACTGCCCGGCCGGCACGGCCCGGTCGAACATGCACTACGCGGTCCGCCGCCTTCGGGACCTGGTCGGCGGCCGGGAGATGGAGTGAGAGAGATGGCCTGCCCGGACATGGAGGAACGGATTCTGGATCTCCTCTTCTCATCGCTCAGGGAAGAGGAGGAGGAGAGTCTGCGCGAACACATGAAGGACTGTCCGGCCTGCCGGACCGCCCACCGGGAGATGCAGGGGATCGCCGGCGATCTTCGTCCCGTGTCAGGCGCAACCGCGCCGCCCGGGTTCGGCCAACGGGTCCGGGCCGGCGTGCTCGACAGGATCGAGGCCGGTCCGGACCGGCTTCTCGGCCAGGTGGGGCGGTGCGCCCTCCTGGCGGGTCTTGGTCTGTTCGCGCTCACCGCGGCCGTTATGGCGGACTGGTCCTGGATCCTCGACATGATGCAGCTCTCGTGGGCCCTGATAGGCTCGGTCATGGTCGCCGCAGCCAGCCTCATCGGCATAGTCGCCGGCGCCTTGGTCCCGGCGGGCAAGGCCCTCGGCACCCTGATCGGCCCGGGCACGGTTGCGATCGTCTCGGCGGCGTACCTGACCGCCGCGGCCGCCGTGGCCGCGCTCGTGCTCCTCTGGAAGGGGCACGCTGTACCTGTCGAAGAAAATGCAGTTTGGTAAGTCATGCAGGTAGGGGCGACCGGCCGGTCGCCCTTACGCATCACCGAATCGGGTAGGGGCGCGATTCATCGCGCCCGGGCAGGGCGGGCAGGGAAAACCCTGCCCCTACAATATTGATAATCGAAAAGGAGGAACAAGTGATGAGTCGAATGAAGTCCAAACGTTTCTTTCTCTGCTCGGCCCTGGCCGCCCTGGTGCTGGCCCTGGCCGCCGTCGGCATCCTGTCGGCCGTCGAGGACGACGAGGTGGCCGCCCCCACGGATCCGGCAGCCGAGGCTCTTGAAGGAAATCGGAGCGCCGGAACCCAGGTCGATGCTGTGATCACGGATGAAGGGAACCTCCGGATTCGCATCGACAGCGATGCGGATCTTTCGGAGGACGGGTCGGAGGAGAACCGCCAGAGAGGCATCGTACGGTTCGGCAAGGATTACGAGGTGGGACCGGACGAGATCGTAACCGACGATGTGGTGATCTTCGGCGGCGACCTCGTGGTGAAGGGAAAGATCTATGGAGACGCCGTTGTCTTCGGTGGTCAGTGCCGCGTGGAAGGGGAGGTCTCGGGCGACATCGTGATGATCGGCGGCAGCGTTTTGCTTGGTCCCGAGGCCGAGGTGAACGGCGATTTGGTCATCATCGGGGGCGAGCTCGAGAGAGAGCCCGGAGCCGTGATCCGGGGCGAGCAGGTGGAGCTGGCCGGCCTGTTCAAGGATATGGGGCTCCCGGGGCTCACTCTGTTCGGTGCGGGCCTGGGCCTGATATTCTGGCTGAGCACTTTCGTCATGTTTCTCTTCATCGCTCTCCTTGCCGCTATACTCTTCCCGAACCAGCTCGAGTCGGTGGCCGACCTGGTCCGCCGCGAGCCGGCCCCCTCCCTGGCCGCCGGGTTTCTCGGCCTCCTGGCCGCGATCGTGGTCATCGTGGTCCTGGCCGTAACGATCCTGGGCATTCCCGTGGCCATCCTCATCGCCGTGGGGATGGTAGCGCTCCAGTACTTCGGCCGTGCCGCCATCTGCCTCTCCATCGGCCGGTGGATCTTCGACCGGACCGGGATCCGGTGGGCCTTTCCCTTCTGGGCTATGGCCGTGGGATACCTCGCCATACGGCTCGTCGAGCTCATCCCCTTTGTCGGCGGGGTAGTCCGCCTGCTGCTCTTCATCGCCGGCCTCGGCTGCGTCACCCTCGCCATATGGCGCTCGCGTAAGGGGACGCCCGAAGCGCCCGTTCCGGCGGGCGAGGTAGGGCCCGGAGAGGGCCCCAGAGGGAGCGAGGTGGCGGAGGGGCCGGGAGAATCCCCTCTAAGGAGCGGATGAGCTCGGCTCAGGCACCTCTTCCCCCAAGGTTTCGCAAGAATCCCCGACAGGCCCGCAAAGCCCGTCGGGGATTCTTATTCCGTTGCGAGATACCCTACAAATATGATAAGATAGAAAGAGTCGCTCTCGTTGAAATTACTTCCAGTGCAAATAACTATACGGAACCTGATGCGACATATCGCAGCTACGTTCCAGTTGGGCTGAAAGGAAGCATCATGCGTCACACATATCGGTTCTCGGACACTCCGGAAATGAAAGATCTTGTAATCGAGGTAGACAATAGGAATGGAAGGTTGGAATTTGAAATGCTCGGCGCCGGCGCAGAGCATTTGGCTCCCTTTGTGGCCGGATACTTCAAAAGTTTAAACGAGATCGGCTCCCTGGCGGTGCATGATGGGTTAAATGTGCACACTCTCTTTTGGCCGCCGGCGCCTTCGCAAGCACACGCTAGGTTCTTCGAGGCTTTCTGGAGAACATGGTTTTTCGGGAGACCCACACCTCCTGTCGTAACAATAGCCATCACGGACAAATGTCAGTGCAAATGCGTTCACTGTAGCTCGGAAGCGACGCTCAGGGGGAAGCACGAGATTTCGCCAAAGGATATGGAACGAGTCGTTGATCAGTGCATATCCCTCGGCGTATGCAATGTGATCTTCACCGGCGGCGAGCCACTTTTGCACGAGAATCTTGAAGCGTGTGTCGCAATGGTCCCCAGGGACAAAGCGATCTGTGAGGTGTTCACCAATTCGCTGATGCTGGATGCGGCTCGGATCGCTTCTCTTCGATCTGCGGGCTTGTACGCTGTGAAAATTAGCCTCGATTCTCCGGATGCAGCTGTACATGATCAACTGCGGAAGACGCCCGGGATCTTTGCGGCAGTGGAAAGGGGAGTCAAAACAGTGCTTGACGCGGGTTTGTTGGTCGGACTCTCCTCTTACGCTACCAACGAATCCATCAAATCAGGCAAAATTGAGCGACTTGCAGAGCTTGCTGCTGAATGGGGAGTCCACGAGGTCACCATATTCGACGTCATATCGACCGGACGGCTACGGTCACGGGCGGATATCCTGTTGACGCCCGAGAGTCGTAAAACCCTGCTGAGCCAGGCCAGTTCGCTCAATAAGCAATATGCCGGAGTTACTCGCGTGCTTACCCAATCGTGGACCAACAGCTCATCAAAATTCGCCAAATACGTGGGATGTCTGGCCGCAACTTCTCAATTTCACATTACGGCCTCCGGTGATATAACCCCCTGTGATTTCACTCCGTTATCGTTTGGCAACGTTCACGATTCGTCAGTCGCCGAGTCTTGGGAAAAGCTTGTTCAACACCCGGCCTATCAGAAACACTGTCAACAATGCAGAATGCAGACTGAGGAATTCAGGGAGAAATACATCCATCCTATTCCCGAGGGCGCCCCTCGTCCCTACCCCGCGGAGCTGCTGACCTGATTGATGAGCAACTGAGACTCCACGAAAGACTAAGGTTTTCCCCAGTTTACCTTGATGGCATACGCGATCAGTTTGTTGAACATCTCCTCGTCCAGGGAGGGGACGTGAAGATCGGGCAACGCCTGTTCCACATTACTACGGTCGAAGATCGGGTTGTTTACAAAATAGGAGAGCACGGGCCTGGTCTGATCCCGCAGCATCCGGATGACTTCGCTATTCGGCTTGGAAGCCTCTGCGATCGACCCCACGAGGCGCAACCCCGTGATATTGAATCTCCTGCCGAGGACTTCATGACTCCATTGATGGGTTGGAGGATCCGGGTGAGTGAGATGAAAGATCCGATTATGATTCAAGGGGTTCTCCACGATCCGAACGGCGGCCTCGGCAACGTAGTCTACTGGAACCACGTTGGATGTAGCGTCCGGATCGGCCGGCACGTCTATTCGAAATGACCGTCGCGTTGAGCTGTCGCCATGGCCGAACACCTGATCGAGCTTGTGGAGCGCTTTGACCGCAAGGTACCAGCCGGTGAACGAGACGCACCTGCCGGACTTGGAATCTCCGACGATAATGCTCGGGCGCAGAATCGTTGCATTCCCGTCCCAGATCTGTTCCGCTTCCCATTTGCTTTGCTCGTATGCGTTCAAGAAGCTCGGGTCGGGGTGGAGAATCTCCCGGACGATTTCACTTCGTACCAACCCGCAGACATAGGCAGTGCTGATTATGTGCGCCTGCATCTCTATTCGCTCGACGAGGCTCCTGATTGATCTCGCCGACCCGACATTCGTCCTCATCGGGTCCCCAAGATCATTCTCCCTGAATCTCACGGACGCGGCGCTGTGAAGTACTGTGTCTACATCATCCAGGCCCGAATGTTCCCGGCGCAGGCCGTCCCACATCTCGTGAATTCGGAGAACGTCACCCCGAATCCAGTGAAGGCTCTTGTCATTCCGGGGCTCAATCAGGCCGGTCACAAACCTGGTCGTTTCCGCTCTCTTCTCTTCGTTGCGATAGAGCGCCCAAACAATGTGGCCGCGACGGATGAGCTCCAAGAGGAGGTATTGACCCAGGAAGCCGGTGGCTCCAGTAAGCAGAACGTTCATCTCGATGCTCCCATGTCTAACTCCGTGGGCCGAAATCACCGGGGAAAGGCCTAAAAGTAGCGTAGTTACCGTTTACCGCAGTCTATCCCACACCACCATGATGTCTCCTCTCTATGATCCGCCGAAGAAAGGGGCCTGTCAAGGTGAGGAAACCGTAACCAAAAGGGTCGGGTCGATCACGTACCTGCCGAGACGGTCCCCGTAGATGCGCAGCCCGCCGGCCGGGGTCGTGGGGCCCGGCCGCACATCGAATCGAAGCCGGAGGATCCTCTCTTGCCCGAGGGAGTCTATGAGATTCAAGCTCACGGCCCGGGTCGTCTCCATGGAGAGGAGATAGCCGTAAGATCCATGGAGAGGTTGGTCTCCCGGGTGGAGGTGGCTCAGAAATCCGCGCGTATCGGCCGGGCCGTCCGGGATCGTATAGGTCTCGAGCAGCGAGTCGTTCAGATAGACTGCCAGGTGTGAGGGATCGGGACTCACGTCGGTCTGCCGGTTGAAGGGACCTCGTGCCGAAGAGACCTCGATGCGGAGCTCGATCTTCTCGATCGATTCCGGAGAGACCTCCTCAGGGAGGGCGACCTCATACTCGACGAAGCCTTCGTCATATCCCCACAGCGTCTCTCCGGGTTCTCCGCCATCTGTACCGGCAACAAGGGGGCCCTCCTCGTCCCAGCAGGAATCGGTGTAATCGCCCGGATCGAACCGAAGGGCCCATCTCCCGTCGGCCAGACTCTCCACTCGCTCGGGCTGGCCGTCGTAGAGGTCCAGCTGGAGAAAATTCTTCACCTGCCATCCTTCTATGGGGCTCTCCGACCAGACAAGAAGGGTTCCGGCCATGGGGATCTCCGGAAGCGTCCGGGCGATGGAGACGGGAGCTGAAAGCGCGTAGGGATTGACGGTGATGGGCAGGGGCCCTCCCTCCACAGGTTCGACGGTCTCTCCCAGCCGGTCCGTCCCCCAGAAGCGCCATCGGAGCATGGGGTCGGAGGGCGCGCGCTCCGAAGAGTAGTAGCTCACCGCCGCCTCGGTCCGAAACTCGGCCCCGGGCGCGACCGTCTCGGCCGGCGGCGATGAAAGGGTCAGGAAGTCAGCGCCCGAGAGGTCCTGCAGGGCAATCCCCGAGGCATCGTACCCGAATTCCTTGGGAGACCGGTCGTAGCGAAAGAGCCCGTTTCGCTCCCACTCGATATCGGTGAGCTCCGTGTAGACATACCCGCAGATCTTCGCGTGCCTTCTCAGCTCGTTGACCTGGTACTTGAGCCCCCAGGAGATATCCCGGTCTCCGCCCCAGGCCGAAAGGGGGCCGAACTCGCTGCAGATCAGGGGGGCCCCGTCCTGTCGTCCCCGGCCGACGAAGAACTCGGGCGACCCGGGGTAGACGTTTCGGTCGACCCAGTCCAGGTGTTCCCTCACCTCCCAATAATCGTCCCTGTAGAAATGCCAGCTGTTGATGTCCGTGATCACATGGTCGCGAAAGAAGTCGGTAGGGGAGTTGTCCTCCACCAGTCGGGTCGGGTCGAGCTCCTTGGTGAGGGTCCACATCCGGCGGACCCACGACTGCAGGCCCGGATTGACCAGAAGGGGGAGCGGCAGTGTGAGGCCCCACGTCTCGTTGAAGTCGCACCAGGTCCAGATGGAGGGGTGATTGAAGTCCCGCTCGACGGCGGCCCGGAGGGTCTCCTCCCAGAGGGGGCGACACCGGGAATCCGCTGTGTTGATCGCGTACTGTCCCGGGCATGGGATGTCGCTCATGACGAGAAGGCCGAGGCGGTCCGCCCAGTAGAGCCTCCTCGGCTCATCGATCTTGATGTGGATACGCAGGCAGTTGAAGCCCGCGTCCCTTGCCAGCAGGAGGTCCTTCTTCAGGGACTCCTCGTCCGGGTAGGTGTAGATCCCGTCCGGGTGATAGGACTGATCGAGCAGGCCCCGGATGTACAGGGGCTTGCCGTTGAGGTAGACGTACTTGTACTGCTCGCCCATGTCCACGCCGTCCCGGGGCGAACGGCCCGGCGCCCAGTCCGTCTCGACCCGTCGCTGGCCGAAGTAGGTGCGAACGCAGTCGGCCGGGCCGCCTCGGGCCGGCTCCAGACAGACGCGGACGTAGTAGAGAAAAGGGTCTTCAGGGCACCAAAGATGTTGATCGACCAGGGGGATCGTGACGCGATGCTCGGAGGCTCCCGTCATGCACTCGACCGATAAGACTTTATGGATGGTCTCCTCGTCGGGCCCCTGGATGGCGAAGCGAAGGTCATAGGGGCCGCTGCTCTCTCCGTTTACGATTCGCAGGAGAAAGCGGACCGACGATTCCTCCGGGTCCGGAACGGCATGGATGCTCTTCAGGTAGCAGGAGGGCAAGGCCTCGAGGTAGACGGTCTGCCAGATCCCGCTGCACCGGCTGTACCAGATCCCCCCCTGCTTGCCCCGCGGGATCTGCGGGTCCAGGTCCGAGGGATCGAATACTCGGACCACCAGAGTGTTTCCACCCGGCGCCAGGAGGTCGGTGATGTCGAATGCAAAAGGGGAGTACCCTCCCTCGTGCGCTCCGGCGGGGACTCCGTTCACCCAGACCCTGCATGACCAGTCCACGGCGCCGAAACGGATGAAGATCCGTCTCCCATCCCATGCCGTCGGCACCCGGAAGCTCCTCCGGTACCAGGCCACGCCCCGATAAGTCAGCTTGGTTTGCAGATCCTCCGGGGACGCCTCTCCCCGATAAGCACGGCCAAGGCCCGAGGCCGGGCTCTCCCAGGGGAAGGGGACCAGGATCCGCTTGTCGAATGTTTCTCTTCCAGATTGGTACCACTGCTCTTTCTCTCCCCGGTCCTGCGGGTCATAGGCGAAGTCCCACCAGCCGTTCAGGTTGAGCCACAGATCCCTCTGGAAGTCCGGCCTTGGATGCTCCGGCTTGGGAATCGAGGAAGGTCCGTCCTCGGCCGGGGCGGGAGGCGCCGGATCGTGCCCATGACAGCCTAAGACGAACAGGCAGGCACATGCCAAGAGCGCTATCGCTGGAATCCATCCGGCCCCAGAGATTCGAATCAGCGACCACCGGTAGAACAGGTGGTATATGGAAATATTTTTTTTTGCTTTATTCATCCAGATTGTGTATATTCGCCTGGTTAGTGTGGATTAAAAAGTATGCACCATCATAATCAATAATCCCGAAAAATGCAGTAGACGCCTACTGCATTTTTCGGGATAAATGGAGGGACTGAGCCGATGAAATTGTTACTCTATTTTCAACGCATGTTCTCGACCATTCTTTTCGTACTATCAGTAAGCCTCCTTTCGGCCGTCTCGAATGGAATGGCGGATTCACCTGTTGTTCAGGATCCGGCCACCGGGCAAACGTATCAACGTTTTGATACTGTATTGGCATGGTCCGATGCCAAGGCCCATTGTGAGGGCCTTGGAGGTTACCTGGTCACAATTACATCTCAGGCCGAGAATGATTTTGTTTACGGCAGCATAGGTATCGATGGTATGAATCACTGGCTTGGAGGTACGGATGAGTCAGTGGAAGGGGCCTGGGAGTGGGTGACCGGAGAGCCGTGGATCTATACCCGCTGGGGATCCGGCCAGCCGGATGATGGATGGACCGGCCAGGACTACCTCATGTATTGGGATATGGCACCCGGCCAATGGGACGACAACGGCCTTCCGTACATCGATCAGGTGTTTACGTTCATCTGCGAATGGGGATGTGGAGACGGCGACGGAGATGGGTATCTTCCCATTTCCTGCGGCGGGGACGACTGCGACGATACCGATCCTAACGTCTACACCGGCGCCCCGGAGATCTGCGACGGCGAGGACTCCGACTGCAACGGAGATGTCCCTGCGGAAGAGGACGATGCCGATATTGACGGATGGATGATCTGCGCCGGTGACTGTGACGATACGGATCCGGCGGTCAATCCGTCCATGCAGGAGATTTCGGATAATGGAGTGGACGACGACTGCGATCCGGCCACCGCGGATTCACCAATCGTCCAGGATCCGGCCACCGGGCAATCCTATCGGCGTTTCGATACCAAAATGACCTGGTCCGACGCCAAAGCCTATTGTGAAAGTCTTGGAGCCTACCTGGCAACGATTACATCCCAATCCGAGAACGATCTTGTTTACAACGCCATAGGGGTTGATGGTGTGAATCACTCGCTTGGGGGAACAGACGAGGCCGCAGAGGGGACTTGGCAGTGGATAACCGGGGAGCCGTGGGCCTATACGAACTGGTCGTCCGGCCAGCCGGACGATCATCTCGGTCAGGATTACCTTATTTTCTGGGATGGAGCGCCCGGTCGGTGGGACGACAATGGTCCGCCCCAGGCTGATCACACCTTTACGTTCATTTGCGAGTGGGATTGTGGGGACGGCGACGGCGACGACATCTGTGACGTCGTGGACAATTGCTCGCAGGTCTCCAATCCCGGACAGGATGACACGGACGGCGACGGGATCGGCGATGCGTGTGAAACGTCCCTCGGCAGCGCAGACTTCGACGCGGCCAGCGGCAATCCCGGCCTTGGTTACCCGTCCTGGGACCCGATCACCTATTTCTATATGGACCAGATCCATCTCTCCGCCGACGCGACCGGCGCCCCGGACGGGCTCGTGCTCCCCCTATCGGTAACCCTCACCCTATTCGATACGGAGCCGGCCGGAGGCACTCTGGAGGCGGCCAGCCGGGACTATGGGGCCGGTGGAGTCGGAAGTGGCTGGACCTACGACCTCGATGACGGCACGGACGGCGATCTGAGTGACGGGGTGCTTGACCCGGGCGTGGACCGGGTGACCAGGACCTGGCGGATCCATGATGAGGATGCATTGCAATTTATCTTCTGGGCCGATGTACAATGTGCCGGCAAGGCGGGGTCAAAGAGAGGGGCACCCCTTACACGGCTCGGATCATTCGGCTTCTCGACCCCCGCCGCCGGCCGGAGCCCGGAGGCAGGGGAATGGGACCGCACACGTTTTGTGATCGATGACGGCACGCCGGAGCTCTATGTTGAAGGGACCGGGGGCGGGCTCGTGATGCTGAACCGCTTCGAGATCGATGCCCCGGCCGAGATCATGGAGATCTCATTGTTCTTGGGACGGCCCGCCATCGGCTCCGAGGTGGATGTAATCGTCTACTTCGATCCGACCGGCCGTCTCCCGGCACCCCATGATATCCCGGAGCTCTATCGCACAACGATCACAGCGATAGAGCCCGGCTTTCAGATCATACCCATGGAGGGACTCGATCTCCGTCCAGACGCTTCGGGCCCGGGGGCCGTGTTCGTGGGGGCCGAGAGCTTCCCGGGCGGCGGTTACTCCCTGGGGATCGACTTCTCCGAGCCTGTCGCCGGAGTCGGGGTGTTTTCCACGGATGGAGGAATTACTTTTCATTCCCAATCCGAACAGCCGATCATGGACGGCAACTTCATGATACAGGCCGCCACGGCGGACCTGGCCGAGACGGAACCCGAGAGCGGCTGCTTCTTGGAGTTTGTATGGAGACGGATATGAAAAGGACCCGGCCCGCGATCCGCATCGAGGATCTCTGCTCCCTTTTACCGAGGGGGACCATTTCTGGGCTCATGGCCCTGGAAGGCCCCCTGTTGAGGAGATGGGGCAACCATACCCTCGGACGTTTCTTTATCCGCCGCGTCAGTCACGGCGGCCTCGGCCGCCTCGGCGCCGGGCTCGCCCGAACCGCCCGCCTGCTGGAGGGGCGGAGCCCCGTGGAGATCGCTCTCTTCGTGCTCTGGTACTTTTTCGAGCCCTTCATGGAAGAGGTGAGGGTGAGCGATGAGGAAGCGGTCTTTTTCCTGAACCGCTGCCCTTACGGGTGGCGCACCGGTGAGGACGCCCCGCTCTGCGACGCCGTGATGCAGCTCGAGCGGGAGCTGGTCGCCGGCATGGGAGCCACGCTCGTCATCGAGGAGACGATCCCGGAGGGCGCGCCGAAATGCCGGTTCACCCTGAGGGCGGACGCCGCACTCAACCCGGATCGTTTGTGACGAGACACGGCCCAGTCCCTTTTTTTTCAGAGGAGAATTTCATATAATTTATGAAATAGAAAATCCAAATTTTTCCGCTTAAGAGTTTTAACGCAGAGACGCAGAGAAGAAAACCCAAAGCGCATTATTTTTTTATCATTGAGGTCCTTCTCTTCGCTCAGGATAAACTCCGCGAGAAATCTTACCGAGGGACCAATCTGAAAAGAAAAGATTTCTCCCTGCGGTCGAAATGACAGGTCCTAAATGTAATGAAATCAGCAATCATTAAGCTTATAGGTTTGAATCGATTTTTTAACAGTCCTCTGCGTCTCTGCGCCTCTGCGTTAAAAAAATCTGGGAGCAAAAGCCCGCCCGAAGGGCGATAACCGCAAAGGGGAGCCAAGGTGAAAAAGCGAGTCGTGACAGGAACGACAATCCGGTGGGCCGGCCTGCTGGTCCTCGCCCTCCTCTTCGCCGGCTGCAGCCCCACGGGGTGCATCCAGGGAGGGATCGTCGACGGCAACGGCTACCCGGTCAAGGGCCTGAAGGTGACGATCACCAACATGGACACCCACAAGCAGCTCGTCACCCACACCGACAGCTACGGCAACTACCTCTACACCTTCCCGCCCCTGGGCAGCTACACTTTGAGTGCGTCTCGGTACGGCTACGAGGATCTGACCCTGGCCTTCGACTACATGGGCGGCACCCTGGAGCTCAAGCAGCGGGTCATGGCCAACCTCAGCACGGTGGAGGTATTCACCATCCAGCCGCCGTCGCTGGCTTCCATGGAGACCGTCCAACCCGATATCGCGAGCCGGGATGTCACGGTCTACCTCCCCCCCAGCTACAGGGAGATATCCGATCGGCGCTACCCTGTCATATATTACCTCCACGGAAACGGGCAGAACAACTGGACCTTCTTCCGGGAGTACAGCGTGGTCACCATGAACCTCCAGTCGCTCATGGATGAGCTCACCGGAACCGGGCAGATTCCGGAGGCGATCATGATCGTCCCCAACGGGGACCTGCCGCTCGACTGGATCGAGAGCCCCTGGAGAGGAAGCTTCTTCACCGACTCGTCCGTGAACGGCAAATTCCAGACCTTCGTGGCCGAGGATCTCGTCGACTGCATGGAGCACAATGCGGATCACTGCCTGTGGCCCGACAGCGACGAGGGGCTGCGTATCATCTCGGACGGCGCCTCCCGGGGCATCGTGGGGCTCTGCATGGGGGTGATCGGGGCGCTCAACGTGGCCCTGCGCTATCCCGGCCAGTACGCGGCCGTGGCCAACAATTTCGGACCGGTCAGCCTGAACGAGATCCTCTTTCCCTTTGGCGAGGGAGTCGAGCCGATCGTAATGCAATTGATCGACAATCCGCAGTTCGAGGAATTTGCACTGGAGCGACTGAAGGCGGTCTACCCGGCCCTCGACCCGGAGCATTACCCGGACAATAAATTTCCCGTAGAGGTGGGCACGGGGGAGATCGTCCTGACCACGGACGTGGACCCCACAAACCCGGGAGGGCCCGAGGTCGAACTGTGGTCGAATTTCTACCTGGACAATGATCCCTACACGTATTTGGCCGCTCATCCTGAGGCCATCGAAGGACTCTCCTTTTACCTGGATTGCGGTGATCACGACACCCTGCAGCTCTGGGACAACAACGCCGCCTTCAGCGCCCTGCTGGAGTCCCTGGGCCTGCCCGCCTCGCTGGAGATGACGCCGGAGAACCGTCATTTCTTCGAGATCTATCCCAATCTCGGCCACGTCGACATGGAAGGCCAGAGCCGGGTGATCAAGGCCCTGACCTTTACGGCGAATCATCTGGAAACCGAAGCATTTTAAAGTATCGAACAGCCGGCCCGCGCGCGATGCAGAGAGTGACCTAATCTGCGATCAGTATCAATAGGGCGGGCCGTGCCCGCTGTAACTCTCTATGTCTCTGAAGGGAGGAAAGGGAGATGAAACCAGCAAGCCACATGATTATCGCCTGTCTCTCGACGGCATGGATTCTGACACCTATGTGTGAAGTTCATGCCCAGTTCCTCTTCAATGCCAGGGTGGAGTATGAGGCTGGTCTTGGTCCTGAATCTGTGGCTGTAGGTGACTTTGATGAAGACGGTAATCAGGACCTCGCAATTGCAAACAGGGTCAGCAACAACGTCTCGATCTTACACGGAAACGGCGATGGCTCTTTCCAGTCGGCAGTAGAATACGTTGTCGGCGAGGAGCCTAGGTCTGTGGCTGTAGGAGATTTCAATGAGGATGGTCACCAGGACCTGGTAGTGCCGAACAGTGAAAGCGACAGAGTCTCGATAATCCTGGGCAATGGAGATGGATCCTTCGATGATCCTGTATATTTCCTTGTCGGCGACCGTCCCCGATACCTATCTGTGGCGGACTTCAACGGGGATGGGCACAAAGACTTAGCCACATCAAACTACTACAGTAACGACATCTCTATCCTTCTCGGCTGTGGGGATGGCACCTTTCTGGAAGCGGTCGGCTATGGTGTTGGAGATGGCCCAAATGCTGTAACCGTGGGCGATTTTGATGAGAATGGCCATCAGGATCTGGCCGTAGCGGATGGAAGTACCGGCGTCTCGATTCTACTGGGAAATGGGGATGGCACGTTCGAAGACGTAGTGAGTTACGCTTCTGAATATGCTCATATCCATGTGACCGTGGGAGACTTCAATGAGGACGGTCACCTGGACCTCGTCACAGGGGACTGGTTGGACAGCGCCATTTCGATATTTTTAGGCAATGGGGATGGCACTTTTCAATTCAGTGTTCATTACCACATCTTTCCTACTGCTGGACCTTTCTTTGTGGCCGTAGGCGAGTTCAACGGAGACGGCCATCAGGACCTCGCAGTGACGGATGAGACATCAGACGACATATTGATTTTTATTGGCAATGGAGATGGTTCCTTCGAAGTGGAAGAGTTCTTCTATGCTGGCTTTGAGCCCACCTCCGTGGCGATCGGTGACTTTGACGAAGATGGTCATCAGGATCTATCCGTTTCAAACTTTGACTCTGATCATATTTCGATTAAAGGGCTATCCACTTTACTGTACCACCGAGTTGTGCTAAATTCGCGGCATG
>CAZFWM010000066.1:0-19500 GCA_964522545.1 uncultured Thermodesulfobacteriota bacterium
CTGGCCGACGGCAGTCGTGAGGATATGGTACAGTGAAGTGGATAGCCCTTTCCGGTGAAATGAGCGGTCTGTTTGCCTCCATGCTCGGCCCCGATGCAATCTACCCGCTAGGAGAGTATGGGCTCGCCTTTTCGAGATCAGACGGCTCGGGATTACCCGGAATCTCCGCTGATCTCAAAGCGATCTATCACAGCATTGTCTACAGGGTGTTCGACTCTTTGTCCCGGGAGGAAATAGACCTCCTGTCGGCTATCTCCGGGCTCGAAGTGATAGAAGGCCTGGAGCTGTTGATCATCGGTGAGTACACGAACTCCCGGTCGCTCAATTTTACGAATTACGATAACCACTTAGTGGAAACAGGTAAGATTCTGGACCTGGACCTGGCGCCGATTTCAGACCATTATTTCAATCTCTTCAGCACGATCTATTCCGAAAATCGTTTTGCTTTCTACATGGACCGACCTCAATACTACGCCATCAAGATCCGTCTTGGTAATGCCTTTGTCGATGAAGATCAAGTCCATCCGAGATGCTCTCTTTCGACTTACAATGTCGACGTCAATCGTATCGACGGTACGCTGCGCCACGGCTATGACAAGCGATGGATAGTGAGAGATGTCTTTGGGGAGCCATTCAGTGAGTTTCAGCCCGGGCACCACCCCGGCCCGAATCTCGGCGGACAACTCGCGGTCAGGCGCTATGGCGACATGACGCCAGATGATCTGCAGCTTCATTTTTTCACCCCTATCGTGATTCTCAGGGAGACGAGTACGGGTTGTCCTATCCCCTTTCGGGCCGGTGCTGCTGAAGAATGGGTCGAGCACGAAATCACTCAACGTGTCGTTACGAACCAGAGACACGGTGATCATATACCCGGATCGTTGCATCCAGGGCATGTGGACGCCCATAAAAGGTATGGCAATTGTTGGAACGGCTATTTTCACTCGTTCACTCCTGCAGAGGCAGGGGGGCCTGTGCTTGTTAAGGATCCCAATAATCTGCTCGTCTATTGGAAGCGGTCAAAGCCCTACTTACCTATTGAGAATCCTTTTGCGGGCGTCACCAGGGGTCGTTTCTTTGATGACTATGTACCCGCCTATAATGTAGAGTACTCCAACCCGGTCGATGGCGATCCACTGGTCATGGTGGCGCATGTCAAGTTACCGACCGAGCCGGGCTTCCCGTGTGATGACCCGGGTCCGGCCGGGTGCCCGGGGGCTGCCGGCAGTGAGCTGCGCTACTGGAGCCTGACTCTCAATGACGTCGCCGAGGAGGCGGTCTATACAACGGTCAGAAAGGATCTGCCGGCGATCGAAGCGGCGAGCAATATAGCCACGATCGTTTTCTGTTTCTTGGATACCCAGGGGGTGCCGTACGAAAAACCGCCGGAGTTGAATCCCCGTCTCAACTGGGTCCACGTCCCCTCCGAATATGGCGGTGACAATCCCGATGCCCCCTTTGACGTCGGGTCGATTCTCGTGCGCATGCAATTGGGCGATGAGGGTGGATCCTTTAGCTGCTCGACCTTCAGTGTTCCACTGGGTTTTGGAGAGCATACGCCGGCCGGAGTGATCGGAAGCAATGAAGGCGGTGGTTTTATGGGGGATTACATTCCCCAGATCGAGGTCATGAGGCTACAGACATTGATAAATCATCAGGGAGCCGTACTGTTCGAACCGGATCCTGTCGGCGGTGAATGTACAACGACCTATGTTCCGGAAGAGCATCCTGATGAATGGTGCAATGTGCGGAAACTGCTGCAGAAACGCTAGGACAGTCTCCTTGCCAATCAGGAGCATCGGATGGAACTTCAGAAGATCTACGCAGAGGTCATCGCCTGGTACAAAGAACTCTCCATGGTCGGGCATATCGCCGAGATCCTGCACTGGGACCAGAGGGTCAACCTCCCGAAAAAAGGACTGGAGCTCAGGAGCGAGGAGAACGCATTCCTCGAAGGTTTCATACACCGGCGGTTCACGGAGCCGTCCATGGTGGAGAAGGTTCGGGCCCTTGCCGATCGGATCGATGAGCTGGACGAGGACGCCGGGCCCAATGTACGCGAGATCAAGCGCGGCGTGGATCGTGCAACCAAGGTTCCCACCGAGCTCGTGGAGGCCATCAGCCGTCACATCAGCCTCTCCAGCGCTGTCTGGGAGGAGGCCAGGCGAAACGACGATTACGCCCATTTTGCCCCCTTCCTCGAGAAGACGGTCGACCTGAAAAGAGAGGAGGCCGCGGCCCTCGGCTTTGCCGATCACCCCTACGATGCGATGCTCGACCTGTTCGAGCCCTATGCCGATGAAAAGTCCGTGCAGTCCCTTCTTGACGATCTGCGCGGCCGGCTGGTTCCCTTTTATCACAAGATCCTGGGGTGCCGTCGGCGCGACGCCTCCGCCGTGGCGGGCAAGACCTATCCGATCGAAGAACAGCGGGCCTTTGGCCTGCACGTTATCGAGAAGCTGGGCTTCGACTTCGAAGGTGGCCGCCAGGATGTGAGCGCCCACCCCTTCACCATCGGGTCCAAGCGCGATGTCCGCATCACCACCCGGTTCAGCGAGGCCGACATCGGCCAGAGCCTGTTCGGTATGATCCACGAGGCGGGCCACGCCCTGTACGAGCAGGGGCTGCCGGACGAGCACCTCGACACCCCCCTGGGCGAGTCGGTCTCCCTGGGCGTGCACGAGAGCCAGAGCCGCTTATGGGAGAACATCGTGGGCCGGAGCCTCCCCTTCTGGCGGCATTTCTATCCCCATCTGCAGGCCGCCTTCCCCGTGCACTTTACGGACGTCCCGCTGGATGCGTTTTATCGTGCCGTCAACACCGTCACCCCTTCGCTCATCCGCACCGAGGCCGACGAGGTCACTTACAACCTGCACGTCATTCTTCGCTTCGAGATCGAGCGCGCCCTGGTGGCAGGGGAGGTCGCCGTGGCCGATCTGCCCGAGCTCTGGAGGGCCAAGATGAAGGAGTACCTCGACGTGGATGTGCCCGGCGACGCCGACGGCGTACTCCAGGATGTGCACTGGTCAGAAGGGATGATCGGCTACTTCCCCACCTACACCATGGGCAACCTGTACAGCGCCCAGCTCTTCGAGGCGATGAAGCGGGACCTGGGTGGCTTCGAGGAGCTGCTCGAGGCCGGCGAGTTTGCTCCGATCCTGGAGTGGCTGCGCGAAAAGGTCCACCGCCACGGCCAGCGCTTTCGGGCGAAAGAGCTCATCGAGCGGGCAACCGGGGCCGAGCCCGGCGCCGTGCCCTTCATGAACTATCTCCAAGGGAAATACGGGGAGCTGTACGGGCTGTAGGCGCGTTGTGGCTGAAATGGAAGGAGAATATCGAACAGCAGAACAAGAAACCGCAGAATTTCGAAGGAAGGAAAGAAGAATCCCTTTTCCTCTTTCCAACCTTCTGCGGTTCGACATTCCTTGTTCAATATTCGATATTCTCTTTTTTGTTTGCGGCTTTGCCGCATCAAGAAAGGTGCTCATCCATCGCCCTGAGATCGAGTCGGGCCGGGTCCAGCCCGATGGCCTCTCCCGGGAGCCCGAGGGCAAGTCCGAGGAGCTGGGGGTAGAGTACGGAGGGGAGCGGAGGGGACTGGGACCTTTCGTTCGAGCGAGACTCCTGCCCCGTGTCGAACCGGATCTGGCAGTAGGTGCAGGCCGTGCAGAGACAGGCGGCTCCCGCCTCGCGCGCATCCACGACCTTTCGCTCCATCATGGCCGCAGAGAGTGAGTCGTTCTTCTCCGACAGAGGGGCCCCACAGCACTCCAGCCTCAGGGGCCACTCCACACTGTTTGCTCCGGTGACGGCGATGAGCTCCTCGAAGATCGTCGGAGACAGGGGATTGTCGAACCGGGTGACGCGGGCGGGCCGAAGGGCGTGACAGCCGTAGTGGGCCGCCACCGGGAGGGACCGGTAGGGCCTCTCAACCTTCTCTTTTATGGCCTTCAGGCCCACGTCTTCGGCGAGAAGGTCGAGGAGGTGTCGGGTCCTTATCCTCCCATCCCAGCGGAGCCCCTCCTCCCCGAGAATCCGATTGATCCCATCCCGCAGGGCCGGGTTCTGACTCAGCCTGTGCTCGGCGTGCTTGAGGCTGCCGAAGCAGCACTGGCAGGGTGTGAGGATGTCGAGGCCCCGCCCTTCCGCCAGGGCCAGGCTCCGCGCCGCCGAGAGGAGGAAGGCCTCTGCGCTCAGGTGCCGGACCGGGTAGCCGCAGCAGTTGAACTCGATCTCCACGAGTTCGACGCCGAGGGCTGACAGGACGGCCTTGGTCGACCGGCCGTAATCGGCAAGGTCGTAGGGAATCCTGCAGCCGGGGAAGTAGGCGAATTTCATTTGGGCTCATCTCTACTTTGGCATCGTCGTTCCCGCGGAAGCGGGAACCCATGGTTGAACACATTTGCTGGATCCCCGCTTTCGCGGGGATGACGGTGCGATGGGAAAAATAACAAGATCGATATATTGCTACTTCTTAGCATATTTCAGGGATCCCCGGGCTCATCCGGACCGGTCCCCCCTTCGGCCTCTTCCCGGCCCGCGTCCTGATCTTCCTCCCGCCGTCGGAGCCGGCCGAGCCGTCTGTAGGCGAGGTTTCTCAGCTCGTAGAGGATGTCCGCCACGGGAATCCCCTCCGGGCAGTGCTCCTGGCACATGTAGCAGGTGGCGCAGCTCCAGACCATGGTGGACCCCAGGGTCATCTCCTTCAGCCCCAGGCGCAGCAGGTTCATGATCTGCTGCGGCGTCAGGCCCAGATCTTTCTGGGGGTCCTCGGAGCAGGCCACCACCGGGCAGACGTTCGTGCACATGAGGCACTGAACACAGGCTGAAAAGCTCTCGGACCTGTCCGCCAGATCCTGCCGGGCAAGCATCGACGCCGATTCGGGCGAAGATCCGGGAAGCGCAGTCGAATCCGGTCCGGCAAGCCTGGCGGCCCAGTCGGCGGTGCTCGCCTCGCGCACCCATTTGTGGGGTTCGGGACGGCCCCGGCTGACGAGATCGCTGCGGGAGGCCTGCCACAGGTCGTGGAGATCGATGCCCACGGGACAGACCTCGGTGCACCGGCGGCAAAGGGTGCAGATGAAGCTCCCCTCGGAGAGATCCTCCAGCGAGGATGCGTCCGACCTTCCCCCCCGGGCCGCCTCCCCGACGGAGACGAGCTTTTCCGAGGGGAGGATGATCTCGTTCGGGATCGCGTGGTAGACGGGCCGAACCGAGCAGTGCTCGCTGCACGTTCCGCAGTGCACGCACGCGTCCAGGGCCAGGGCCCGGCGCGTAACCCGGTTCGCGGGGTCGCCTCGGGTAGAGGGATCGTCCCGGATCGCCTCGTCGCCAACCCGGTCGACCAGGAGGCTGACGGGGCTGGAGAAGGCGTGAAAGAATTTACTGAAGGGGAGATAGGCCAGGCCGATGAAGCATGCGAGGAAGTGGATGGTCCACAGGAAGTCGGGCAGGCCGGCTCGGTCCAGCGCCGAGGCCGCGGGCCGGATCGCCCTGGACGTCCCGTAGCCGAGGAACGCCCACTGGGGGCGGGAGTGGCAGTCGGCGCAGTAATCGGCGTGGGCCTCCCGGCCGCGATCCAGGGCCTCGGCGTCGAAAGGCGGCTTTGCATCAGGCGAGACGAGCCCGTATTCCTCGACCCAAAAGGCTTCGAGATCCTCGTCCTCCCAGTAATACTCCTCTTCCATCCCCTTGTAGGCGGAGTGGGAGGTTATCTTCACTCCCTCCAGCAGGAATCCGGAGATCACGATCACAAAAAGGATCGCCATGGCCCACCCGTCCGCGGCGCTCGTGAACAGGCGGGGCGGCCTCACCCGGATCCGCCGGACCAGGGCCGCGGCCGCGCCCAGGAGCAGCACGGCGCCGAAGAAGTTCCTCAGGAAAAGGTACGGGTTGAGCGTGGAGACATAGTCCGGAAACAGGGCCAGCGCGACCGTATCCTCCAGGGCGTGCATCAGCAGGAGAAGTAGGAAGCCGAAGAAGATGCCCATGTGTGCGAGCCAGCGCGGAAGGTCTTCTCTGAGGATTCCGGCCTGGAAGAAGACGTCGAGGAGCAGGGTCTTGAAGAAGGTGAGCAGGCGCCGGCTGAACAGAACGGCGGCGATTCCCTTCAGGGCGGAGATCATCCTCTGCCCGGCGGAGAAGTCCGAGGCCTCGGGGCCGATCCGGATCGAGAACCACCTCCAGGCGCGCCAGAGGGTGCCAGCCAGGAAGATCGTCAGAGAGCCGTAGAGGGTGATATCGAAGAACATGCGGTTCAGGCCTCAGCCTCGCATCTCGAGAAAACTCTTCACAGCGGCGAAGGACGTGGCGATGGCCAGTCCAGAGCCGCACTTCATCCGCATCCAGTCCTGGTGGGCCAGGATCGACCCGGAGGCGAACAGGGACTCGTGGGCCGGGCGCCCGGTCTCATCCAGGGGGCGAAAGGCGTCGTCCACCTCGAGGCCGGCCCGGTTGACCGGGTGGCCCCGGGGATCCATGAAGTCCCGGCGGTGCCACTGCGCCCTGGTGCGGGGCTGGTGGACTGGAAGGTCGAACAGCGCCTCCCGGACCCGGTCCCGGCCGGCATACAGGCCCTTGCCGAAAAACCGGCCCGTGGCCAGAACCAGGGCCCGGGCGCGGATCTCGTGCCGGGCGAACCCGTTATCGAGGCGGAGCAGGAAAGTCCCGTCCCCGTCGCGGACGACTTCGCTGACCTTTACCTGCCAGTAGGGCCGGACCCCCAGTCGCCGGAGCCCCGCCTCTAAGACTTCCTTGATCCTCAGTCCGGGGATTGAGGCGGGCAGGGTCGGGATCTCGAACAAGGGGGCCCCGATCGCCTCCTCGAATTTCGCGACGATCTCGTGGCTCCGGCGGAAGCCGAAGACGGCCGGCATGCCCACGGTCTCGCCCTCGCGCACGCGGAGGCGGACCAGATCTGCTAGACGCTCCCGGATCTCTCGGCGCTCCATCTGCTGCGCCACGGGCCGGGTAAAGACACGGCTCGTCTTCTCCGAGCCCGGAAATGAGATGCGCACGGACCTGATTTCGGGCCATGCCGTCTGAAGGACGCTCGCCACCTGGTTCGCGTTGAACTCCTTCAGACCCTGGAAGTCCACGAACAGGCAGGGGCTCTTCTCTCTGAAGGCCCGCACGCCTTTCCACATGGTCCTCGGCACGGCATAGGTGGGCTTCACGGTCCCGAGGGGCGTGACCATCTCGGCGTTCCGGTCGAGGAAGCTCGAATAGGGGAGTCCCTCCTCCTCGAGAAAGCCCGTGAACTCCTCCATGGCGGCTTTGATGTCCCGGGTCTCCAGCCGGGCGAGGGGATGGTCCGGAATGTCCTTCTTCAGCGCATCGAGGCCGGCCCATGGATCGCTCAGGCGCCACCCCTCCTCGACGGGGTGCACACCCAGGAGATCGAGGAGACCGCTGGAGAAGCCGATCCCACCCGGGCCGCCCACCTGGACCACGGAGAATCCCCGGTTCGCGGCGAACAGGGCCGCGGCCATGCCTGCCATCCCGGCGCCGACGACGGCGATCTCGTATTCTCGGCGTGCTTTCTGGATCATGCTTTCGCTTCTATTGTTTGTTAGTAATTGCTGTAATTTGGCGTTATAAGTTAATGTATATCATTAACTTTAAAGCTCCTCGCCGAAGACCCCGCAGTGGAAGGCCTCCAGCAGCTCGGCCTGGTCCATCTGCCGCCCCCAGAGGATCGGATGCTGGCCGCGCCAGCGCCTGCGCAGGAACTCCCGGATGTGCCGGAGGCCCTGATCGGCCTCGGCCTCCCCCCGGTCGATCATGTGGGCGGCGATCTTGACGCTGCAGTAGGTCCCCTGGCAGGGGCCCTTTCCGATCCGGCTGCGGAGCCCGATGGCGTCGATGTCGGGCTCGTCGTGCCTCTGCCGAATCGATGCGATCACCGCGTCGATCGCGCTCTGGGGCACCATCTCGCATTCGCAGAGCAGCAGGTCGCTCGGTTCGTGTTTTCGGATCCACTCCAGGGGCGCGATCCCGGTCTCCGTCCACCGGCAAGCGTGGGCCGAGGGAAGGGGCTCCGTGCGGGTCCGGCACGGCTTGGTGACCCCGATTCGCCGGCAGACCAGGTCGGCCGCCCTCTCCGCCATGAGACGGTAGGTGGTGAACTTGCCTCCCGTGATGGTGGCGAAGTTCTCGATGCCCGCGTCCTCGTGATCGAAGAGGGCGAATCCCCGACTCACGGAGCGGGCGTCCCCCCCGCCGCTCTCTCCAAGCAGGGGCCTCACGCCGGCGTAGGCACGCACGTAGCGAGTCGTGGCGAGCATGGGCACCATGGCGCTCTCCTCTTCGACGATGGAGTCGACCTCCTCCACGGTGGGGTAGACCTCGTCCAGGGAGTCGATCTGAACCGATGTGGTGCCAAGCAGAGAGACCGTGCCCCCGGGAACCAGGATGTCCGCGTTCGATGCGGGCCGCATCCGGTTCACCACGTGCTTCGTGATCCTGTCGAAGGTGACCAGAAGGGTGCCCTTGGAGTAGACCATGTCGATGGAGATCCCGGCCAGGTCTGCCACCTCGCGGGACCAGGCGCCGGCCGCGTTCACGACCTGTTCGGCCTCGACTCGCCTCTCCTCGCCGCTCTTTGTGTCCCGCAGCAGCACGGACTCGATCCGCCTCCCGCGTCGCTTCATCCCCACGACCTTTGTGTTTCGCATGAGAGCGGAGCCGAGCTCCTGGGCCTGCCAGATGTTCTCCAGGGAGAGCTTGAAGGGGTCGATGGTGGCGTCCTCGACCCGGTAGGCGGCGATGAGCCGCTCCGAGAGAGTGGGCTCGATGGCGCGCGCATCCTTCACGTCGAGCGCCTCGGCCGGTATGCCGCAGCCGGAACAGTGGGAGGGGAAGTCCGCCACGAATTTCTCGTCGTCACCCTCCACGGCCACGAAGAGGCCGCCCGTGTCCTCTATGCAGTGGGGGCCCAGCCTCTTGAGTATCTCCCCCTCCTCGCGGCACTCTCTTGCGGCGGTCGGGTCGTTGGAGACGTACCGGGCGCCGCTGTGGAGAAGGCCGTGATTGGAGCCGGAGGCCCCGGCGTTGATATCCCTCTGCTCCACGAGAATGCAGTGCACGCCCCGAAGGGCCAGGTCCCGCGCAAGGCCTGTGCCGGTGATCCCGCCGCCGATGATGAGGACCTGGGTTTTCAGTACGGATTCCATGGGGGCTCTTCTCTTTTTTGGCAATCTCTGGTGTCTGTGATAAATTCACACTTTCGGCACATAAGTCAAGATTTCTCCCTGCGGTCGAGATGACATGGAGAGGCGGCCGAATCTTGGGAACGTGAGGGCAAGACGAACCGGAGGGCCGACTTCTGTGTCGGCCGGGGCCTCAGACGGACGCCACAGAGGGCGTCCCTCCGATTTTTTTCCGCAGAAGAGTTTTAGCGCAGAGACTCTGAGGCGTAGAGAGGGAAATTCGTGGAGTTTTAAAAAAAGATTTTTTCCACCACAGAGGACACAGAGGTCACAGAGAGAGAATGTATGTAATCAGACTCTTGCTTTCTCTGTGCTCTCTGTGTCCTCTGTGGTGAATTTTTATAACGTGCCGCTTGAAATGTCAGAGAAGGAAAAGTCCGCATGGAGGGCGATAAGTCCGGGCTTTTTCGAAACCCATAACGTTACATGCAGAGGGTTCCGATGAGCATGGACAGAGCAATCGTATACCGGGCGATCATAGCCTTTCTCCTTCCGTTGCTTCTTTTCTCCTGCCACGACGGCGGGCTGGACCGGACCGTGGCCGGAGAGGCGATCGTCATCATCGACGAGGCGGCCCCGACCGCCGTGAGGATCGCGGCCAACAGGTTCGCCGACCTCCTGGGCGAGGTCTTTGCGGTCTCGATGGTCGCCGGCGATCCGGGCCCGATCCCTGAGGGTGCCCACGTCTTCGCCCTCGGGCCCGGCTCCTCGACCCGGGAGATCATCGGCCCCGACGAGCTCGACGCCCTCCCCGAGGAGAGCTACATCCTAAGAAGGGGCTCGATCCGGGGCCGCCCGGCCTTCGCCGCGGCCGGCTCGGATCTACTCGGCCACCAGTACGCGGTCTATGCCCTGCTCACCGAGCTCGGCTACGGCTTCTTCCACCCCGAGGAGACCTTCATCCCCGCCTCCCTCGACATCCCGGATGCGCTGGATGCGGTCGAGACCCCCTCCTATCCCTGGCGCGGCTTTCACCAGCACACCATGCACCCCATCGAGCTCATGGACTCGCTCCTTGTGCCGAGCGACCAGGGCCTGGCCGAGGCGTGGCGCTACGTGGACTGGCTCGTGGCGAACCGGGCGGACTACCTGCAGTGGGCCCTGCTCCGAACGGTCGATATGGAGGCCTGGATCCCTCACGCCACGGCCATCGCCGACTACGCTCACCTCCGGGGCCTCCGGATCGGGATCGATGTGTCCTATCGCTTCATCCAGCAGAACACCTACCTCCTCATCCCGGATCCCGGCCCGTGGGAGGACCAGCTCCGGGCCGGTTTCGACAGGATACTCGAGGTCCCCTTCGACGTGATCAACGTCGAGATGGGAACGAGCGAGTTCATCCCCGCGAGCGACACCCTCACCATGGACTGGTTCAATGCCTCGGTTAAATATCTCCAGGAGGTCCGCGAACGCACGGGAAGGGATGTGGAGCTCATCGTCAAGGTCCACTGCTCCACGGGCCAGACCGCCCCCAATTACGGGGACATCAACTTCAACTTCCTCCCGGGCCTCGCCGATCCGCGCGTCGGGGTCATGCCCCACACGGTCCAGTTCTACGACCTCTTCCGGACCGCCCCGACCTACGACAACGAGGATTTCTTCCACATCCTCACCTTCCTCCTCGAAGAGATCGGCGAGCGCCGGGTCCTCTACTACCCGGAGACCGCCTACTGGGTAAGCTTCGACGCGGACGTCCCCCTCTTCCTCCCCCAGTACGTCTACAGCCGGTGGAACGACCTGCACCGCCTGAGAGAAAGCGGCATGGACGGCCAGATCGTCTTCTCGAGCGGCCTCGAGTGGGGGTACTGGCTCAATGACTTCGCGACGGCCCATTTCGCCTTCGAGGCCGAAGACGACTGGCAGGAGCCCGTGCGCCGGTTCGCCCGGATATTCGGGCCCGCGGGAGACGAGGTCTTCGATCTCCTGTGCGAGGTCACCGAGGCCCAGGGCCGGGACCTCCTGGAGGGCAACCTGATCGCCTACCTGATCGGGTACGAGACGGCCGACGACTTCGGACTGCTCGTCGACATCCACGCCCAGCCTGAAAAGGTCCTCTTCAGCGAGCTCCGCCGCTGGGGCCGGCCCAAGATCCGGGACTTCGAACGGGGCGTGCTCGCCGAGCTGGGCGCGCTGGCCGAGACGTATCACGCATACTGCGACCGCCTCTCTGCTCTGCGGGCCGAGGTCCCGCGCCGGGCCCTGCCCTGGTTCGAGGAGCTCCTGGCAGGGTTGGAGGTCACGGCCCTCAGGGCGGACCACGTCCACGGCCTCTACCGGGGCGTGGTGGCCGGGCGAAAGGCCGAGCTCGGCATGGACGACGAGGGCGGTCTGAAGGCCCTGCAGGCATTTGCCGAGGCCGTGGCGGCGAGGATCCTGGCCAGGGAGATCGTCTCGAAGCGAGCATCGAGCTACCGGTACCCGCCCGAGCGCCTCGCCCGATTCCGTGAAAACCCCACGGCCTACGAGTTCGGCTACCTGTATCCGACCCAAACCACCTTCTACTGGCTCCGGGACGAGGCCAAGGCGATCGACGGCAACCCCTGCCCCTGCCACCTCAACATCACGAACCTCCTCGACGGCGCCCTCGGCGAGGGGTCGATCGGGACCTCGCTGGAAGAGCTCCCCCCCCTGTCGAGCGAGTGCCTCGACGCCTGCTTCCACCCGAAAGAGGTGCCGACAAGCTGAAGGCCCTCGTAGCCCACTGCATTTTTCGGATTTGATGTGCTATGGTCTGCTTTTCCCAGTATTCGATTACAGAGGAGCAGAACAGGGATGACCGCTTCGCCCATGTCCTTCAATGAGAGACTCGCCACCGTGCTCCGGGGCGGGATCCCGGACCGGGTTCCCTGCATCCCCCTGATCTATTACTTCGCCGCTTCCTACGCCGGGGTGCCCGTGGCCGAGTTCACCCGGTCCATGAAGGCCTACCGCAGGGCCATGGATCTCTGCTTCTGGGAGGTCGGGCCCTGGGATGCCATGTACCCCCTTCCGGTCACCATGGACGCACCCGACTACGAGATCGTCTGGGGGGCGGGCGTCGGTATGAAGCCCTCGTTCATGGAAGGGGAGGGCGGGGATGTCCAGCGGTTCCAGTTTCCGGGGGCCGGGGCCCTGATGGGGGAGGAGGATTACGAGAGGATTCTGCGCTACCCCCTGCCGTGGGGATTTCCCTACCTCGACTTCCTTGAGCTCCTGGTCTCGCGCGCCTCTGGAAAGAAGGGCGGGCCGCGCTTCTGGGCCACCCATCTCCTGCCGAACATCACGAGGCTGGGGGCCAAGTGGATCGTGGAGCTCGCGCGCTGGAGGCTCAAGGGGATCCCCTTCTTCCCGGGATTCTCCCTGGAGGCGCCCCTGGACATCTTCTCCATGGCCCGGGGCCTCGAGGCATTCTCCCTCGACCTGTACGACCGGGGCGACGAGCTGGAGGAGGCGGCCATGAAGCTGAGCCGCAGCTATGCGGTCATCGCCCGGCAGGCCTGCGAGGCCGTGGGGATCCGGAACTTCCTGCTCCTGGTGCATCGCACCTCCAACGACTTCATCTCCCCCGATCACTACCGTAGGTTCGCCCACCCCGGCATCAGGCACATGGCCGACTATCTCGCGCGCCACGGCATCGTCATGGGCTTTCACTGCGACGGGAACTGGGACCGGAACTTCGAGCACATGACCGATCTCCCGGAGGGGACCTACTTCCAGCTGGACGGCTACTCCGACATCTTCCGGGCCCGGAAGGTCCTGGGGGACAGGTACACTCTCATGGGAGACGTGCACCCAAGCCTCCTCACGCGGGGCTCGCCCTCGGAGGTGAGGGCTTACTGCCGCAAGCTCATACGAGAGGTGGGCAGGGAGGGCCGGTTCATCCTCTCCTCGGGCTGCGAAGTGCCGCCCAACGCAAAGCCGGAGAACGTGCGCGCCATGATCGAGTGCGCCAGGCGGTACGGGCGGTATGGCTGAATTGAACGCGTAAGATATCCAATTATTTCCGTTGAAGAGTTTTAACGCAGAGACGCAAAGGCGCAGAGAGAATAGAAACCAATTAAAAACAAAGCGTGACCAAATGAACGAACAGTCTGCTTCAACCAAGCCCAAAGACATCGCCCGGCACACCACCTCGGGCGGGGTGCGGATCTACTGCATCCCGATCCAGAGTTTTCCGGGCCACTACACCAACGTCTACCTGGTCCTGGCCGACGAGAAGGTGGCCCTCATCGACCTCGGCTCCGGCTGGGGTGACAGCAACAGCGAGCTGATCAAGGGGATCGAGGAGGTCTGCCAGCGGTTCGGCGAGAAGGTCACGCCCGGCGATATCGAGCTCCTGCTCTTCACTCACGGCCACATCGACCACTTCGGAAGCCTCTCTTTTTTCCGTTCCCACTCGCAGGCAAGGATTGGAATCCACGAGCTGGACGCGCGGCAGATCATCAACCTCGAGGAGACCATCCTGGTCATGGCCAGGAATGTCCGTCTCTTTCTCGACCAGGTCGGGATATCGGAGTCAACCCGCAACGGGCTGATGGGGCTGTACAAGGCCGGAAAGAACTTCCTTTGCTCCGAGACGGTGGATTTTTTTCTGAATGAAGAGGAGGAGCCGATCGAGGGGATGTTCCGGATCTTCCACACACCGGGCCACTGTCCGGGGGAGGTGTGCATCCAGGTCGACGATGTCCTGTTCGCAGGCGACCACCTCCTCTCCGATATCACTCCCCACCAGGCCCCCGAGGCGATCGCCCGGTACACAGGGCTCGGTCACTACCTGGCTTCGCTCAAGAAGATCAAGTCCGTTGCCGGCCTGAGCAAGGCCCTGGGCGGGCACCAGAATGTCATGGAGGATCCCTACGGGAGGATCGAGGCGATCGAGGCATTCCATGCGGAGCGGCTGGGCGAGGTGCTCGGGATATGCCGGGAGCGGCAGACGATCAAGGAAATCTCGAACCGTCTTTTCCACAAGGTCTCGGGCTACGAGGTGCTCCTCGCACTCGAAGAGACGGCGGCCCACGTGGAGTACCTCTACCATCGCGGACGCCTCGCCATCGACAACCTCGAAGACCTGGAGCTCCAGCTCAACCCGGTCCTCTACTACCGGGCGCGGTGAAAGGGCCGGTCTTCATTCCTGGCGCGGCTGATCCGCATTAAAAAAGAGAATATCGAATATTGAACAAGGAATATCGAACCGCAGAAGGTTGGTAATGAGGAAATTGGAACCTTCTTTCCTTCGAAATTCTGCGGTTCCTTGTTCTGCTGTTCGATATTCTCTTGAGGTTTTGATGTAGAGTTCAGAAGCCGCGGGTGCCGCCTGGTGAGAGGCTCAGGTAGACCGCCCCGGCCAGCCGGGCGCCGTTCGAGGCCCGTCTGGCCGCAACGGCCACGTCGTCGGCCCCGTCCCCGTTGAAGTCGGGAAAGGCGAGGGTGCTGCCAAAAAGGGTCCGGGGAGCCGGGGGCTGTATGGCCAGCGTCGCGCTCGTCGGGCAGTCCATGACGGGTCCGGCTGGAAAGGTCCCTCCCCCGAGCCACAGGTAGAGGGCGCCCGCCTCCATGCTCGATCCGGTCTTCCGCCAGGGCTCCGCCGCCCACAGGTCGTCGGTGCCGTCCCCGTTGAAGTCTGAAAACTCGATCCGCCATCCCAGGCGGGCAAAGGCCTGATCCCCGTAGAAAATGGTCAGCGGTTCGACCTCATCCAGGCGTAGATCCCCCTGGAGGCCGTCCAGAGGGATGAGGGCGATGGAGCCGGACTGGACGTTTTCGCCGATCTGCATCGTGGGGGAGGAGACGGCCAGGAGGGTCTCTCCGGAGCTGAGGGGATCGCCCAGGGCGAAGCAGGATGCTGTTTTGTCGAACTCGCCGGTGCCGGTGAGGGTGAATACCGGAGGCGTCCCCGCGCGGCTTCGGCCCTGTGGGGTGATGTCGAATCCATACAGCCTGCCCGCGCTCTGCAGCCCTTCTTTGCTGTTCGCCGTTGGCGCTCCGACGAGCAGGAGCCGGCCCCCGCCAGGGACCTCGGCGACGGCGGCGTGATAGCCGAACCAGTCGTAGTCCTTCTCGCCCGCGGCAGACCAGTCGGCCTCGCTGAGAGGGATCAACCCTCCCGGCGATCGCTGGGTGGAGGAGAGGAACAGGGCCGCCAGCCCCCTCTGTGTGCCGCGGTCCCGGGCGAGGGGAGCCCCGATGATGAGGTCGGCACGGCCGTCGCCGTCACAGTCGCCCGAGGTGAGGCTCCAGCCGAGGTTGGTGTCGTCCTCATCGGCTGCGATGGTCAGGCCCGGTTCGGCCGAGAGCCCCGTACCTTCAGGAGTGCCGTAGTAGACGAAGATCCTGCCTCGGTACTGGCTGGACAGAGAGCCGACCGTGGGCGCCGAGACGGCCAGGTCGTCCAGGCCGTCGGCGTTGAGGTCCACCACGGCCAGGGCCCAGCCGAAGCGCCCGAACTCATCAGCGCCGGTCAGGGTTATGTCCGCGCCCCGGCCGGACAGATCGACCGGCCCGCCTCCGGCGATCGCATCCATTCCGTAGGTCACGTGGACCACCCCGAGCTGGGGGTGACCCTGAAGGCCGTACCCGGGTCCACCCATGGCCAGATCCTCAAGGCCGTCCCGATCGAAGTCCCCCACGGCGAGGCTGGTCCCCAGGTAGGCGTACGGGATACCGACGGTGTAGGCCGCTGATCGGCCATCGGCCAGGGGGAGAGAGGCTTCGGGCCCAAGGGCGGGCGGGCCGCTGCGAGGGAAGTCGAGTTTGAAGGTCACCCCGCGGCCGGTCCGCTCCATCGAGACCTTCAGATCATCCCTGCACAGCAGCTCGAGGGCAGCGCTCATCCGCCCCATGAGGTGGTCATCGAGCGAGAGGAAGTGCCGATCAACGGGGAGAGCCTCTGCCGGGGCCCCGCTTTCCATCCAGTCGATCACATCCGGCCAGCGCCAGGCGGTCCATGTCGCCATCTCGGCCAGACCGCCCGTGTAGTAGTCGTGGAACTGCTCCACCATGAAGGGGGAGGTTGTCGCAAACATGGGAAACAGGGCCGCGGCCCACAGCCTCTCGGCGTGGGAGCCGAGGAAGAGGAGGTAGTTGTAAAAGGTGAGGATCTCGGGCGTCACCCGTGTATACCCCAGGTCTTGGTAGACCTGTGCCATGTCCTCCACCGGCACGTACCAGGAAGCGGCCATCCAGCTCAGGTTCAGCTCGTAGGCGCACAGCACGTCCCCGCCGAAGTCGCCCACCGTGTGGGCCTCTTCAAAGCTGCCGTGAAAGTCCTGGTGGCCCATGACCTTGAGAAATCCCTCTCTCCCTTGCGTGTGCCAGGAATCGTCGGCCACGTTGTGGGCCATGACGCCGAGCAGGAAGACGGCCGACTTCTCCGTCTCCTCGTCCCACGGGGGAGGGTAGGTCCGGTGAAGGTAGTCTGCGGCGGCCCGAATAAAGGGGTCCCAGTGGGCGGCCTCTGATTCGTCGTGGTAGCCGAAGGCATAGCCCCAGTCCGGAAATCGTGCCCCTGCCTGCAGCGCGTCCGGGTGATCCAGGATGCGCTGACCGTAAAGGGGGTACGCCTCTGAATCGAAGGCCCACACGGCCCGGTGGGCCACCTCTCCGTGGGTGGCCATACCGCACGGAAGGGCTCGCTGCGGTGCCATCCATCCCACGATGACCAGGGCGAGAGCGATGGCGGTTGAGTTCTGCTTCATGGTCGGATCTTTGGATGTGCCTTGTCTGCTCGTAGATTGAGAAGAATTTCGCTTCAAGTGCAACAGAGCAAGTATATCACAATGTCCGGAATTTCGTAACGTGACGGCCGTTGCCCGGAGAACCTCCTATCTGGTACCGTGACGGCAGTCTCGGATTGATTGGTCTACTGAAAGGCGAAGAGGGATCGTCGTGGCGCTGATGCTGAGAGTACAGATGGTCGTGCTGAGCATCCTCATGACTCTCGTCGCATCGGGATGTCATGGGACAGACGGGGAGAAGGTCGACCCGGTCTACGGCTACGCCCTGTGGCCTCACGAGACCGGCCCCGACGTGTTGGCCGAATGGTACCCCTTCTTTGCGGAGATGGGGGCCGAGCTCTACACGGAGCTGCGCGAGGAAAAGATCCTCACCCGCGATCCGGAGATGGCCCGGATCTTTCGCGAGGCCGCGGCCGCCGGCGTGCATGTGCGGCCCTACATCACCCTCCCCGTCGAGGCCGGCGTCTACCCGAACGAGGCGAACTTCGACCGTTTCTTCGACGCCGTGAAGGCCATGATCGCCTGGGCCGAGGAGGAAGCCCTGCCGGTCGAGTGGGTCGTGGTGGACATGGAGACCCCTGTCCAGGTGGTGGAGCAGATCGACGATTACCTGGCGGAGCTCCGCCTACTGGACATCTACCGTCTCTTTCTCGAGCACCGCAATCCGGCCTGTTTTGCCCGGTCCGTGGCGAACTACCGGACCCTGGTCGACCACTGCCACGCCCACGGGTTCAAGGTCCACGTGATCTCCTTCCCCTTTGTGCTGGACGACTACTCCGACGGAGACCGCGGCATCCAGGACGCCTTCGACGTCCCGGTCTCGGGCGTGCACTGGGACGAGGTGGACTTCATGGTCTACCGGACCATGTACCGGGGCTACGCGGGGATGCCCTTCACGAGCGACCTGGTCTACCGGTACTCCCAGAAGGCGAGGGAGATCTTCGGCGATTCTGCATCGGTCGTCGTCGGCCTCGTGCTCTGGCCGGGCTGGTTGGAGGGGGCCCTCGGGTACTCGTGTCCCGAAGAGCTGGAGGCGGACATCGAGGCGGCCATGGCCGCCGGCCTGCGCCGCATCCACGTTTTCTACCTCACGGGCCTGCTCGAGAAAGAGGATCCGGTGGCCTGGATGAGCCCGGACGTCTCGGACTTCGAGGTCCCGCCGAGGGATCCGTTTACGACTCTGCTCGTGGATGTGGGCATGCCTTTGCTGGATCGGATCTTATGAAAGAAAACACCTCGACTTCCATGGGAGTTCAATATTGGTCGTTGCGAGGCACAAAGTGCCGAAGCAACCCGCCGGACATCCCGACGTGCCATGTCCAGTGGATTGCTTCGGGGCTTTGCCCCTCGCAATGACCTCATGGAGCTATGTGTGCTCAATAAGACAATTGCTGAAAGAAGGATCAAAATGAAATCCTTTCAAATGAAGCGAACGCTATCCATTCCATTTCTCCTCACAGCAGTCCTGGCCGTCTCTCTCTCCTGCGGCTGCCACGGGGAGATAGAGGAGCCCTCGGCCGAGGTGCTCATCCCCGCCTACCCCTTCTGGCCGAACCCGGCATTCGTGGTCGATGAGGGCCGGATCGCCTCGCTCGCCTCGGCCCTCTGTGAAGCCGAAGGGGCGGGGCCTTCGAGAGCCGCCTTCTTCCTCGGCGACCTCCCCATGGGCTCCCTCGACCTCCTCTGCCTGAGCGCCCTGGGCGATCCGGATGCACCACCCGCAGAGGTCCTCCTGGGGGATCTTTACATCTCCGGGTACTTCGGCGGGGTCTGGCTGCGCGACTCCATCGATGGCGGCCACGGCCACGGGCATGAAGGGGAGGCCCCGGCCGGATTCGAACGATCCATCTTCGACGCCCTCGTCGCGGCCGCGTCCGGCCTGCTCGAGCTCGGGCGCCACGGAAGCGACGCCTCGGTCCTCTCGGGCGCCAGGTTTTCGGTCCCGCTGTTCCTCTTGCTGTACGGCTACAATTTCGGCTACATCGAGGTGGCCCTGGAGAACCCGCCCGAAGGGACCCCGCCTGTGGAGGGCCTGCTCGCCTGCAAAGGGTTCCTCGACTGTGAGAGCCCTAGCATCGAGCTCGACACTCTCGATCGGTTCGAAAGCGCCCATGACCGTCTCCTCCATCCGCCGTCGCTCAAATGGGCATGGATGGCCGAGCTCGTCGAGATCTGGGGCGAGGGTTCGGTGGCCTCGGGCAGGGCCGTGTGGGAGGAGATCCTCGAGGGTGGGGCCTTCGCAGGCTCGGCCTACGAGCTGCTGCTCGAGCTGAGCGCCGCCTATCTGCTCGTCTCCGAGTCCGCGGTCCTCGCGGGCATGACCGCCTGGGCCGACGCCGACCCGCCGGCCGGCCGGTGCGGGGCACTGCTCCAGGCCGGGCTCCTGGTCTGGTCCGGGAGCTATTTTCTCGGTCTCACATCGTCGGTTCCTGAGGGGACCTTCCCCGAGATCCGGTGCCCGGACTAAGTTGGTTGTATAGGAAAGCAATTTATCCGGGGAATGATGATCCGGAGGGGCCCCCGCAAAAAAGGGCCCATAAGGCCCCCCCCCCCCCCCACGGGGGGCCCCCCCGAGGAAA
>CAZFWM010000066.1:19510-26211 GCA_964522545.1 uncultured Thermodesulfobacteriota bacterium
CCGACCTCTGTGTCGGCCGCTTTCGGCCCCGGCCGACACGGAGGTCGGCCCTCCGATGGAACAATTTTAAAAGGCCAGAATTTTGCCTTAAAAACAATTGGTTAGTTTATATGTTTAAAGCGATACATGAATAATTGTTCCCATATTTGCGACTTTGAGTTAATATTTTCGAATAATAATTACCTACCGAAAGTCGAAGGCGTTGCGCCCTGTGGCTTCATCGTGGCGCACGGTCCCCTCTCTTCCGATGGCCTCTTCCTTCATCATTTCCTCGAGGACCGGTTCGCCCCCTTGGACCGAGGAGAGGAACCTCGACCCATTCTCCATGCGGCCGATCACCAGCCCCTTGGACGGGGTGCCCTCGCGGTCGTGGAAGAGGCAGAATGTCTCCACCGTGGCCCGGCCTTTTGCCTCGGCGACCACACGGGGGCCCCGGATTCGGTCGAGGTCCGGCTGCCCCGGGATTTTCTCCTCGTTGACGAAGGGGGATGCCTTTGAAGTGCCTCCGTAGAGGCCATAGGAGTGCTTGGAGTAGTACCAGCTCAGGGCGTGGATGAGCCCGATCTTCTCCCGGTCCTCCCTGAGGAGCTCGACCATGCGGCAGATCGCGTGCAAGGTGTAGTTGTTGCCCGGGCCGCCGAAATAGGGCATGCCCCCCGTGATCGTGAGCGGCCTCGCATCGTGCCCGGCGATTCCGAGTGCCCTCCTCGTGATCTGCGGTGCGCAGGGGAAGCAACTGTACAGGTCGACGAGAGAGACCTGGTCGATCGATATCCCTGCAAGCTCCAGGGCCCTGGCCGCGGCCTCGCTCGAAGAGGGAGAGCCGTGAAAGTCCTGCCGCTCGGTGAGGATCCAGACGTCCGATGCCTGCGCCGCCGACCAGGGGTAGACCATCTTCGAGGCAGGAATGCCCATGGACCGGGCCTTCGCCTCGCTGGTGAGGATCACGGCCGCGGCCTGGTCCACGTCCAGTATGGAACACATGTACTTGGTGTAGGGGTAGCTCACCATCCGGTTTGCTGGGGTGACCTCGACGATCTCGCCGGCCGACCTCGGCTCGGGGAACCACGCGTAGGGGTTGGTCGAGGCCACGCGGGAGAGGGAGGCGCAGAGCCCGCCGAGCCTCCTGCGGTGCTCTTCGAGGGTGAGGCCTTCTTCGTACCGGAGCCGGTTCTCGTAGAGGGCGTAGAGATGGAGCGGCAGGAGGAGATCGTAGGCGACCTCGAGCGCGCTCTGGGGCTCGCGCTTGTCCCCGATGGTCGCCGGAGGTTCGCCGCAGATCCTCCAGGGGAGGGTGCGGCCGCTGCGTGCTGCGGCCCGCAGGGTGTGCATCGCCTCGGCCCCGCAGACCAGGGCGACCTCGCTCAGGCCCCGGGCGATGCGCTCGGCCGCCCGGACCGTGAACCACTGGGGGGCGGTTGCGCCGATGCAGGTGTAGCCCTGCTCGGCGGGCCGGGCCCCGATCCGCGCCGCCAGGTACCCGGCCGGGTCGGTGTAGGCCCACGACAGGATGTTGGGCACGTAGACCGTGTCGAGGTGCTCGAGAAGCCCCTTGGCCGCGGCATCGGCCTGGGCCCGCAGGGCCGCCTCCTCCATAAGATCGAGGGGCTCCGGGGCCGATTCCGGATCCCGGTTCCGGTTCGCGACCTGCCCGACGCCGACGATGACGGGGGTTATGTTGCTCTTGGTGGAACGCATCGAATCATCCCTGCCTGTATGACAGAAAAAGAAATATCACATCCGGGGTCTTGACAAAAGCCTCCAAACTGATTATTCTGAATAATCAGAAGTCGCTGAATATTTGGAATTCACGCAGGAGGATACCGAGATCATGCCGAAGAAAGAAAAAAAGAAAGACGCCGCCGGCTCGGGGAGCTGCTCTCCGGCCCCGGGCGTGGGCTGCTGCAAGATCGACGCCCTCGTTTCGGTCGACGCGAGGGGGCAGATCGTGCTCCCGAAAGACGTGAGGGAGAGGGCCGGCGTGAAGGCCGGTGACAAGTTCGCCCTCATCAGCTGGGAGTCGGGCGGTCAGGTCTGCTGCATCTCCCTGGTCAAGGCCGACGCCTTTGCCGAGAGCGTCAAGGGAATGCTCGGACCGATGATGAAGGAGATATTGACATGAAAATGGAAGACGATAGCAGGGGCGCTGCTTGCTGCGCCCCTGCCGGACAGGGCAACGATCCGGTCAAGTCAAACCCCCACAGGAAAACCGACAGCGTCATCACCCCGGCCGACCGCTGGAAGCATTTCCTGGCCCGCTGGGGATACAGGCGAGATCAGCACCGGGTCGAGCCCGGCCTGTACGCCCTGGGAAATCCAACCATGGACTCGCCCGTCTTCGTCACGGCCAATTACACCCTGAGCTTCGATGCCCTGCGGTCGGCACTGGCCGGGCGGGACGCCCATATACTGGTCCTGGACACCGTGGGGATCAATGTCTGGTGCGCCGCGGGAAAGGGGACCTTCGGTACGGACGAGCTGGTACGCAGAATCGAGGCGGCCGGGCTTAAGGACATGGTCGGGCACCGCAGGCTCGTTCTGCCCCAGCTCGGGGCCCCCGGGGTCTCGGCCCACGAGGTGAAGAAGCGCACCGGCTTCAAGGTCGCCTACGGGCCCGTCCGGGCGGCCGACCTGCCGGCCTATCTCGAGACCGGCGAGGCCACGCCGGAGATGCGGCGGGTGAGATTTCCCCTGTTCGACAGGGCGATCCTCATCCCGGTCGAGCTGGTTCAGGTCCTCATCCCCATGTTCATTGCGGCGGGAGTCTTCTTCTTCCTCAGCGGTCCCCTGGCCTCGGCGGCCGTGGTCGCCGCCTTCCTGGCCGGCTCGGTCCTCTTTCCCCTCCTGCTCCCCTGGCTCCCCACATCCGAGTTCAGCTCGAAGGGGTTGATCCTGGGTGCGGCGGTGGCACTCCCCTTCGCCCTGACCTCCTTTGCGGGCGCCTCGACAGAAGCCCTATGGCTGAGGCTCGGCTGGGCCCTCGTCTACATGCTGGCCATGCCCCCGCTCACCGCCTTCCTGGCCCTGAACTTCACAGGGGCGACCACATTCACTTCGAAGAGCGCCGTGAAGCGGGAGATCGCAAAATATATCCCCAAGATGGCCTGGTCTTTTGGCTCAAGCCTCGTACTGATGATCGCCTTTTCACTTGTTCAATTCCTGGGAGAACGATGATGAGCTCGCCGTCCGAGATCAACACACTTCGATTCGACTCTGAGATCTGCACCGGCTGTGGCATGTGCAGCTCGGTCTGCCCACATGCCGTGTACAGTCAGAACGGTCGCGTAACACAGCTCGCCCGCCCCGATGCCTGCATGGAGTGCGGGGCGTGCCGCCTCAACTGCCCGGCCGAGGCCATCGCGGTGGACAGCGGGGTAGGGTGCGCCTTTGCGCTGATTAAGCAGGCCCTATTCCGAGAGAAAGAGGCGACCTGCGGCTGTGCGGACGAGCCGACCTGCTGCTGATCACGGCGCGTGGTTCAGGCCGAAGGTGCATGTGGAGCAGGAACTCATGTTGGTACCGTTGTTATAGGCCGTGTTCCCGTCCACGAGGCTTTGTGCTTCAACCCAGATTCCAAAAAGATCATTATTATAGGCGATGTTGTCTTTTACTATATGACCACCACCATTACTCAATTTGATTCCATCCTCATTGTTTTCAATGGCTACGCAGTTCCGGACCTCATGTCCATTTCCATTAAGAAGAATCCCACTGCGAATGTTGACCATGCACGTAACCCCCAATATTCGATGCCCCCTTGGCAGCAAACCAGCCTCGGGTGTAAAAATTCCAAATCCAAAGAAAACTATGTTTCCGTTCTTCACAGTCACATCACTATAACCTTCTTCTATATAAATGCCGTGTGAGGAAGCACTGCTGTCGCCAAAAAGCGTAAACCCATTGAGATCGATGGTTACACCGCTGATTTGAACGGATATAGCGTTATCCGTACCCGACACACTCAAGTTCTGGGTGAGATAGTATGAGCCGGCTTCGGTGATGGTAAAGGGCGCGCTCGATATGGGAGTTCGCGCCTCGTCGGCCGCCGCGTCAATGATCTCTGAGGCTTCATACCCGTCCACGGTATTGGCGTCTCCGGCGGCCGTGGCGTAGCCGGCCTGTGCTGAGTAATTGATCGTGATGTCATCCGGGATCTGGGCATCGGAGGCGTCGTCCGTGAGGGTGGCGAAGCTCGTGGTCTTTATGTGGTGGGCCTCGGCATCGGCTGCGTGGGAGGCGATGTCGGCGTCGATCTCGGCTGTCTCCTCCATTCCTGCCGCGGCAGCGGCCGCCACCGCCTCGGCATTGGTATATCGCAGATGGTGAACCGATGGTTTCGATTCATGGGCGTCGATCTCGGCCACGATCTCGGCCGACTCCTCAAGGGCGGCCGCATGGACCCCGTCCACGGTGTCCGCATTCTCGGCTTCTATGGCAGTGTTCGCGGTCTCGGCTTTTATGGCGAACAGAGCGCTCACAATCCGCTCCCTGGGCTCCAGGTACTCGCCATCCACGATCACCTCCAGCCACCTGGGTCCGTCGAGCAGTTCCGGGGTGATCGGAGCGGTCTGGCCGAGAACCACGTTGTACACGCCTTCGGACACCGGAACCGTGATCGGGCCCTCTTGCCAGATCTTATTGCCTCCTGTCACCTCATCATAGATGGCAAAATTCATCGGAACATCCCCGTCGATAGGGGCCCCCACGTCATCAGTGAGAAATCCCTGGTAATTGATCTGTCCCGGGACCTCGGCCCGGGCAACGGACAGGGAAAATAACAGGGCCGATAAAATGACGAAACTCGTGATCGGCTTGCTTTTCATGGCCTCTCCTCCTTTGTTTTGTCTGCGCGTGTTTTGTCTACGCGGGCGAGGGTGAATTCCAGGCCTACATTCATTGGCAATTACTCCGGCCCGCCGGTATCCACCCAACCAAACTTAACGACCTGGGGACCCTCTGCCGTGAACAGGCCGGTCCAGGTCCCTAACTGGCCCACGCTCGGGAAGGGGAAAGTAATCGGCAGATCCAAGGGGGGATCGATCACCGGCAGCGAGATCGCCCATAGGGGGATGACCTGTACTGCCGGGTACGTCAGAATCAGGTAGTTCCGCCACACGGCCGGCTCAGGCGTGCCTATGGTATAGTCCAGAATCAGATAGCCCGCCGCGTAGGAGGCATCCAACTCCAGGATGAATACCCCAGGGCAGTCCGGGTCTCCGGCGTCGACGAGCCTGTCGCAGTCGTTGTCGATCCAGTCGTCGCAGATCTCTTCGGCACCGGGGTTCACGGCCGGGTCGGAATCATCGCAGTCCCTGCCGCCGCACGCCTCATCGTCATAGCCGTCGCCGTCGTCGTCCCAGCACTCCTGGCCGACCAGCATCGAGAGCTGGGCAATGTAGCCGGCCCGGTTGCGATAGCTTGCGCTCTGAGAAAATCCGTTGGGCGTGGACTGCCCGATGGCACCGACCTGGATGTAGCCCCCTGAGGCGCTCTCCAGGCCCCCGCTGTCCGGGACATGAGCCGGGACCTGGTACGAAGGGCTCGCCATCCAGCCCAGAGTGGGCAGGACCCAGGCCAGGGCCAGAAAGGCCATAGTGATTGCCGCATTGACATTCTTTCCCTTCATCATGGGTCTCCTTTCAATATGATTCCTCACGGATCGTTATGTTTTTTCCTTTTAGAAAGAAAGGTCGATCGATGAGAAGTGTGGGCAGGCTAAACCTGTTATCGGATCCGGCTTTGAATATTAAAGTAGCTCCGTTGGGCGCTTCTGCGAGCGCTTCCTCGATATTCTCGTATGGATTGTTGGGAGTTCCATCCCCGGCATCGCTCGCGCCGACGAACCTCACAACATCCTCAGGGGCTATGCGAAAGATATATGATTGGTCAATTGTCAATCCGTGCGGTACGCTATCTCGTGTGTACCATCCTGGCGCATCACCCCACCCCATGAGCATCAGAAACTGTCTGTCGGGATCTGTCCCTTTGTCATAGCCCATTACAACCCAGAAGTGTCCATTTCCGGCTGCGTCTTCTCCCCTGAACACCACAGGTCGAAGCCATTGGATTTCTTCCGTCGTCCCTTCTGTGTCGAGTTCTGAGTAGTCTGCATCGATGTCATAGTGAAAATGATTCTCCAGAGCGGCAGCAATAGCGTCTGTAAAACATAATGAAACACACACCCCATAATCCATTTCAAGGGCAACCCCTACCTCATAGTTAAGTTCAGCCAGCGCATTTCTTTCGGCCACTGTGCAGCCCCATTGACAATTATCGGGCATGTTCTGCCAATCATATGTATCCGAAAAAGTGGCACTTAGGACTTTCCCTCCTACGGACGCGCCGCAGGAATCGTCACCATCCCACGTGTAAGAGTGACTCCCCTCGCCTGATGGCGGCCAGGTCCAGTATCTCATGACCTGAGCTGCGGCTGTGGCCCCACATCCAACCACGGTGCGGCCCCCATCTCCGAGGGGGCATAAGTTGTTATAGGGAGGGCCCTGGTCCCAGATCGAAGTCAGAGGGAGCTCCATTCTGTTCGGTCCGTCCCGTTCTTCCCTCTCTTTCTGCTTCGCCGGAGTACGCCCGGCAATAAGATCCCGCCAGAACAATGCTCTTTGATTCAATTCGTCGCGATAGTACTTTATCCTTGGGTCGTTTGCCTTCTCATAGTTGGACAAATTCTCTGTTCTGCTACTTAT
>CAZFWM010000067.1:0-26065 GCA_964522545.1 uncultured Thermodesulfobacteriota bacterium
TCGTTGGAGTGTAATTCATTTCTGAATTGAGACATTCATTCAGAAGCAGGTCGGGTTTATGTGCATGAAAGGGAAAATTGTGAATCTTTTGTAAGCACCGACAACGCCTGAATGGGGCCCGGCCAGGCTACGTTGACAGTCTCATGGCATATACGTACCATCCTTTTTCGGGTTAAAATCGTATGTGAGCACCGGGCTCCGCGAAAAAGATGGAGAAAAAGCACAATGATAGTCGAAATGAGAAGGGGAAGTTCCCAGGAAGAAGTGGACGCGGTAGTCAATCGCGCCAAGTCGTTCGGGATGGATGTCCAGCTGAACCTGGGCACGGAGAAGACGGTGGTGGCCTTACTCGGAAGTAACACGGGCCAGCTGAACACGGACGTGTTCGCCGTGCTTCCCGGGGTGGACAGCGTGACCCGCATCATGAAGCCTTACAAACTCGCTTCACGCGATTTCGAGCCGGAGGGCAGCACCGTTTCGGTCGGCAATGTGGAGATTGGAGGCAAGCGTATTGTGGTCATGGCCGGACCGTGTGCGGTGGAGAGCAAAGAGCAGCTCTTGGAGGCCGCCCGGGCCGCAAAAGAGGCGGGTGCTTCCATACTGCGCGGCGGAGCTTTCAAGCCTCGAACTTCGCCCTTTAGCTTTCAAGGTCTGGGTGAATCGGGACTGGAGCTGTTGGCCGAGGTCGGCGAGAAGGTAGGCCTGTCCGTTGTCACCGAACTGATCGACCCGAAACATATAACGCCTGTTACCGAGCATGCGGACATGATCCAGATCGGGGCCCGCAATATGCAGAACTTCAGCCTGCTCACCGAGGCCGGCAGGAGCAAGCACCCGGTCCTTCTCAAGAGGGGGCTTTCGGCCACGGTCACCGAGTGGCTCACAGCGGCCGATTATCTTCTGTCTCAGGACAATAGCCGGGTGGTTCTGTGTGAAAGAGGGATCCGGACGTTCGAAGACAGCATCCGCTTTTCCCTCGATATTAGCTCGATCCCTGTGGTCAAGGCGGCCAGCCACCTGCCCATGATCGTCGACCCCAGCCACGCCGCGGGTCACTACTCGTTGGTTCCGGCGATAGCGAAAGCTGCGATTGCCGCCGGTGCGGACGGGCTCATCATAGAGATCCATCCGAACCCGAAAGAAGCCCTGGTGGACGGTCCTCAGTCACTCACTCCGTCGAATTTTTCCAGGCTCATGGAGGAGCTCGGGGCGATCGCCGAATCGGTAGGGCGGTGTATCTGACCTGAAACGCCTTCGCTCCTCAGATGGTGAGCCGGAACTGGTCCATGATGTCGAGGGTGTCTTCGAGCAGGACGATGCGCGAGAGCATCTCCTGAATGCTTTCCGGCATGTCCGCTTTGAAGTGAGTGAAGTCCATCATGAAGTCCGAGGCGAGTCGGTTCGCCCTCACTTCGTACTCTCCCTCGTCCCCGGCCGCGCTGCGCGGATTGAGGATGGTCTCTGGGACCCCCGGGCATGACTTCGGTATTTCATACTGGAAGATGGGGTCCACTTCGTAATCGACATGGTCCAGCCCTCCGCCTACCGCGGCGTGGACCAGCGCCCGCGAGTGGGCGAGCTCTACCCGCCGGCCCCTGCCTTTCGGCTCGCCGCTCCACCCCGTGTTCATGAGCCAGCAGCGCACGCTGTACTCGAGGATCTTCTGCATGAAGAGCTTTGCGTATTCCTGCGGCTTCAGCACGAGCGGGGAGGCCCCGAAACAGGCGCTGTTCAGCACACGGGCCTCCCGGACGGCGGGCTCATGCTCGGCCTCGGCCAGCTCCGGCGTGTAGCTCGACAGGAGGGCGAACACGGCCTGTTCCGGTGAGAGTCTGGCGATGGGGGGCAGGACACCATAGGGGTCGCAGGTCAGGAAAAAGGCGTTCCGTGGATGGCCGCACCTTCCTTCCCGAATCGTGTTGGGCATCTGGGGAAGAGGGTAGGCGGCCCGGGTGTTTTCCGTCAGGCCGCAGTCGTCGAAATCGAGCCGCCGGGTGTCCGGGTCGATGCAGACATTTTCCAGGATGGTGCCGAACCGCCCGGTGCACTGGTGGATCAAGGGCTCGATCTCTTTGGAGAGGTTCAATCCCCTCGCATAGCTTCCCAGCTCCCAGTTGAAGAGCCCCTTGTCGCTCCAGCCGTGCTGATCGTCTCCGACCAGCCTGCGCTCGGGATCGACGGCCAGGCTCGTCTTGCCGGCCCCGGAGCGGCCCAGGAAGAGGGCCACATCTCCGTCGTCCCCCGTATTGACCGAACAACGCACCGAGAGTGCTTTTTCCTGGGGCACGAAGTAATCGGTGATGGTGAAGACCGCGTGCTTGATCTCGCCCGCATAGGTGGTCCCGCCGATGAGTACGACCTTCTTGGCCATGTGGGCGATGACAAAGGCCGACGAGGACGTGCCGTCCAGCTCGGGTATGGCGCTGAATCCCGGGGTGTGGACCACGGTAAAGCCCGGCTCGAACTGCTCGAGCTCCTCCGGGTCGTGAATGTGAATGAACATGTTCCGGGCGAAGAGGCTGTGCCAGGCCGTCTCGGTCACGATCCGCACCGGAATCCGGTAGTCGGGGTCGCAGCCGGTGTGGCAGTCCTGGATGTACACATCCTTGTTCTGCATGTAGGCCTGGAGCCGGCGGAACAGGGTGTCGAAGTGTTCTTCGGAGATGGCCTTGTTCTTCCCGCTCCACCAGACCTTCTGCTCGCAGGTCGGCTCCTTCACGATGTATCGGTCATCGGTGGAGCGCTCCGTGTAGCTGCCGGTCCGTACGACCACCGGGCCCATGTGTGCGATCTGCCCTTCCCGGCTCTTGATGATCTCTTCGTAGAGCATCGGCGTGGTGTAATTCCTGCGGATGCGACGGCTGCTCTTTGCGGCAATCTCTCCGAAGTCGAGGAAGCCTTCTCTGTTATCGAGCATGGCGGCTCCTTTTCACTTGAGTCGGGTTATATGCTGCCCGTCAGGGACAGGGCGTGAACGACCAGCTTCTGCATCATCTTTTCCTGGGGAGAGTGGGGGGCCCCCAGCCCCAGCCTTTCGAGGTACGGCTTCGCCTTCTCCGGCACCGTGCCGATGGTCATGGCCCGCCCCAGGCTGGATACCTTGCTCAGCCCCTGCGCCATTTTCTCCTTGAGGAGCTTGAGGGCCTTTCCGATGACGAGCTCTTCGGCGGTGAAGTCGGTGCCGAAGGGGAAGGGCGGGAAGAAGCCCTCCTTCTTGAAGGTCGACATGTCGCCCTCCAGCCGCTCGGGGAGATTGTCCCTGAACCGGTCGGGGATCCGGTAGTCGTCCGGTATTTTTTTGGCCTCTTTGGCCTCTCTCAGCAGCGTCTCCTGAAACCGGGAGTCGGTGACGTTGAGCAGGGCCGCGATGATCTCGTGGTCGCTCTTTCCCCGCAGGTCGGCGATCCCGTACTCTGTGATGATGATGTCCCTGAGGTGTCTGGGTACGGTGATGTGGCCGTACTTGAAGACGATGTTGGAGTGGACCTCTTTTCCCTTGGCTCTCGTGCTCTTGCACATCAGAATGGAGCGGCCGTCCGGGAGGGCGTGGGCCTGGGAGACGAAGTTGTACTGGCCGCCCACGCCGCTCACGGTCTGGAAATTCTCGAGGCCGTCGGAGACCACGGCCCCGGAGAGGGTGACCATGAGGCACGCGTTCACGAACCGGGCGTGCTTTCTCTGGAGCCGCTTCAGCTCTTCGCTTCCGTACTCGTTCTCGTAGAGCTGGTTCACGTTGAGGACGCTCGTCATGTGGATCTGTTTGCGCTCCTCCACGCTCATGTTCCTCAGCTCTTCATAGAAGCTCTCGGGCCCCAGAAAGAATCCGCCGTGCACGAGAATCCCCTTCTTCAGCCTCTCGCCCAGGCAGTGAGAGCGGATCGCGTCCATGCTGCCCGGGTCCGACAGGTCGGCCGGGACCCGGACGTCTCCGACCGTGATGAAGCCGTCTTCGAAGCTGCACTCTTCTTTGAGAACGCCATAGTCCCGGAGAAAGCGAAAATCCTGCTCGGTCAGGTCGGAGTGGATGGCCCTCTCTTCCAGAAGCGCATCGAGGGTCTCAGGGGTGACTTCCTCCCGTATCCGGCCTTCGTTCACAAGCTTTTGAACGTGTGCGTTGTTATAAGTCTTTCGCTTCACGATCCCGCTCTTCATCAGGTGCAGGTACCCGTCGATGAGCATTTCGGTGGAGCCGACCACGCCCTCGTCGAAGGGGTCCACCCCTCCCACTCTGTCGATGACGGCCCCGAACTTGCCGAACAGGTTCAGATCGGCGAGGACCCTCTTGTACGCGTCGTTGCGCTCGTGTCTCAGCTGCAGCCCGTAACAGAGGGCGTCGCCGAGGGAGCCGATGCCTATCTGGAGGGTGCCGCCGTCCTTGATGAGCGCACTCGTGTGGAGGCCGATCATGTAATCCTGCGTGGTTATCGACATCTTGGGCGTGCCGAAGAGCCGATAGTCGTATTGTGGATTTTCTATGACCCCCGTGAAGGTCTCGGGCTCCACCACGGCGTCGCCGAACATGAAGGGCAGGTTCTGGTTGACCTGGGCAATGATGGCGATCTTGGCGCCCGCGCTCTCCTGGGCTCTCATCAGCTTGGTTATGTCGAGGGAGACGTCGGGATTGCAGCTCAGGCTGAAGAGGGTCCTGCCGTCGATGGTCTCCTTGCAGACCATCTGGGCCACCACGTTCACGCCGCTGTCGGCCACGTCGCGGCTGACATGGGTGTAGTTCGAGCTGATGTAGTTCTGCTGGGCGTGGCGCAGTCCGATGGTGCTGCCGGCCTTGGTGTAGAACTCCCGTATCGTTATGTTGGGAGGAACCTTCCCTTTGCGTAGATCGAGCATGTAATCGAGGTCGATGTAGCCGCCGAAGACCCTTTCGACAAAGGGCTCCATGAAGCGGCGCTCCAGGTCGTTCGACCACGAGGGCTTTTCCAGCGACAGGGCCGTGCTGATGGTGAGATCGATATCCGGGTCCTCTTTGGCCCGGCGGTAGATCGCGTTCACAAAGGGATTGGGCTTTCCCAGCCCGAGGGGCAGTCCGAGAACGATCTTTTTTCCGACCCTTTCGATCACATCATCGACGCAATCCTCCACGGTCCGGTATTGGATGGGAGCTTTCCCGGTCATAAATGGACCTCCTGTTAGTTTCTCTTGGGCGATTCGGGTAAAGGTACCAAATCGTAGAGAACAAAGCAATAAAATACCCGTGTCCGGACTGCCGTTTTTGCCAATTCTGTGCGGAAACACGCTGCATAAATTGCAGGAGGCCGCCGCGGACGACACCCAAATTGAGCATAGAAGAACAGATCAAGCTTTACGAGGAGATCAACAGAAAATGTGCCGACTGTACCGACCCGGCAAAAGGAGGAGAAGCATGAGCAATACTATCGATCTGAAGTGCCCGAGTACCGACCCCACCACAAAGGCTGTGCCTGAAATGTACGCCTGTCCCGACTGTGGCCGCGACGTAGAGATATGGACCGACGAGACCAAGGGTAGGTGCTCCTCGTGCGGTACGGTCGTCATCAAAGACCAGGCAAAGCTCGCATCCTGATTGCAGAAGAAACCTGAATTGCCCCTTGCACCGTCATCCCCGCGAAAGCGGGGATCCAGAAAATGAGCACAATTGTGGGTTCCCGCTTTCGCGGGAACGACAGGGGGGCGGTTGCGTTTCAACGTATATTCACACTCAGGACCCGGCGATGAAACCGTAATAGCGGCCGTACCAGTACGGAAACAGCGCATCGCCGCCGTCCATCTCCCGGAGAGGGCTCCAGCCGCCCGAGAATCGGAACTGCGGGGTGTTGTGTCGCTGGTTCGGCCGTTCGTCGGCCGGGAAGATGTGCCCGTCCGAGCGAACGCGGTAGTCCGCCTGCGGCTCTTTGACGAGGTAGTAGAGCGGGGGCGGGACGGCATCGATGCGGGCTTCATTGTGAATCACCCATCGGACCAGGTCGGTCGGGTAGCGGCGGTACCATCGTTTCGAGTGGAAGAAGTCGATATTCTCCCCCTCGAAGACGGCATTGGCCACATCCCAGAAGGCGTCCTCCTGATCGATCAGGTGTTTGTATAGCCTACGCCATCCGGTCATCCATTTTTCACGCAGAACCGGATCCCACTCATAGCGCACGAGCGGCACGAACGCCTGGAACGCCAGCTCATCGCAATCCCCGCTCCCCGCACAGAAGGGGTATTGAAATACGTCTCCGATGCTCATCACGTTCCTGTCGTAATGATGCTCGCCGATGAGCTCCCGCTTGGCCTCCAGGTATTTTCGCTTGCCCGTCAGATAATAGGCGAGGTTGATGGCTCCCAGCATCTGGGCCGAGCGCCGGCCGCCGTCGGCGAACGTGCCGGATATGGATCGGTTGACATAGTGGGGATCGAACTGGCCGTGGCTGGTGCACTCGTTGTCCTGCGGATCGATGAGCCGGTACCCGTTGTCGATGATGCCCCCGATGATGCCGTCCACGTGCTCGACGATGGCCTGCTTCTGCTCCTCGTCCGCGCACAGGTCATAGGCGTGCCCCATCATGAACATGTGGGAGGTCACCTCGTCGTTCGAGGTGTCGGCCTTCACCCACCACTCGCCGTCCGGCGAGAGGAACCATTCCCCGTCATCGGGATCGTCGCAGTCGTCAAGACGGCAGCCGTCGATGCGGATGATGGATCGGGCCAGGAAGTGGTCGGTTCCGCTGAGGGTGCGGAAGGAGAGCATCCGCTCCAGCGATCGGTCGAAGTGCGCCCGGGCCTCCTCGTCGCCCGTGAGCCTGTACCGGAAACATTCGGAGAGCACCCAGTAACAGGTCCATCCGCCGTCGTTGTCGCTGTCCCAGGGGATGCTCGTGGAGAGGTCGCCCGGGGCGGCCAGCCGGGAGTCGGCCACGGCTCCGTCCCGGTCGTGGCGCAGCGCGATTCTTTCGATCATCGTCTCGATCTTGTCGGCCAGGGTCCAGGTGCTCCGGGTCACGGACCCGAGCCCCTTGCGCGTTGCGAAATAGAGAGGCCCGTCTTTCTCAGAAGTGTCTTCCAGGAGGTCCCGGACATCGCTGTGGGGCATCCACCGATCCGGCACATACACCCGGTACTCCGGTCCGACCTCTTGGGCGACGATGCGGTAGGCTCCCCCGGCGGCCGCGACGATGAACCCTCCGTTGCTGTCCTCGATAGCGGCCACGGCTCCGGCAAGGGGTGTGCGCGAGTCATCGAAGAGGGGGACATCCTGGAGGAACGCGGGAGTGCTAACGAGGGAGTATCCGGCCGATCCGTCGGAGCCGACCACGACGAGGTCCAGGTCCCGGGGCAGGGTCCTGTTCGTCAGGATCGCCGCCGGCGTCCCCACGTCGATATCGACACGCCACTGTTCGTCGGCCGGCTCGAAGGCCGTGTCGATCGGATAGGCCGCCAGGGAGCCGGGCCAGGCGAGGAAAACTGAATCGTCGCTTCGATGAAGGGCCGCCGGAGCCGGGTCCAGTGAATACCAGACCGGATCTCCCGACTTCGCACACCACCCTATGGCCACTGAGGTCAGGATGTAGAGGCCTTCGTCCGTTCCGACCAGACGAAAGGGTAGGGCCCCATCCGGAAGGTCCGCCACGAATTCGATGACCGAATCCGCTCCCACCCGGTAGAGGGTGTCGGCGGTCATGAGATGGATGGCCCCGCCGGCCGTTTCCGCATCGGTGATGTCCGAGGCCTCCGGAGGGATCTCCAGAAGGCCCGGCCACCCGGCCGCGTCCTGACGCCACAGTCCGCGCGGTGCAACCAGGGTGGGGCGGTCGAAATCGGAATAGGCCTGCGGAGGCATGACCAGGGCCACCAGCTCTCCGATTTGCCCGGGAGGCTCATTCATCGTGTGGTTGAACTCCTGCAGGAAAGGCTCGTCCACCATCACTTTATCGGGAGAGGGAGTATCCGGCTCGTTCGGCACGTTCAGCAGAATCCTGTAGCCGCCGCTAGACAGATTCTCCGGATTGCTCGAGTGACAGGCACAGGCGAAAACGAGGAGAAGAATGGGGCCCACCTCATGGAAATGGCATCTCTTCATATTTATCAGAAGGGTTTGGATTGCAATCAGGGCACGTACGTGAGGTTGCCCAGTTGCTCCCATATGTAATAGGCGGCCCTCTTTCTGCCCGGGATGCCTTCTTCTGTCGCAGTGCTCTCGATCAGGCCGAGATTCGGCATGCCCGCGAACGCGGCGTTGTCGTGGAGGTACCAGTAGTTGATGAACTCGAGCCGCTCGAACTGGTTGGCGTGATGCTGGATGATCGTTACGAGCCCATTGCTCTGATGCATCTCTGAGCCGTCCTGGTCAACCTGCCCCGTAGACACCGCATTGCTGGGGAAGCCGACCTCGGAAAAGGCCAGCGTGAGTGTTTCGGGGGTGATGTTCGGCGGGAGGTGGTCGTAGATCTGAGAGTAATAGGTCTCTGGCAGCCTCGATGGGTCCAGATACCTCAGGGCGCCCATGGGAAATGTCGAGATTCCGAAAATGTCCACATTCCATTCGTAGTTCTCTATAGGCTCCCAAGTGCATTCCGCCACGAGGAAAATGTTCTCCCACTGGAAGGTGGTCATGACCTTGGTGTCTGGAGAAGTGGCTCTGACGAGGTCCGCCGTCTCGTTGATCAGGGAGTTGAGGTAGGTGAAATCCTCTATTGTGGCGTCGCGATAGTACATGTTTAACTCAACGCCCAGTGTAATGTATTCGGGATCGATCTTGGTCATCGCATCCATTGTATAGTCCTTGAATGTTTGACGGACGGATTCATTGGCAAAGTTGTTCCCCGGAGGCGGGGGCGTTTGCCCTCCAAGATAGTAACGCATCGGCAGGGGGTCTACGAGGAAGTTGATCTCCATATCGTAGTTCCGCAGAGTCAGGCAAAGATCGTTCACTTCCTGAGTGATATGCCCTTCCCAGTTGACCCAGACCGGGACGGTGATCACGGCGATGTCCTCGCTCCCTCCATTAGAGAGGTCCTCGATGAATTGAATTGAATCCAGAAAGGCCTGAGGATCGGTGGGGTTCTCTCCGCTCGCCACATTCCCGATCTTGTAGTGTCGAGAGACCAGGTCCGCGGGAAACTCGAGCCATGGAACATCATCGTCGCAGTTGAACAGGAGGCCCGCACAAAGTAATAGCGAAAAGAATATTTTTCTACTTAACATTCCATGTTTCATTTCATCTCTCCCTAGTGTAGTAGACTCGGCAATCACCCCCTTCCAGGCTAGCCTTGGTAACCTATTAAATACTACACCGATTACACACGTATAATATCATCCTGCAAGGTCCTTCTCTTCGCTCAGGGTGAACTCCGACGAAGGAACCGTGCTCCCAGTGTAGCCGGGAAACGGATTCCTCGGCGCTTCGCGCCTCAGAATGACGTTGCGCTAAAAAGGGCTGGACAGTTGCGGCAACCTAGAGGTCAGTACAGAAAACACTCCGGCTTCATGTAAACATATTTTCCAACAAAGTACTTTGCATTTAGTTAAAGCAATATCCTTGCCAGTATGAGAGAGCTTAAAAGAGCAGTATTTTCCCCGAAGTCGGCGAAGGCTTCTATGTGAAATTTTTTGTGACCGATGACGAGTCGCGGCAATATGAATCAGAGATGCGCGTCCGTCATTGGGCAGAACATTTCCGGGGGGGGGTACCGCAGCTGCGGCAACCTCAGAAATGCATCTGCCACTCGATCATGAGCGAGCCCTCGTTGTCCTCGAGACAGTCGCCGAGGAGGAGGTGGTGGGAATAGAAGCTGTGTATGTAGGTATGGCGGATTAGAATGTGTTCGTTCAAGAACCAGTTGAGGCCCAGGGAGACGGAGCGGATATGCTCGGTAAAGCGCTCTGGATCCGTGAAGTACTTATCCAGGAGATCCTTATCCGAGACGAGCTCCGAGAGACGTAGGGCCAGCACCAACGCCCCCCTGCCGGTCAGGTTCATAACGTCCACCGGCGACTTTGGCTGCACGCCGGAGAATCCCTGCCTTTCTTCCCCGCTCAGCACCCATGAGCCGTCGATGTAGGCGCCATAGAAATCGATCCGATCCGGGACGCCATACCGGCTCATCCGCTGTCTCACCCAGATGAATTCACTTTGAACCAAGAAACTCTTCCAGAACCAGGAGAGCTCGAACCCGGCGCGCAGCCGTTCCCCATCCAATCGGGTGCTGGTTGCAAAGTCGATGACGTCCCTGTCAAAGGCATTCACGATGGAGCCGCCGCTCACGTCCTCATCCTGTCGGCCCCACGTTGCGGCCACGCCGAATTGAAGGTTCTCGAACGCTGAGGCGTGATCGCCCGCGAAAGGATGAACAGCGAACCGGGCGGCCACATCTCGGCTGCTGTTCGTATCGGACGAGCCTGTGCCGTTGTAGACCGCGATCCCGTACTCGATGATGCTGTCGGCCGCCCTCCCATTTAGAAAGAGGCCGTGATCTTCGGCCGGCGCGAATTGATTCAGAATGGAAAAGCGGGGGAAGTTGATGTAGCGTCGACTGCGCACCTCTTCCAGGTTGAAGGGCGCCTTCATGCGCCCGATCATGAGACGGGCATTGCCTCGAGCTAGGTCGAGGCCGAACCAACCCTCTTCCAGCTCCACGCCGTGGTCCTGGAATTTCGGCTCGATGCGGAAGCAGAAGATGCCGGCAAACCGGCCCGCCAGCTCCGGCCGCATGCGCCGGACGTCGAACTCGGTGCCGCGTCCTCGATTGCACTGATTCAGGTTGAGTCCCACCTGGAACAGGCCTTCGAGAACGATCTCGTGCCGGCCGTCCTGGGAACGGAAGTAAAAGCCATCTTCGTATCCCGCCTCGAAACCGGAGTTGCTCCTGGCTTCATGTGTCGACTCGCCCGAGCCCTCTGTTGGTTCCACGCCTCGAGCGGTTTGAGCAAGGAGCGTGCAGGAGATGAACAGGACCAGAAAGAAACAAGTCAGTAAGGCCCCAAAGGGTGTCTCGGTTTTCATGTGTGGAGTTCCCATTAAAATTTTATCTCCAGACTGACGAGCGCGTTGGTGCCTGGTTCGTCCCAGCGGCTGTGGGCCCTGCGGTAGAGCTTGTCCGTCAGGTTGTCGATGGAGAGGCTCGCCTGTACATGATCCGTGAATCGGTAGCCCGCGCGTAGGTGGTAGGCCGTGTAGCCGGGAAGACCGTAGGTCCTGCGCATCCCCGACGAGGGATCCTGCGGTTCATCCAGGTATCCCACGTCGTTGAGCAGTCGATCCGGGGGAATGCGATCGAAGCGGTCCACCACGTCCGCCATCACCTCGAACCACCAGCGTCGCTCGGTCGGTTCATCATAGCGGAGCTTCAGGATGCCTCGCATGGGGTGTGTGTGCCGGAGGGGTATGTCGTTCGTCCTGTCCTGGCCGTAGTTCCACATGAAGCCCGCGTGGAATGTCAGTCCTTCTGGAATGGCCTCCCACAGGGTGGAGAGCTCCAGCCACGATGAAGCCTCGACGCCGTAGACATAGGCGTCGCCGTTTCCGACCGTGACATAGACATCCTCTCCCTCGTCCCGCTCTCCGTTTTCGTTGTAGTCGTACCAGTCGCTTCCCTGGAACGTCCCCTGGACAATGTTCTGGAAATTGTTCAGGTCGGAGTAATAGTACAGCGCTTCCCCTCCCCTCCCCATCCCTTCCTGTCCACCTTGACCCCGACCTCCCAGTTGTCCGAGGTCACCGGATCGAGGAGCTGGTTGGGCGTCAAAATTCCCCAGGCATGCTCCCGTATTCCGAAGTTCGGAGCGAACTGCCGGAACCCTCGCTGATAATTCGCAAAGAGGTTGCATCGCTCCATGAGGTGGAACACCAGGCCGAGCCCTCCCGTGACCGCCTGCTCGTGGTCCGTGAAATCATCGATCTCGGGATCATCCCCTCCGGCCGGAACATAGAAGCTCCCCACGTGGGACCGGAAGATGAAGTACTCGAACCGCACGGCCCCGATCAGGTCCAGGCGGTCGAAAAGGCTCCATTCGTCCTGAATGAACGTCCCTATACCTTGCCAGTCCGTATCGGGCGAAGCCTTTCTTTTGAGGCCGTCGTCCATGGAAATCTCCGTGAATTGCTCGTCGTCCGGGCTTTCCCCCCAGTCCACATGGTAGTCCACGCCATAGGTCAGCGAGTGTTTCCCCAGGGCCTTCTCCAGCTGGATGGACGTCTGAAAGGTTTCGGTATCGGCCAGGCCGACCTTGGTCACCTCTTCATGATCCGCGTCGAACCAGATGCGCACATCCTCTTTATCCTGGAAGTACGCTCGCGCATGCACAGCGTCAGCCACCGGGCAGCCCAGAGAGTAGCCGTCATAAAAGAGACCCGCGCCGAGCCGGTCGCTGAAATTGTCCTGGGTCGGCCGATAGTACCGGTGGATCTTGTCCCGATTGATCATCTGCGTGGTCAGGGTCAGAAAATGATTTTCGGCGAGCTTGAATTCGAACTTTGCATCCCAGTTCAGATCCTCTCCACTCGTCGGGCTTTGGATGCCGTCGGGTGTGCGGACATCATCCACGTCGCGGTACGAAATGCCGAGGAGGGTCTTCATGTAGGGCGTAGAAGCGTGTCCCTCCTGACGCAGGTGCCACTCTTTGGCCGCCGATCCGAAGGTTACCTTGGAGAAGCTGCCTAGCCGCAGGCCCTCGTCCGTGTATGGAATCGGGCACGATTTCGTGATGAAGTTCAGGACCCCGCCGAGGGCGTTCGAGCCATAGAGCACCGAGGCCGGACCGCGGATGACCTCGACGCGTTCGATCGAGTCGGCATCGATTTTTCCGTACATGTCGTCCCCTGCGAAGCCGCCCTCGCCCCAAAAGGTCGAGAGCGTATTCATGTCGATCAGGGCAAGGAGGTTCGAGCCGCTCAGACCACGGATAACGGGATCGCTCGTGGTGGTGGTGCGTTTCTCTACCCACACGCCGATCGTGTCGTCCAGGGTGTCCACCACCGAGAGGGGGCTGCGCTCTCCGATCCTCTCACGGCTCACCACGTTGATCCCCCGGGGAACGTATAAAGGATCCCTCTCTCCGCGAGTTGCCGTGACGACGATATCCGGCAGAACCGATGAGTCTTCCTCCCGGGAATTCGCCTCATCCTCATGTGACGTCATCAATGCATGGGCGATATTTTTATCGGAGCTCCTGTTGCCGCTCTCCTCTTCCTGCGGGCTCTTTGGTCGATCCGTTTTGTTTTTCAATCGAAGATAGAGGTCGTCAAAATACTGATTGCATTTGTCCACGCCTCCCACGTCATCTTTTACCGACCGGAGGACCTCGAGGACCTCGCCGTTGACCTGTTCCGAAGCTGCGCTTCTCGTATCCGCCCAGAAGTTGATCTCTATGTCATGGAGTATTTTGCCGAGCTCCAGAAGGACCGGGTCCTGCAGCTCGAATTTCCTCAGGATGCTCTCGAAGGCCGACCAGGCGTGGTACCTGCGCAGCTCGGCCTCCGGAATGTCAAAGGGGGTCCCCTTGCTGACGAGCTCCCCTTTCTTGATGAATTGGAACTCGGCCTTCGGATCAACGAACCGCTTCACGAGCCATATGGATGCGCACTTGTCCGGCTCGAGGCCCTCCCACGTGACAAAGAGATGGGGACATATTTCCTCACGATCCTCAGCCGCTCCGATCATGGGCCGGCTCGCTATAGTCAGAATGACCAGGCAGAATAGAAACCCCCTCAGAAAAAATCGGTTCATCATCTTCCGTCCTCCATAAATTTGATCCATGATGTCAGTCCCTCCATAGGCCTGACCACGAAATCCCGCACGAAATCGGTCTCCGGCCCGCGCAGGATCTCCCTGAACGAACCTGTCTGCTCGATGTGGCCGTCATTCAGCACGGCGATGCGGTCGGCCAGACAGGATGCTTCCTGAAGGTCGTGGGTAACGCATAGGGTGGTGATCTTCTGCTCTTTCAGGACCTCTCTCACCTCGTGCTGTATTTCTTCTTTGAGTCCCGGGTTGAGGCTCGTAAAGGGCTCATCGAGCAGCAGGAGCCCGGGCCTCGTGACCAGGGCCCGGGCAAAGGCGACTCTCTGTCTCTCGCCGCCGGAGAGCTCGATCGGGCTCTCGAGCTTCCGGCTCAGCTGAAGCCGCTCCATGACTTCGTCCACGCGCCGCTCCCGCCCGGTCCGGTCCAGTCCGCACCTCCGGAGCCCGAAGGCGATGTTTTCTCTGACGCTCATGTGTGGCCACAGGGTCGGCTCTTGAAAGACCATGGCCATGCCGCGATCCCAGGGAGGGAGGTGGGCCGAGCCCGAGCTCATGACCGTTCCGTCCGAGAGGATCTCGCCGGACGCGATCTCTTCCAGGCCTGCGATGCATCGAAGGATCGTGGTCTTTCCGGACGCCGAGGGGCCCAGGATCACGAAGAACTCCCCCTGGCTCACATCGAAAGAGATGTCCCGGAGAATGGTCTTCCTGCCAAAGGTCTTTCTCAGGTTTCGAACTCGGATCAAATCAAGCACCAGTGCTGTGGCGATTGTTCTGTGAAGTCGGCGCGAAATTATACAAGACCGTCACGAGAAGTAAAGGGACCAGGGCCATGGCCACCAGGGCGACGGACAGGGCGGCCACGATCCCTTCAGCGCCGTAATGCAGCAGAGAATAGATGCGCAGGGATAGAAGCTCCACCCCCGGCGGGACCACCAGGACCAGGGCGCCGAGCTCCCCCAGAGAGAAGGCAAAGGCCAGGAACCATCCGACGAGGATCCCCTTGCTCGTGAGCGGAAGGAGAACCCGGCCCAGCCTCCTCATCCCGCTCGGCTCGAGTATCTCCGAAGCCTCCTCCAGCCCCGGATCGAGCTGTTTGAGGGTCAGAGCGACAGACTGTATGACAAAGGGAATGAATCGGGCGGTAAAGGCGATGAGGAGGATCAGCAGGCTTCCGTAGACAAAGCTCGTTTCAGGCCGGTTCCAGAGCCGGATCAACCCAACGCCCAGTACGGTCGGCGGGATCGAAAAAGGTAGAAGAGAAAGAAAATCGACGACAAGGCTTTTTTTCCCCTCTCCCCTGGCGATGGAATACGCCATGGGCCATGCGAGAAACAGAGAAAGGGTCGCGGCTCCTGCGGCCGTGAGGAGGCTCAACAGCAGAGGGCGACAGCCTGTTCGAAGGGCCGCCTCATAGGTCTCGAAAGGGCCCGCCTGGTCGATCAGCACGCCCAACGGGATGAGCGTGGCGCAGGCTATGGGAACGAGCACCGGGATCAGCGCCGCTTTTCTCCAGCCTCCCAGCCGGATCTGCATCTTCGATCGCTGTCCCCCCGGCGGAGCGATGTAGGCTCGGCCCGAAAGCAGCACTCGTATTCCAAGGAGAATAGTGATCGCGATGACGACGAAGGGAAGTGAGGCCGCCGTGGCTCCCTGCTCGTTATACTGGGCGCTGAACCGGATGAAGATCTCCACCGGATAGGTGTGGACGCGGAGCAGAGATGGAACCCCATAGTTTATGATGCTCAGCAGAGCGATAAAGAGCGACCCCGCACATATCTGGGGGAGAATCAGCGGCAGAGTGATCCTTCTGAACACGGACGTCTCAGAGCCGTAAAGGCGCCCGCACTCCTCCATCCGGCCCTCGATGGAATAGAGTCCGCTCATCGTGAAAAGGGAGACCACGGGAAAGAGCGACAGGGACATGATCCAGACACACCCCGGCAGGCCGTAGACCGACAGAGGAGGCTCGCTCAGGGAGAGGACCTTCATGAGCAGGGAGTTCAGGCCTCCGGCTCCCGCAAAGAGGCGGACCCACGCGATGGCGTGGATGTAAGGGGGGATGAAGAGCGGTGCCAGGAGGAGGACGAAGAGGGGCCGCCTCCAGGGGATGTCGGTCCGGGCGATGAAAAGGCCGGCCGGAACGCCGAGGATCATCGATAATAGGGCGGCTCCGGCGCCGATGACGATCGTGTTCCGGAGCAGGGCGAGCTGCCTGGCGTCTCCCAGGATGTTCCCGTAGCTCTCGAGTGAGAAGGCGCCCTCATGCACCATAGAGGAGCCGAACATGTAGAGGATCGGCGAGAATACGAGGAGCAGATAGAGGACCAGCGCAATAGAGCCCTTCATCGAGACATCTCCGCGACTCGCGAAGATGAGGGCGCAATGTCATGGGCCATGTGAGTTAACAGTCGATAGTCTAGAATCGAGAGTGAGAAGCATGTGACTCTCAACGCTGAACTGTTGACTGTCGACTTAGGGCTCAATTTCGTATTTGCCATGCCATGTTTAGCGGATGTGGTTACGGCTGTGCCGTCTTAGGCAGAAGACGTCGGGGCAATCCTTCCTCCCCCTTCAGCGGATGAAGATCTCTTTAAGAATCGCTCCGGTCTCTTCCATCACGGAGGCGATCGCCTCGAAGTCTACCTTCATGGCTCGAATGGAGTCAAAGGAGGGCACATGGGAAGGTGTTTTCACCCCCGGGCGCAGGGGCATCTGGGCAGAGCCGCTGTGGGCCAGCATTTCCTCGACCTCGCGGCTCAGGAGATAATCGACGAGGCGCTTTCCCTCCTCCGGATGAGGGCAGCCGGCGACCAGGGCGACGGTGTTCGGGATGAGGAGCGTTCCGATCCCCTCCTGGTCCGGGTAGATCATCCCCACCGGCTTTCCCTTCTGCAGGGCCACGTTGACGTCGTCGGTGTCGGTGAAGCCGATCGGGATCTCTCCGTTCTGCACCATGTCGCGGGAGGTGGAATTCCCGTCGACGATGACGACACCGTTGTCCCTGATCCCCAGGAAATACTCCTTTGCCTTATCCCTGCCCAGCAGCACGAAGAGCGCCGCCGTATGGGTCGCCGTCGTGCCGAACAGGGGATAGGCAAAGGCCACTCTTCCCCGCCATACGGGAGCCGTGAAGTCGAATATCGATTTTGGGAGATCATTTTCGGACAGGGAGTTCGTATTGTAGACGAGTACTCTTGCCCTTGCGGCGAATCCGGCCCAGTATCCTTCGGGATCCTTGAACTGCGCCGGAATATCCGCGGCCGAGGGAGATCGGTACGGCTGGAGGACACCCTTGCTCTTGAGAACGATCGTCCTTCCGACCTCCGAGTTCCAGAACAGATCCGCTCTCGGATGATCTTTCTCTGCTATGAGGCGGTTTACGAGCCCAGTGGTTTTCGTTGCCTCTACATCATAGACGGTTTTGACCCGGATGCTCGTCTTTTCTTGAAAAATCTGGAGAATCGGCTCGGAAAAGATTTGGTCGAGAGAGGTGTAGATAGTGACCGTCTTGGATTGTTCTTTTGTGCATGAGAATAAAAGAATGCCCACAATGACAATTGCGAACAAAATGAAGAATGGTGATATCATTATCTTTTTATTTCTCTTTTTCATCTCACATCCTATTCACCGTTACTAAAAAATATTAAATTCGTCGTCCTGGGTTAATATTATCTTTTCAGTCCTTTGTCAATAAGATAGGGAAATATACGGGGAATCGGCGATTTTGGGAATTTTTGGGTTGACATAGGGGCGACAGGTATGGTTAAATAATGAAATCCCAAAGTTATAATCAGTCGTTTACGTAAGTCAGTCGCGTAAATTATAAGACAAAAAAGGAAAAAGGGGAATTATTATAACAAGGGAAGATATATCATCAATTATCACCTTCCAACTCTCCACCTTCCCCTTTTTCAGTCCTGCACACAGAGCACGAATAGATCAATCTCGTAAAGAGATCGAAATTTTCAAGGAGTTCTCAAACCATAACGAGATAAACTCACGACGGAGGAGAAAGTGAAGTTCCATAACCTGTTGAATGGACTGTTCGCTTCAATCACCTGCCTTTGTTGCCTGACCTTCATCCCCCCACCCGCCTTCAGCCAGCCCGTCGTTGATCTCATCACGGTTACAGACGTGACGACCAAGGGATTTTCGGTCGTCTGGGTCTCCGACGTGGCGAGTACGGCGTCCGTCCGGGTGTTCACGGATGTCGGCGGCGCCGACGAGATCACGTCCGGACTGGTGATCGAGGCCCATCCCCTGATGTGCGGTGATGGGGCCGTCCAGACCGCAGCGGAGGACGCCGGCGTCATGAAGGTCGGCGTCGCGGGCGGTACGACGGCGCTGGATCGGGGCCAGGTCTATTATGTCCAGACAGTGACCACGGAGAAAGGGGGAGGAGGCGGCGTGACCTACGAGCCGGATCCGGGAGCTCTTCTCCCGGTAACGCTGCAGTCCAGAACGGTGCGAACCAAAGAAGTGACGGGTTCGCTCCACCCGCTGACCAACGACCTTCTGCTGCACTTCGGGTATGGGTGTGACGGCGTGACCCCGGCTCTCGGCGCACTCGTCATCGCCGCCGTGACGGACTCCGAGTATCCGATCACGGGTCTTGTCGGGGACTGCATCGAAGAGCCCTATGCCCTCCTGGACCTGAACAATGTCTTTGGTCCGGACAAGAGGACCCTGGAGCTTGAGGGGACGGAAACCGTCCTCCTGACGGTCGTCCGCGGATCGGCGCAGGGGAGCCTGGACTTTTACCGCAGAGTTCCGGTGGATGACGAGAGCTGCGAGCTCGAGGAGGCGATGGTCTGTGATTTTGCCGACGGCCTCAACGCGGACGTCGATCAGGACGGCATCGTCAACATCCTGGATCTGTTGAAAGTGGCCAGCACCTATGGGGCCACCCTCGGGGAGTGCGTGTACAACTCGGACTACAATTTGAATGTCATGGACGACACCATCAACATCCTCGATTTACTGAAGGTGTCGACCCATTATGAGGAAGCCCCTCCCTGTCCGTGACGAGGAAAGGAAAAGGGGATCTGAGAGAGAGCGAAATCGAACGGAGTCCTTACGACACAGAGAGGATGTAAGGAGATGAAAGTGACGAGAAAGATGAGAAGGGTCATGTATCGAGTCCTGTTCCCGCTGATCGCCATCCACCTGCTGGTGCCTGCCTCCGGATTCGGACAGGGCAATCTGCTGGTCGATCCGGACACGATGGGCGTCATCCTGGGCGAGAGTGCGACCGTGGCCGTGAGTGTGGAGGGGGTGACCGATTTTTGCGGGATCGCCCTGGAGATGAGCTACGACCCGGCCGTCATGGAGGCCGAGGCGACGAGCGTCACCATCGAGCCCTGGTTCACAAGCACCGGGAGAATGCTCTTCGTGGCTGAGAACAGTGTGGCCGACGGCACGGTCAGCGTGGATGTTATTTCCATCGGGCCGGGCAGTACCGGTCCTTCGGGGGATGGTGTCCTCTTCTACCTGACGTTCAACGGCCTGATCGTCGATACGAGCCTCCTCGACGTGATCGAGGACGCCCAGGTCACCTTTTACGGCGATCAGAGCGGGGACGTACACTATTTCGACGCCATCTTCGATGGAAGCGTGACTTTCATCGAGCCCGGCCAGTGCGATCCCTTGCTGCCGGACCATCCCCAGTGCGATGACGGGATCGCGTGTACGGATGACAGCTGCAACGGGGTCACCTTCCTCTGCGAGCACACGCCGAACGACGGCTTCTGCACGGACACGGGGGCCTGCGGTGTTGGCGTATGCGATCCAGTTGAGGGCTGCCAGTATGACCTGGACGACCTGCTCTGCGCCGATACGGGCGCGTGCGGCATCGGAGTCTGCCAGCTGGACCTCACGTGCGCATACACGCTGGCCGACGGCAACTGCACGGACACGGGCGAGTGCGGAACGGGGAGCTGCGAGCCGGATCTCACGTGCGCTTACGCGCCGGATGATGGCAACTGCACGGACACGGGCGAGTGCGGAACGGGGAGCTGCGAGCCGGACCTGACCTGCGCCTACACGCCGACGGACGGCAACTGCACGGACACGGGCGAGTGCGGAACGGGGAGCTGCGAGCCGGACCTGACCTGCGCCTACACGCCGACGGACGGCAACTGCACGGACACGGGCGAATGCGGCCTCGGGCAGTGCGAGCCGGATCTCACATGTACCTACCTGCCGGATGACGGTTCGTGTGTGGACGCCTACCCCTGTACGGTCGACACGTGCGACGGGGTTACGCTGACCTGCGAGAACGATTCGCTGGCCTGCGGCACGGTCTACGCCGAGTGTCCTGCGGACGGGACGATCGAGGCGGGAGCCGCCTTTACGATCCCCATCGTCATCGATCAGACGAGCGGAGAGAGTACGTTCAACTTCGATGCGACCCTGTCCGAGGGCCTGACTTACGCCGGAACATTCGATACGGCGGGCTGTTTCACAGAGACGGACTGGGTCGTCACCTGTGATGAGGTTGTACCCGGCATGGTTCACTGTGATGGAGACAGCGGCCTGCTGCCTGTCGGCGATTACACGGACTGCCTGGTCAATCTGGATGCCGTGGCCGCCGTCGGAACGGAGGGGACCGAGCAGTCCGTCGATGTGGACGGCCTGTCTCACGAGATCGTACCCTACGAGGCGGAAGGCTGTTCGTTCCTCGTCCAGCTCATGTGCACCGAGGACGCCGATTGTAATGACGGCCTCTGGTGCAACGGGGTGGAAACGTGCGTGGGCGATGTATGTCACCTCGGCGACTTCCCCTGTCCGCCCGACGGAAACGACTGCACAGACGACCTGTGCAATGAAACACAGGAGCTGTGCGAGTACATGTGCAATGCCACCGACCCCGCGGACCCGTGCTGTGCGGACCCGGCCTGTACCGATGATCCGGCCTGTCTGGGATGCCCGGATCTCGACGGGGACGGCTACCAGGATGAGGCCTGCGGCGGAGACGACTGCAACGATGCCGATCCCGATATCTATCCGGGTGCGGGAGAGATCTGCGACAACGGCATCGACGACGATTGTGACGATATCGTCGACTACTACGATTACGCGGACTGCTACAAGTTCTCGCTGGGCCTGGATGCCCAGTACGTGGCGGGCTCTCTGAGCATGGACTTTTCCATCGGCACGATTGCCTCGGCCACCTGGGGAGTGTACCTGGTCCTGACATCGCCCTCGGTGCAGATCATTCCGCTCTTTTCTGTGCCTCTACCGGCCATTTATCCACCCCTGGACTTACCCATTGCCTTCCCCTTCCCCGATCTGGGCTCGTTCGGTATTTTCAGCGCCCTAATTACGGCGGAAGGCGCAGAGGCAGTTGTACTCGACTGGGTAACTACCGGGTAGGAGCTGATGAACTCTGGTGACGGAATCAGGAATGATTCGACCTGTGAAGTTCAGAAGGTTTTGGATTGCCTTCTTTTTGATCGTGTTTGCGGCATGCACCGACTCGGGCACTGATGAAAACATCAGGGCCCTGAGCTCGGAAGACCCGGATGTGAGGCGGAGCGCGGCGGAGAGTTTCGTCGCCATGGGATCGGCGGCCACGGAGTCGCTGGTCCTCCTTCTCGGAGAGAAGAATCCTGTACTCCGGAAGGAGGCGGCCTACATCCTGGGAGCCATTGGGGATGCGGAGTCGATCGATCCCCTCATAGGGAGCCTGGAGGATAGAGATTCGGACGTGAGGCTGGCGGCGACCTGGGCGCTGGTGAAAGTCGGCGCCGAGGCGGTACCGCCGCTGATCGAGGCCCTCGGAAGCGGACGAGAAGAAAAGCGGATGAACGCAGAGGTCGCCCTGGCGAAGATCGGAGGGCCGGCCGTTCCGGATCTCATCGATGCACTGGAAAAGGGCAACTCGAACGTCCGAAAGACTTCTGTCCGACTGCTGGGCAGGATCGGCGATCCCAGGAGCATCGAACCGATAAAACGAATGCGGGATGACCCGGATGATGGAATACGAGGAGAAGCGGCTATCGCCCTCGAATCGATCATAACGAGCGATACGAGGTAATAAATCTCATCGAGATCCAATACAGAGCACGGGGGAGACAGCGTGTCTAGGTTACAGAAGAAAATCTTGGTTAGCGTTCTGGTGCTACTCGGCATGATCCTCTCGACGCCGACGCAGACGGTGTTCGCCGATGTGAACATCGATTTCACGACAGGGCTGAACGTTGTGAACTATCCGGTTCAGGTGCCTGCGGATTACTCATCGTACGATTTCCTGACCGACCTGCGCGTCACAGGGGACGTCCGTAGCGTTCAGAGGTACGACCGAACCACGGGCGCGTTCCAGACGGCCGTCTGGGACCTGGACCGGGCGGGACCGGTGGGCGTGGAGTTCACCCTTCTGGACGAGGAGGCCTTCTTCGTCTACTCCGAGGAGGACTTCGCCTTTATCTTTCCGGGGGATCCCTACTGTACGACTGAGGATCTGAAGGAGGGGTACAACCTCGTCGCCTTTTCCTGTGCCGACGGGATCACCGCGTGGAGCCTGCTCAACTCGCTGGGCGAGCTCAACGCCGAGGGCGTCAAGCGGTACGATCCGCTCAGCGGGACCTATGAGTACGCCTACTGGGACTCCGGCGTTCCGGCGGGCGACGATTTTGCGCTGGCCCACGGAGAGGGGTATCAGGTGACGATGCTCGAGAACCTCTCTTATTCGGCGGTGACGCCGGACGCCCCGGTCCTGAGCGGCTATCCCGGGGACGGCGTGGTCGCGCTCAGCTGGGAGCCGCCGGCGGGGTTCGTCATCGTCGGGTACCATCTGTACCGGGGCGATGTCAGCGGAGGGCCTTACACGGAGATCGGCGGCGGGTTGCTGGAGCGGCCGAGCTACAGCGACAATACGGTGGTGAACGGCACCCCGTATTACTATGTCGTGACGGCCGAAGGGGTGACGGGAGACGAGAGCGCCGATTCCAACGAAGTGGAGACGACTCCGCTGGCCACAGGCCCCACCTCCGTCGGGGGCACCCTTGAGGACGATGAGTATCTGTGGGACCTTGCGGGAAGCCCCTACATCATCACCTCGAGTACGACCATCCCGGGTTACACGACCCTCACGATCGAGCCAGGCGTCGAGATCCGCTTTGACGGGGATTATTCCTTCAACGTATACGGAAGCGTGCAGGCCATCGGAACCGCGGACAACCCGATCGTCTTCACCTCGAATCAGGGCTCACCCGCATGGAGCGACTGGTCGGGGATCAACCTCGTCGAGTACGGGGACCAGTCGGTCTTCGAGTATTGCATAGTCGAATACGCCGATAACGGCTTCGATATCTCCTGGGGCTCGCCCAGGATCTCCCACTGCACGATCAGGAACAACAACGACAGGGGCATCAACCTCCTCTCCACGGTGGGGGCCCTGATCGAGTTCTGCACGATCGAGGACAACCGGTACTACGGGATCGTGCTCTACTGGCAGTCCGATGCGACGATCCGGTACAACACGATCATCGATAATGGCTACGACGGCATCTATGTGGACTCCTCCTCCCCTATCATCATGGGCAACGATATCCGGTCCAACGATCGATATGGGTTGTACATTATATACGAATGCACTTCCGAGATCACCGGCAACGTGATCACCGAGAACGACGATCAAGGAGTCTACCTGAAGGGCAACAACAGCGATGAGTCCAGGAACCCCTACCCCTCCATCAACGGGAACAGTATCTACGGGAACGACAGGGGAGTGTACGATCTCTACACCTATGATTATGTCGGAGACCGGGTCGATCTCCTGGTCGATGCCACGGGAAACTGGTGGGGGACCATGGACCACCGTTCGATATTGTCCCACATCTACGATTACAACGACAACACGAACGAGGGACCGGTGGTCGACTTCCGGTCCTTCCTCGACGAGGAAGGGGGGACCCCTATCCCCGGGAATTTCGTGATCACCCAGCGTCTGGACGAGGACACAACCTGGAGCGCGGCGGAGAGTCCGTACCGGCTCGTGGGGGATATCTTCGTGCCGGACGGTTCAACCTTCACCATCGAGGCGGGCACCGAGATCCAGCTGGGAGGCTATTTCAGGATCCAGGTGAACGGAACGATCCTGGGCGAGGGCGAGGAGGAGAGCCCGATCCTCGTTACCTCGGACAAAACGAGTCCGGTCCGGGGGGACTGGGAAGGTATTTTCTTCTACGAGGGGAGCGACGCATCCCTGCTGAGCTACTGCACCGTCGAGTACTCCGACACCTATGGCATCTACATCAACGAGGGTTCGCCCACCATCAGCCACTGCCTGATCCAGCATGGCGACGATCGCGGCATCTATGTGTCCGGAGGCTCCGAGGCCACAATCGCCGACAGCGTCATTCAGATCAATCGCTATGAGGGCATTTACGTGACCGACGCTTCCCCGATCATCACGGGGAACGAAATTATAGACAACAGCCGGTACGGTGTGCAGGTCTGGTACGACTCGGCCCCGCAGATCATCGGCAACGTCATCTACAGCAACAACAACTACGGAATCTACCTGCGCGGCGACAACAGCTCTTCGGCCAGGAACCCCATGCCGACCATCAACGGGAACAGCATCTACAGCAACGGGGGCAGCTACGATCTCTACACCTGGGACTATACGGGAGACCGGGTCAATATCGTGATCGATGCAACGGGGAACTGGTGGGGGACCGCGGATCACCGCTCGATCGGATCCCGCATCTATGACTACAACGACAATGCGAACGAAGGGCCGGTGATCGACTTCCGGAACTTCCTCGACGCCGAGGGCGGGAGCTCCGTGCCCGGCACCTATCTGATCGCCCAGTCCGTGGGCACCGACACCACCTGGGCCGCATCGGAGAGCCCCTACACAATCATCGGGAAGATCAACGTTCCCGCGGGGGTGACCCTGACGATCGAGCCCGGGACCGAGTTCCAGGTCGGAGGCTATTACAGAGTGCAGGTGTACGGGACGCTCCTGGCCGAGGGAACGGAGCTCGATCCGATCCTCTTCACCTCGGACAAGGCGAGCCCGGTCCGGGGGGACTGGGACGGGATCTACTTCTATGATGGTAGCGACGCCTCCATGCTGAGCTACTGCACCATCGAGTACGCCGACACGTACGGGATCTACATCCATACCGCCTCTCCGACTATCAGCAACTGCCTGATCCAGCACGGCGACGATCGGGGAATTTACGTGTATGGCGGCTCCGAGGCCACGATCACCGACTGCGTGATCCAGATCAACCGCTACGAGGGCATCTACGTGGATGACGCCTCCCCTGTCATCACGGGGTGCGAGGTGCGGGACAATACCCGGTACGGAATATACATCCGGTACACGTCCTCTCCCACGATCACCGGCAACCTGATTACCGGCAACAGCAGCTACGGGATCTACCTGCGAGGCGACAACAGTACTACGGACAACAACCCCGACCCGCTCATCAACGGCAACAGCCTCTACAGCAACGGGGGCGGGTACGAAATCTATACCTGGGACTATGTGGGAGACCGGATCAATACCGTGATCGATGTGACCGGGAACTGGTGGGGCACCTCGGACCACCGCACCATCGGGACCCGCATTTATGACTATAACGACAATGCGAACGAGGGGCCGGTCATCGACTTCCGATCCTTCCTCAACGGGGAAGGGGGCGCCCCGGTCCCCGGGAATTATCTGATCGCGGCGAGCCTGGCCGAGGACACCATCTGGAACGCGGCGGAGAGCCCCTACATGATCGTCGGAAAGATCTTCGTGCCGACCGGGGTGACGCTCACGATCGAGGCGGGCACCGAGATCCAGTTCGGTGGATATTACCGGATCCAGGTGAATGGAACGCTCCTGGCGGATGGCGTGGACGGAATCCCGATCCTCTTCACCTCGGACAAGTCGACTCCGGCCTGGGGGGACTGGGACGCGATCTACTTTTACGAAGGGAGCGACGCCTCCCTGATGAGCTACTGCACGCTGGAGTACGCCGACACATACGGGATCTACATCAACACGGCCTCTCCGACCATCAGCCACTCCCTAATCCAAGAGTGCGACAGCAAGGGCATCTATGTGAGCGGCGGATCCGCGGCCACGATCGCCGACAGCGTCATTCAGGCCACACGCTACGAAGGCATCTACGTGGACAGCGCTTCCCCCGTCATCACGGACAACGAGATCATTGACAACAGTCGATACGGGCTGTACATCCAGTACGCCTCCTATCCCGTGGTCACCGGCAACCTCATCACCGGCAACAACAGCTACGGGATCTACCTGCGAGGAAACAACAGCTCCTCGGACTATAACCCCATGCCGACCATCAACGGGAACAGCCTCTACAGTAACGGAGGCGGGT
>CAZFWM010000068.1:0-25901 GCA_964522545.1 uncultured Thermodesulfobacteriota bacterium
CATGCCGCGAATTTAGCACAACTCGGTGGTACAGTAAAGTGGATAGCCCTTTCGTGTGTATCCGTTTTGAAATCGACAGGATTAATGCTTGATGATAATCCAATTCGACAAGAATGTCCACGAAAATATTCAATTTCGGGCACGGGCACGGCTTATGAGTCGGGCTATACGGAAGGTCCGAAGAGCCGGTCCATGCGGAAGTGCTGAAGGAGGCCGTGAAACCCGGGGGAGAGGAGGGGGCTCTCGGTGAAGGCGAATAGGTGGCTTGAGCAGGAGCAGTCGGAGGATCCGAAGTCCGGGATGCTCCAGTTCGATATCTTGTCCACGGCCCGGGCGAGGTCGCACTCGAGCCGGTCTGAGGAGCGTATGGGGAGCACGTCCACAAGCTCCGCCTCCTGTCTGAGCGAATCGATGTGCCAGTGGAGGCGCTTGCGGAGCCTGCGGTGTCTGGCCATGCGCTTCGTGAGGTTTGCCATGGCCGATCCCACGTAGATGTAGTACCCCGCGCCGAAGCGGACCCGGCCCAGCCTGCCTATCTGAATGGTCCTGTTTCGACGCAGGCGCAGGAGGACGAGGTAGCTCCCGCGATCCCGGGCCTCTCTCTCGATCACGTCCCACGGGATCTCCAGCGCTTCGGTCTCCGGGAGGAGCCTGAGGCCGCGGCTCACACGGGTCGAGACGGCCAGGACCTCGATCTTCGCCCTGCATTCGAGCATGGTGCGGGCAAAGGCGAGGTCCGTGTGGTAGTCCGGCATGAAGATGCGGGCCCGGGGCCAGTGGACGATGAAGAGGACGGCGGACCGGGTACCCAGCTCGGCGGTCCGTGCCAGCTCTCGGAGGTGGCGGGCCCCTCTCTCGGTGACTGCGTCCGGGAACATGGCCACCCTATGGCCGACAAGGGTGCAGGACTTGACTTCCAGAAGGATCTTTTCGTCACCCTGGCCCCGGCTCAGGAGAAAGTCGAGCCGGCTTCTCCCGACCCGAACCTCGGCCCTGGCCACCCGGGCCCCCTCCAATCCGGGCACGAGGTCGCGCTCGATGAGGTAGCGGGCCATGGCGTTGGTCCTGTGGGTGTGGAGGATAATCGGATGGCTGGCGCGATCCACGGCCACCGCGGTGTAGCGCGTCTTCCGGGAGGTGGGCCCGTCCACCTCGACAAGATAGAGGCGGCATCCGGGCAGGAGGAGCTCGGCGAGCCGGCCCGGATTCGGGAGGAAGGCCGAGACGGTGCGTCCTCCCAGGGCGCACCGAACAAGGAACCGGTTTGGACGGCTTAGGAAGGTGGCCTTGCGAGGGCTTTTAAAGAGGCGGAGTCCTCTATTTCGGTCCTGGGTCTTATGCGAAACCATGCGTAGCCCCCTCACCCAAACCCTCTCCCAGGGGGCTGACCTATGGAGACATTCTAGGGCTTTTTCCTGCATGAATTATCGCCCTTCGGGCGAGCTAATGAGCTCAATTGCTCCTGGGGTTGACACCCCAGGCTACATGACCTGACCCCTTCGGGGTCAATTGGATTTTCTATCGAATCGAGTTACTTAGTTTCAACCCAGGCAAATTCTTCGATCCGGAACCCACTCTTGAGCAGGCCAGTGCATATGCCAATCCACCCCATGCTCGATAATGGGAATTCTATCGTTATATCGATTGGAGGGTCGATTGCCGGTAGCGATAAGGTCCAGAGCGGAATATATTGTACTGTCGGGAATGACACAATCAAGTAATTCGCCCAGACGGCCGTCTCCGGCGTGCCTATGGTAAAGTCCAGACTGAGCAGATCCACCATGTAGGATGCATCGACTTCAAGGGTAAATCTCGAAGCCCCGCATGCCCCAGGGCCACCGTAGGCTCCCATATCATTGAAGCCGGTACGCTTCGAAGGCGGAAAGCATTTGTCGTTGTATATAGGCTTCGGAGCCCCGGTATCAATGCATGGAGACCCAGGCCCGAGGTGGAAATCCCCTTCTCCTGCGAATAGGGGATCTGCGTCGATGTTCCCTTGGCCCGGCCATCCTCCCTGCACGTCGGAGTAAGTGACCACAACCGCACCCTCCCAATACATTCTTATCTCTGGATAAGCAGGAGCAGAATCGCCCCACAAAATGCAGTTCGTGATCGTCATCGTCGGGGGGCCGTAAACGTAGCATTTGAAGATCCCGCCGCCAGCGTAAGAAGCGGTGTTCCCTGTGATCGTACAGTTCGTGACCGTCGGGGAGGATACCTGGCAGTTGATCGCACCACCGAAAGAGGCGATGTTTTCAGAGATCGTGCAGTTCGTGATCCACGGGTGAGAGTATTCGCAGTAGATCCCGCCGCCGGAATGGGCGGTGTTTTCAGAGATCGCGCAGTTCATTATCGCCGGAGAGGCATTGGAGCAATAGATACCGCCGCCGCATGTAATAATATCATAATAATAGGTTCCACTTCCATTCCAGATAGTGAACCCATCGAGAACAGCATCTTCACTTTCACCGCTGTTAAATGTTACCACCGATCCTGCCTGACTCCCGTCGATGATTGTCATCCCGGTCCCTGCTTCACTCTCGACTGTGATCGCCTTGCCGAGGAAGTCGATGTTCTCGATATAGGTACCTGGGGCCACCAGGACGAGATCCCCGTCCGAGGCCGCCCAGATTCCGTCCTGGATCGATGGCTGATCTCCGGGGATGTGGATCGTGGCGGCGAGGGATAGGTGAATTGAAAGGGTGGGGATCAGAAAAATGGCAGTGATCACGGTACAAATGGCAGTCTTCATCTTCTTTCCTCCTGGGTTATTTTGCCCTTAAATAGTAACAATAACAACCCCTGAACAAAGGGAGTTTACCTAAAAAATTCTCCATACAGAATCAGCGACCAGGGAACGCGCGAGAGCGCGCAAGCTCGACGGCCCCTTCCAGCGGCCTTCCTCATACCACCTGCTTTGCAGGTGGTAGCGGATTCTTTTACATGAAAGTACAGAAAAGTGTATAATAGATTGGAAGAGCCAAAGACAAGGGAGGATAAAGATGAATAAGGCAGCCCAGGTTTTATCCGTTCTGTTGATCCTTATACTGATCGGGTTTTCTCCGGCATGGGAAGTCTCCGCCGGGGAGGACGGCGCCGGCAAGAGCCTCTGGGACTGGATCGTGTGGCTGGTGGATTACAGCATCGCCGAACACGCTGTGTTCCACAATGTCGTCGACTACGGGGCCGATCCCACGAACACGGCCGACTCATCCGCGGCGATTCAGAGTGCCATCGATGCGGCCGTCGCGGAGGGGGGAGGGGTCGTCTTCTTCCCGGCCGGACACTATCGAATATCGGATCAGGGAGGAGGACACGCCCTGTACTGGAATGCCAATTCCGTGCACCTTCTGGGCGTTGGCGGCCCGGACGGCACGCCCCTGGGCTTCCCTTACATTTCGGGCTCCGTTCTCAATTACACCTCCACCGTGGGCAGTGCCATCCAGGTCGGCGACGGGGGGAGCGCTTCGAGGTACGGGAACATCATCGAGGGGCTGACCATCAGCGGAACGGACCAGGCCGGCAACGGCATCTTCCTGAACAGGGCAAACCAGATCAGCATTGTGCGGAGCACCTGCATACGGAATTTTCAGGTGGGCCTGCTCTTGGAGGAGCTCTCACTGGTGAACCATTTCGAGGATGTGATCATCCGTGACTGCGTCACCGGCTTGGAGGCGGTGACGGGCAGCACGGCAAACAGCAACAGCTTCCACCATGTCTATTTTCGCTTGAATACGGTGGGGGCGCGCGTCGCCATGGGCACGAACATTCGGTTCACGGATTGCCAGTTCGAGCTCAACACCTACGAAGGGCTGGTCTTTGCCGGGGGCGTCCGGCAGGCCAAGGTGGATGGGTGCAGGTTCGAAAGTAATAATTCCGGATCGGGCAGTCAGCTACTTATCGACGACACCCTTGGGAGCGCCAATGAAGGTATCGTGGTCATGAACAATTATTTCACGGGCAACGATGTAGTGCCCACCGCTATAAAAATCGACGGACAAGCGCAAAATGTGAGCCTCGCCTTTAACCATTTCGAGCGACACGCCGCGGCGGCGATCGATATTGCCGCCGCCACGGTCGACCATACTCACATCCTGGCCCCGGACTGGACCCGAGAGGCCGCCAAGATCGTGGATAACGGCAACCACACCATTCTGATGGAAGAGGGACATCTCACCGGACTGAGCTACCTCGACATCGTCACCGAAACTTCGCAGACAGCCTTTCGTCTTGAAAGGACGGGCGAGGCCGCTCCGGCGAAATGGGATTTCACTCTTTCCGGCGGATCATTGAACATCGGCGACGGCCTGTCGGTGCCGGCGCCCGGGCCCAACTTCGTGATCCAGAGAGACAGTGACGCCCAGATCTACATCGACAACAACGACAACATCGGCCTCAACACCGGCGAGGGCGCCGCGGCCCGGCTGCACGTGGTGAATGCCGGGATTGGTGATTCGTTCAAAGTTGACGATAGCGTTCCTGATGAGACCCCCTTTGTAATAGATGCTGAAGGGAACGTCGGAGTCGGTACAAGCAAGCCGGCGCAAAAATTGGATGTAGAGGGATACGTCGAAGCCCATGGGTACTATACGGGGGATATCATCTTCAGGAAGGACGATGAGAATCTCTGGAGAATGTTCGAGGATGAAGAGGGCTTGTATATTGAAGATCTCAGGACGAAGGAGACTTCGAAGGTGTTGTTTGGGAAGGATCTTGCGGCCCTTGAATCGCAGATCAAGGAACAGCAGAAGATTATCCTGACTTTGTCTGACAGAGTAAAAAAACTGGAGGAGCGGGCTCGATAGGAAGACGATTCGGTATTTTTTTCATGCATAGGAAATTATAAGATCGACAATTGAGCACATTGAGCATGTTGCGAGCGACGCGAAGTCGAAACAACCCCCTGTGCTCAGAGTGCCAATGTGCTCGGTGGATTGCTTCGTCGCTGACGCTCCTCGCAAAATCCCGCAATGGGGTACGCTTCGAAAGAGCGTCTTTGTTCCCATCCGGTCATATGTGTCTGTCGGCAGAAAAAAACAGGCTCCCGAAGGAGCCTGTTTTTTTTGAGTCGGTTGAACCGGCCGACCGGTTCAATCGGCTGTGACCCAGGGTATCAGAACAACCTCGGGCCCTTCGGCGGTGAAGAGTCCGGTGAAGATCCCGACCACATCTGCGCTCGGCAAGGAAAATGCGACCGGCACGATGATGGGAGGATCGATGACCGGGAGCGAGACAGCCCAGAGCGGGATGATCTGGACCGCCGGGGTCGTGAGGATCAGGTAGTTCGCCCAGGTGGCCGGCTCGGGCGTGCCTAGCATGAATTCCAGCCGCAAGGTATCGGCTTCGAAGGATGCATCCAGCTCCAGCGTGAACTCGACGATGCAGTCCGGGTCGTCGGCGTCGATGAGGCCGTCGCAGTCGTTGTCGATCGCGTCGTCGCAGATCTCGATGGCGCTCGGGTAGACGGTCGCGTCGGTGTCGTCGCAGTCCTCGCCACCGCAGGTCGCATCCTCGTATCCGTCCGCATCGTCATCCCAGCACTCCACGACGTACTCATCCGCCCCGATGTCGGTGCCGGCGCCATAGGGCCTTGCATCACCGTCGATGTCCGAGTCGAGACCCATCTCCATACCCGAGTCGACACAGGGAGAGTCGGCCGCGATGTGGAAGTCTCCCTCCCCCAGGAAGAGGGGGTCCTCCTCGATCATGCCGGCCCCCAGGTGCAGAGTGGAGCCGCCGGAGACGTAGAGGGACGTTTCACCCGGCTCGATGAGGCTGTAGCTCATGGTGACCGTGGAGGGGCTGCTCGAGGATCCGATCCACAGCGCATGGCCTTCGGGGGCGATGTTGGCCCAGAAGATGGAGTTCGTGATCGCCGCGGTGGCGTGCTTGCAGTAGAGCGCGCCTCCCAGTCCTGCGGCGTTGTTCCTCGAAAAGGTGCAGTTCGTGACCGCCGCCGACGAGTTGTCCTTGAGGCAGAGCCCGCCCCCCTCGAGAATGGCGATGTTTTCTACGATGGTGCAGTTGATGATGGCCGGATAACCCTCCTTGAACCAGAGCCCGGCCCCTTCGTTCTGGGAGCTGTTCTCCGAGATGGTACAGTTCTTGATCGTGGGGGACGACCGGTAGCTGTAGATCCCTCCGCCGTAGCTCGAGGCGCCGTTCCCGATGATGTCGCAGTACTGGATCAGTGGGTAGGAGTTGTCCCAGATGGAGATCCCGCCCCCTTCCACGGCCATGCCGTTTCCGGAGATCGTACAGTACTGGATCAGGGGGGACGAGTTGTCCTTGACCCGGATCGCGGCACCCTCGTCGGGCGCGCTGTTACCCGTGATGGTGCAGTGCGAGATCGTGGGGCAGGATTTAAGCATGTAAAAGGCGCCGCCGTCGTCGGTGGCGCTGTTGGCGTTGATCGTGCAGTCCGAGATCATGGGGGCCGAATAATCCAGGAAGCAGATGGCGCCGCCGTCGTCCGCGCAGATGTTCCACGAGATGTCGCAGTTGGAGATCGTGGGGCAGGAGTAATACTTGAGCCACAGCCCGCCCCCCTCGTGAGTGGCGCTGTTCTCCGAGATGGTGCAGCCCTCTATCGTGGGGGAGGCGTTGTAGCAATAAATGCCGCCGCCGTCCGTGTACGAGCAGTTGCCCGTGATCGTGCAGTTTACGAGCATCGGGTGTGCCTCCCGGATGAGGAGCCCTCCTCCGTTGTCCGAGGCGCTGTTACTCGTGAAAGAGCAGTTCGTGATCGTGGGGGAGGATCCATACCGGCACAGGAGCCCGCCGCCGTCGTCGACGGCCACGTTCAGCGAGATCTCGCAGTCCGTGATCACAGGATGCGAGGAGTACTCGCAGAAGAGGGCGGCCCCGTCGTCGGTGGAGTGGTTGTCGATGAAGGTGCACCCCGAGATCGTGGGACAGGAGCCGTCATACATGGCGATGCCGCCTCCGTCGTCCGCGGCATTGTTCTGCGAGATCTCGCAGTCCGTGATCGTGGGGTAGCAGGCGGCGTTGCAGACGATCCCGCCTCCGTCCTGGTCGGCGCAGTTGCCGATGAGCGTGCAGTTCGTGATCGTGGGAGAGGAGCCGGCGCCAAAGCCGATGCCGCCGCCCCGGTTGGAGGATACGTTCCATCGGATCAAGCAGTTCGTGATCGTCGGCGAGGACGCGTTTTCGCAGGAAATGCCGGCGCCGAAGCTCGCCTTGCCGGTCTGGATCGTAAAGCCGTCTACCATCGCCTCGCTCCACTCGCCGTGGGAGAAGGAGATGACGGATCCTGCATTGTGCCCATCGATGACCGTCGTCTCCGCCCCCGCTTCGCTACGGAGAATGATCGCCTTGCCGAGGAAGTCTAGGTTCTCGTAGTACGTGCCCGGCGCCACGAGGACGATGTCACCGTACAGGGCCGCATCGATTCCTTCCTGGATCGTCGGCGCATCCGTCGGAACCAGAAGAGTGTCGGCGAGGGCGGGACAGGCAATGAGGATGAAAGGAATAAAAAGAATGACCGGAGTAATACGGCGGCTCAGTCTCATTTTGTCCTCCTTAGTTCTTGACCTTTTGACTGGCGATTTGGGGTAAACTTTGCTTATTCAATTATAACAAATTTGGAGAAAATCGCAAAAAAAGAACAAAGCCGCATCCTCAAAGTGCCCAATTGTCGATCTTATAATTTCCTATGCATAAAAAAACGGGCCCCCGAAGGGGCCCGTTTGGTTGGTGGATTTGACGCTACTGCAGTCTAAATCCTGCTTGGTCCGGTACTCCTACAAGCCTGTATCCACCCAGACAAGCTGGAAGGCCTCGGGGCCGCTTGCTGAATATAGGGTGGTGTAGAAACCGAGCATACCCAGCGCCGGGAGGGGAAAGGAGATGGGTATATACAGCGGGGGATCGAGCACAGGTAGGGGGACCGACCAGAGTGGAATAACCTGTACGCTCGGGGATGTCAGGATCAGGTAGTTCAACCAGAGGACCTCCTCCGGCGTCCCGAGGGTGTATTCCAGAGACATGGTGCCCGCATCGTAAGAAGCGATCAGCTCAAGGGTGAACTCCACGGGCTGGCAGTCCGGGTCGTCCATGTCGACGAGCCCGTCGCAGTCGTTGTCTTCCAGGTCGTCGCAGACCTCGGTGGCGCCGGGGTTGATGGCTGGATCCCAGTCATCGCAGTCGTCCCCGCCGCAGCCGTCGTGCGTGTAGCCGTCCAGATCCTGGTCCGGGCAGTCGCAGTCCCAGTCGTCCATGTCGATGTACGAGTCGCAGTCGTTGTCGATCAGGTCGTCGCAGATCTCAATGGCGTCGGGATGGATGTCCGGGTTGGCGTCGTCGCAGTCCTCTCCTCCGCACGCCTCGTCATAAAAGCCGTCCAGATCGATGTCCTCGCACCAGAAGGTGTGGCTTATGATGAAGTCGACCGAGCAGTCGTCCGTGTCGGTGTGGAGCTCGTCGCGGGTGAGAACGGTATCGGACCAGGCATCCTCGGCGCACATCTCGTCCGGGTACGGATCGAGGCCGCCGTCGCCGGGCAGGCCGTTGGTGTTGGGCGAGTCGTAGATCAGGGTGTCGAGGGTAGTGCCGGGGCCGTCAACGAGTCGGATCCCGTCGCTCTCGGAGCCCCCGTTCTGGAAGTTGAAGTTGTAGACCACGTCGGGCGCCGGAGCCATCAGGTCGCCGCCGAAGAGAAGGCTTTCTCCCGCGGGGATCACTACGCCGGCAATCTCGTAGGCCGCGTAATCAAAGCTCGTTCCGCCCCACTGGATATCCCAACCAGTCATGTCGATGTCGCCTTCTGTGGTGTTGTAGAGGACGATGTACTCATAGCCGGTGTCACTGCCGGAGACGTCGTAGCGGACCTCGTCGATGAGGACGGACCCGATAACGCCTTCGTTGCAGTCCGGGTCGGCGTCGTCGATGAGGGTATCGCAGTCGTCGTCGATCTGATTCAAGCAATCCTCGACGGCGCCGGGGTATACGGCCGGATCGAGGTCGTCGCAGTCGTCACCGCCGCAGGCGATGTCCAAGTAGCCGTCCTGATCGATGTCATCGCAACTGCAGTCCGTATCATCCTGGTCGATGAAGGTGTCGCAGTCGTTGTCGATCAGATCGTCGCAGATCTCGACGGCGTCGGGGTTCACGGCCGGATCGGTGTCGTCGCAGTCGTCGCCGCCGCAGGCCTCGTCATCGAAGCCGTCCTGGTCGGCGTCCGGGCACCCACCGATCGGCTCGCCCGCGGTGAAGTCGAGGGAGCAGTCGTCCGTGTCCGTGTGGAGCTCGTCGCGCGTGAGGGTCATGCCGGAAACGTCGGGAGCGCACATGGCGTCCGGGTAGGGGTCGAAGCCCCCGTCGCCGGCCAGTCCGGCGGTGTTGGGTGAATCATAGAGCACGGTGTCGATAACGGCCGCCAGCTCATCGACGATGCGAACGGCATCGGTGGCCGAGCCGCCGTTCTGGAAATTGAAGTTGTAAACCACATCCGGAGCCGGGGTCATCAGGTCCCCGCCGAATATGACAGACGCGTCCCCGGCGATCACGACGCCGGAGATCGTGTAGGTCCCGTAGCTGAAACTCGTGCCGCCCCACTGGATCTCCCACCCCTCGAGGCTGATCGGATCGAGCGTGGTGTTGTACAGGATGATGTACTCGTACCCGGTGTCCGTGCCGTCGGGATCATAGAAGAGCTCGTCGATCAACACATCGCCGACCGGCGCCGCCCAGAGGGGCATGGCCAAGGCGATAAGCATGATCCCCGTGACACATCCAAAAACCATTCTTTTCATCGTTCCTCCTCCTTTCGAGAGTAAAAAGGGTTACAAAACTACAAATGACGAACGAGATATATTACATCAATTTCAGCTAAATGTCCAGAGAAAATTTGCGGAAATCAGAAAAATTTTTTAAACCAGTTTGAGTGGCCCAGGATGGATGTTTCTCCGGCCCGGGAAGGAGCAGAACAAAGGGCGGGAAGTGGTGACCTCCCGCCCTTTGCAGTCTACTTATTTTGCCTTAGATTCCTCGGCTATCGCCTCGGAAGGACATTTCCGGACAGGAGCTGCTTACATGTAGCCGCCCATGCCGCCCATGCCACCCATGTCGCCCATGCCGCCGCCTCCCGGAGGCATCATGGCTTCCTTCTTCTCGGGGAGCTCCGCCACGACCGCTTCGGTGGTGATGAGGAGCGAGGCCACGCTCGCAGCGTTCTGCAGGGCGCACCGAACCACCTTGGTGGGGTCGATGATGCCGGCCTCTACCAGGTCGCCGTATTCCTCTCTCTGGGCGTCGAAGCCGAAGGCATCTTTTCCTTCACGGACCTTCTGGACCACCACGCTGCCCTCGAAACCGGCGTTCTCGGAGATTTGGCGCAGAGGCTCTTCCAGGGCCCGCTTCACTATATTGGCGCCTGTGAGAAGGTCGCCTTCGAGCGCGAGCTTTTCGATCGACGGTGCGATCCGAAGGAGCGCAACACCGCCGCCGGGCACGATCCCCTCCTCGACGGCAGCCCGCGTTGCATGAAGGGCATCCTCCACGCGCGCTTTCTTCTCTTTCATCTCGGTCTCGGTGGCTGCGCCGACATGGATCACCGCCACACCGCCGACTATCTTGGCCAGACGCTCCTGGAGCTTCTCGCGGTCGTAGTCCGAGGTGCTGTCATCGATCTGCGTGCGGATCTGCCGGACGCGTCCCTCGATGGCCGATTTGTCGCCGGCGCCCTCGATGATGGTGGTGTTCTCTTTGTCGATGCGGACCCGCTTGGCCGTGCCCAGGTCTTCGATCTTCACGTTCTCCAGCTTGAGACCGAGCTCCTCGGAGATCACCTGGCCGCCGGTGAGGATCGCCATGTCTTTGAGCATCTCTTTGCGCCGGTCGCCGAAACCGGGGGCCTTCACGGTCGCGCACTTGAGGATGCCCCGGATCTTGTTGACCACCAGCGTGGCGAGGGCTTCGCCCTCGACGTCCTCGGCTATCACGAGAAGGGGCTTGCCCGACTGGGCGATCTTCTCGAGCAGAGGGAGGAAGTCCTTCATGCTGCTGACCTTCTTCTCGTTGAACAGAATGAGGGGCTCATCGAGAACCACTTCCATCGACTCAGGGTCGGTCACGAAGTAGGGGGAGAGGTATCCCCGGTCGAACTCCATACCCTCGACCACGTCCAGGGTGGTCTCCATACCCTTTGCCTCTTCGACCGTAATGACGCCTTCCTTGCCGACCTTCTCCATCGCCTCGGCGATGATGTTGCCGATCATATCATCTCCATTGGCGGAGATGGTCCCCACCTGGGAGATCTCTTTCTGCTCCCGGGTCGGCTTGCTCATTTTCTGGAGATCTTCGATGGCGACTCCGATGGCCTTGTCGATTCCCCGCTTTACATCCATGGGGTTGGCGCCGGCGGACACCACTTTGAGCCCCTCACGGAAGAGCTGCTCTGCCAGAACCGTTGCGGTGGTGGTCCCGTCACCGGCCACATCGCTGGTCTTGCTGGCGACCTCTTTGACCATCTTGGCGCCCATGTCCTCGAACTTGTCCTTGAGCTCGATCTCTTTGGCTACCGTCACGCCGTCCTTTGTAACGGTGGGGGAGCCGAAGCTTTTCTCGAGGATGACGTTGCGACCCTTGGGTCCGAGCGTAGCCTTGACGGCCCTCGACAGGATCGACACGCCCGACATGATGTTTTTGCGTGCTTCTTCTGCGTATTGAATCTGTTTTGCAGGCATTTTTCTTAACCTCCTTAGCTGAGTGAAAAAACTGACTCGTTACAGACTGGGTGTCTGAAGTGGTTACTCGATCACGCCGAGAATATCATCCTCGCGGAGGATGAGGTGCTCCTCGCCCTCGATGGTCACATCCGTGCCCGAATATTTGCCGAACAGCACACGGTCTCCCTCTTTGATGTCGAGGGCGCGCACGGTTCCGTCATCCAGGATCTTACCCTTCCCAACGGCGATCACTTTGCCCTCGATAGGCTTCTCTTTCGCCGAGTCGGGAATGATGATCCCACCTTTTGACTTTTCCTCTTCCTCAAGCCTTTTGACAATCACACGATCCTGCAGTGGTCGAATCTTCATCGATACACCTCCTTGATCAGTTTTAGGGTTATAAGTGTGAATGCAAAGAAAACGATTGATTTAAATCGTTAACGAACCGAAATCGTATGCATTATTTCTTTCTGTTAGCACTCGACAAGAATGAGTGCTAACATAATTCACTAAGGTAAATCCTCCGAGGTGGGTTGTCAAGACCTGGAATTGAAAAAAATTGAAAAAATGGGGGAAATGGAGTGAAAGGCGTAACTTCTCAATAAATCCGGGCAACTTTCATAGGGCGGCCCGTGGCCGCCGTTATGATTGCATTCCGTAGGGGTCGGCGGGCATGGCCCGCCCTATGTTATTGAGAAGTTACTGAAAGGCGATGAAATTACTCAGGTTCAAGTATCCAGGAGTCGGGCGAGGGCGTCCAGGAGCCTCGGACCCATGTCAGGGCCGAAGAAGGCCATGGCATTCTCGTACATGGTCAGCCCTTCGTAGCCCTTGCCTGGAGGCACCTGGTAGTCCTCCGGTAGATGCACATATCCGATATAGCTGTCGCAGTGAGAGGCGGGGAGGACCTGGGCGATGCCTCGGGCTCGGGCCATCTCCCTGGCCCTGAGGGTAATCGTGGGGCCCGTGTCCGCCGGAAAACCGATCAGGGCCGTATCGCCCACGAACAACCCGTGGACGGGCGCACTTTCGACATCCCGGTAGGCGGCCTTCACAAAACGGCGCCACAGGAGGCGGACCGGGCCGAGCATGGCCTCGCGCGCATGCCAGCCGAGGCCCTGGGGCGGGCAGATGCGGGGGATCTGTACCGGGCCGAGAGGAGCATCCCCTACGGCCGACCGCAGGGGGCCGGGCCCGGCCGGTTCTAGGGCATCGAGCGCCCGGTCCACGCCCTGGCGCAGCAGGCCCGTCACAAGGGAGAGGTGGCGGTCCACCCCCTGTTCGAACTCCGGGAACAGGATGCTCGTGCCGCCGGCGGCGCCGGTGAGGAAGAGGGGCCGGGATCCGTCTTCCTCCAGGCCGGCCGCGACCGCCCCGGGGTAGTCCGCACTGATCCAGGTCGGCTCCTTCTCGGAGACGATGACCGGGTGGCCGGCCATACAGAGGATGTCGATGGGGGATCGGCCCTGGACGTCGAAGCGAAGAAGGCCCAGCTCCTCGTCCACCGGGCCGCGGAATGTGCGGCGGTTTCCAGTGACCGCTGTGAGCCGGGCCCGGCCTCGCAGAGGGCGTGCCGGGGCGAGGTCCGACTCGGCCAGACGCACGGCCCGGGCCGCGGCGTCGATGAGGCGGGCCCGAAGCTCGGGCCTCTCCCTACCCATGAAGAGCCGGGCGGGTCCCGCGGCCCAGTAGCCGCCCGGAGCCGAATGGGTGTGGGTGAAGGCCAGGAAGATCTCGTCCCTCGGCCTCCCTCCGAGGGCCCGGAGCAGATCCTCGTGGAATCCGGGCAGCGGGGTGAGAAGATCGGCAGAGACCACGGCCGCCCGAGTCTTTTCCTGGGCCAGGGCCACGGCACGCACATAAAGGGGATCCCGGACGACGGTGCTCAGGCGCTCGCGCAGCCCGGCCACGCCGCCGAGGGGAACGGGTGCATCCGGTGTGATGTCTACTTTTCCGTATCCGGCTTTCAATACGGACGTCATGGCTTCAGCACTACTTGGATGCGCATTGCCCTTCCTGGCAGGCCGGGTCTCCGGGGGGGGGCGGGCATTTACCGCACTGTACGGACCAGCAGATATCCCCGTCGCAGTGGCACTCCTCCCAGCGTGCTTCGTACATCTGCTGGAGCGCCTCGATTCGCTCCATGTCCACTTCCTCAGTGACCCAGATGGGACAGGGGCAGTCAAGAGTGGCAGGGGCCTCCACGCTGCAATCCGAGTCCTCGCTACAGATCCGGCCCTTGTCGATGATTGCCCGGTACTCGGCGACCATCTCTTCGCAGCTCGGCTCCGTCCAGACCACCTGGTCCAGCAGGCCGTTCCAGGCCTGGGCGAGATTCTGGAGGATCTGTGGCATATCCCCTGACAGCCCATAGTAGCGGGTCGACATACTCTGGCTTCGAAGGTAGCAGGTGGGGAGGTCGAAGATCAGCGGGTCGATGAAGTTCCAGCAGTTGAGCAGCCAGAACCGGTTCTGCACTATCTCCCTGACGAAATCCAGGATGGCCTCCCGGTCCACATGGCCGACCCGGGTCTCGCTCGGCTCGAAGAAGATGGAGAACTCCTCCACCACGGTCCCGTTCGGGTAGAGGGTGGTCACGCTTTCGACGGCGGCGAGGCCGCCCACCATCCACCCCTGGAATAGCGCCCTCGCCGGCATCGGATCCTGAGGCTGGGTCGCATCGCAGTCCCGGAAGATCTCGATCTCGCCGGGTATCGGTTCGACTTCAGCGGCAGGGAGAGAAAGGGGGCCGAGAAGCAAGAGGGCGATTCCTGCGGCGGCGAGAATAGGGGCTCCGGCATGGGAAATTTTCATGATTCCTACCTCCTTTAAATAAGGATTGGGCTTTTCGTGTCACTCATATAATACGCAAGGCGGCCAATCCTTATAACATAGCGTATCATCTTCTTGGATAAGGCGCTATAAGGTGTGTGTTTACCCTTCCCGGGGGCTCATGATACCCTGAGATGTGATGGAACCAGTGGCGACCGACCGGTCGCCCCAGTAAAGGACAGTGAGCAGATGATCAAATATGGTGCGATTACTGCCGGCGTGTTAGCCCTCTTTGCCGCCCTGTTCCTTATTTCTCCACCCGCAGAAGCCCAGGAATTTCCCATCGGTTTCATGGAGCGGATCTTCGGACCCACCGACGTCAACGGCCTCACGGGAAACAGCTCCCTGGCCGCGGCTTTCTCGGCCCGGGGCAATCTTACCGTGCTGCGGTGGCCGAGCCCGGGCTACTACGACCAGATGAGCTTCCTCACGATCTCCCGGGATCTGCCACGCCTCGGTGCCCTTCCCAATGCCGGCTCTTTTGCCGGGATCTACTATGTCGATACAGGGGGGAGGGGGGCGATGAGCTGGCTCACGGAAGATCCCTGGTCCACGGTCCAGTACTACCGCACCGAGGACTCGGACGTCCTCGTGACCGAGTATCTCCACGAGCCGGCCAGTCTGCAGGTCACGGAGGAAAGCTTCGTTCTGCCCGACGCGGATGTGCTGGTGCGGCGTTTCCGGATCGAGCGGGACGAGAGCTCGCCCGTGTCGTCGGCGAGGCTTATCTACTTCGAGAACTTCGCGCCCTGCCTGACCAGGATCCCCCAGTTTCCTGTGGCCGATTGGCTCCTGGACGGCCTGAACGATCACGCCCTCGTCTACAAGCCGAGGGAGGAGGCGCTCCTCCACTTCCGGCCGGCCGGGGTGATCCTGGCCGATCTGATCGAGGCCATCTTTTGGGACGGCCGGGACCTGGCGGCCGCCGAGCTGGACCGGTGTCTGGGGGAGGGCGTCTACATCGCCGTGGGGAGCGACCGTTCGCCCCTGGCCTTTCAGTGTGGGCACCAGGGTATGCCTCTTGCTCATGTGCCGCTCCTGCCCCAGGGCGCCTACTATGATGCCGACGACGGGGCCCTGTCCGGGCACATTTTCGCCACGGGGCACGCCTCCGGGGCCCTTGCGTGGGATCTCGATCTCGAAGAGTCCGGGGCCGACGAGGTCACAGTCTACATCGCACTGGCCGGGAGAACATCAGAGGCCCTGGAGCTGCTGAACGGGGCCCGAAGCACTCCGGTCCAGGTCCATCTCGACGAGACCGAGGCGTGGTGGGAGGGGTGGATCGGCCGGGCCGTCCTGCCCGACACGGACGATCCGGACATCATCCGGGTCTGCAAGCGTGTCCTCATCTCGGTCCGCAACAGCTACGACAGGGAGACCGGCTCCATCGTCGCCTCGGTGGCCACCCAGCCCCCCTACGGAGAGGACTGGGTCCGGGACGGCGCCTACATCGACTACGCCCTCGACCTGGCCGGCTACACCGACATGGTCACGAAGCACTGCCTCTTCTACGCCGATGTCCAGCGAAAGCACTGCTCCCCGCTACGGCCCAAGGGGACCTGGTCGATGAACTACTACACGGACGGAGTCGAGGGGGCCCCGTCCATCCTCTTCGAGATCGACGGCGTGGGGATTCAGGCCTGGCACCTGTGGGATCACGCCCGGTTCATCGATGACCCGGTCGAGAGAGAAGCCTACATAGACGCGGTCTACCCCTCGATCCGTCTCGCCGCCGATGCGATCGTGCGCTGCCGGGACCCCCTTACCGGGCTCGAGTGCTACTACTTCAACGAGGGGGCCGTCTGGTGGGTCCAGGATCTCTACGGGGCAACGGCCGAGCACCTGGGCCTGCGCCACGCCATCGAGGCCGGAGAGGCCATGGGCGAGAGCGAAGAGGCCCTGGCACGGTGGCGCTGCCGGCTCGAAGAGCTGGAGGAGGCGATCTTCAGGGAGTTCGACCACTACGGGATCTGGTGGCCCCTGGCGGTCCTGCCCTACGAAGACCCCCGGATGTGGGAGTATGCGGACTGGATCTACGCGGCCATGCAGCCCCCCCTGCATAAGGAGACCGGCGGGACCTACATCGCCATGGACACCCTATCGCTGAGCCACATCTGGCAGGGGGACGAGGAGCGCCTCAAAATGGTGAAGGATGCCCTGGACATTCTGGTGAAAGAGGTCCCCACCCGGTATACCGACCACTACGGGGAGGTCTTCGTCCCGGTCGAGCCGGAGGGTGGAGGGGAGAAGATTTTCGAGAACCGCGTCTCCATGCCGCAGCTATGGACCGCCTGCCTCACCTATCTCACGGCCATGTCGCTCTATGGACCGTGGCGGTAGCCTGAGAATCATCGAGCCGTCCCGATGAAACAGGCCCCGGATTCCTGCACGTGCGCCCGGATCATGGCGTTGCCGTCGATGATCGGTACGGAGGAGAGGGGGGCGAAAGTCAAGCCGCCGTCGGTGGAGAGGTGCGAAGTCCCCGCATAAGGCCCGGTCTGATCGATCCCGAGAGTGTAGCTCCTGCCGTCCGTGTTCGCCACGGCTACAAAGAAGGCCACTCCAGATGCTCCGCCGGGGTTGAGGGTTGGGCACCCCACCGCAGGGACCTCCTGAAAACCCTCTGCCCCGATCTCGATGGCTGTCCGCCAGACCTCCATGGAGGGGTTCGGGCCTGGAGCCGCTCCGCTCGGATCCTCATACATGATCACCTCGGCCCCGTCCCCCGCGGCCCAGCCGCTCGTGTGGAAGGAGACGGCCCGGAGCGAGACGGCCTCGGAGGCCGGGAAGCGGTTCGCCACGATAAGGGACCCGGCAGTCGATCCCGTATAGATCTCGGCCTCTCCGTCGTCATGCAGGAAGCCCGTCTCATCCCCTTTCGCCACCGCCGTAGCCCCACAAGAGCCGGCGGAGAAATTGAATCGACCCAGATGGATGTCCCCCTTCGTGCCCACGGAGGAGACGTCGACCCAGAAGCTGAACGCAGAGCCCCCCTCATCGGCGAACCTCCATCTCCGGGTGATCTTCTCGCCGAGGTCCAGGACATCGTCAGCCGAGGTCGTGCCTTGATGGCTCGTGGGGCTGTACTCCCAGTATCCCGTGGGAGGGGAGCCCCCTCCGCCGTCGGGATTGTCGGCGTAGATTCCTCCTGTGAGGGTGCTGAGAGTCGCGCGGATCGGCATCTGGATGCCTGCGGCCGAGAGGCTCTCGATCGTGACGTAGTCCTCGTATATATCGTCGCCGGGATCGTTTATTTCGAAGCGAGGGAACCCGGGCGTCAGGTCGGGCTCGCAGGGATCGGTGGGATCGTCGGGGTGGTCCTTGCAGCTATCCGTGCCGCTCGATCCCCGGACGAGATCATCCACCGGGGCACCGGCAATCAGCCCCGCCATGTCTCCGCGTCCGGCATTGAAGCTGGGGATGATGTCTAGAAGGAGAGTCGTCCGGGTCAAGGCAGGATCTAAGTCGAAGCGGAAGATGTCTTCCGCGCCCCAGACATCGTAACCAAATAGGTGATCTTCCGCCTGGGCAAACATCGAAAAGGTGGCACCCGCAAAGCCATGGCCCGAATCGCTCCCCAGCAAGGTCAAAACACCGGCCGATTCGTCCAGCGTGTAAATATCCTGGACGTTGATCACATAGAAGGTTTCGTCCGACTGAATCGCCATGTCCGAGGCATTTGACAGGTCGAAAGGACTACCGCCAAGCGTGAGCCCCACGGCGCTTCCGCCCACCTCCTCACCCGTGGACGGATTGATTCTGAGAAGCGCATCACCTGCCGCATCGATGACCCACAGGCGATCATCCCGGTCAAAAACAGCCCCGCGAATATCGCGCGAGATCCACGGCCCCACGACCGAGGCCTGTGCATTGGCGGGATCGATGGATATGAGTCCGGACTGGGAGTAGTCGCCCGACAGCCGGAAGCCGAGAAGCCCATGGGTCGCAGAAAGAGCGAGACCGTCCGCATCGACACCGCCGCCCCCGATCAGGACGGAGCCGATGTCCGCGAACCCGGTCCCGTCCACCTCGAACCGGAAGAGGCGCGTGGGCGGCTGTGAGGGCTCTGAATCCTTGTGATGAGACTTGAGCCCGTAAATAGGCGTCGCCATGGCGCTCGAGACCCACGCGGCGAACAAGAAACATGTAAGTACACTTCGAAGAGCCCAGGACCGTAGCGCGTATGGTGTTTTCATGGACAACCTCCTGACTATTCGTAGGGTGCCGTCGGTGGCGTGAAGTCCGAGGTCCAGCGGGCAACGCCCTTTGAGATTCGAATTTCGTCGAAATAGCCTTGATGATAATTCGAATCATAATAAGGAGTGGCGCCGATGTTCAGATCGATATCTCCGTCATGAATCGTGTCTGAAAAAGAAATGTCGGGACTGATCTTCGTTCCATTCACGAAAAATCGCAACAGATCACTATCTCTTGTTATGGCTATGTGATACCAGGTGCTTCCTGTTGGTGACCAGGGAGTATCTTGGTGGTGGTAGTCCGTGCCGTTCGTGCTCCACCAGAAGGAAAGAGTGTTGCTGTAATAGAAAGCTAACCATGAATTGCCGTCGAAACCGGGTATGCCTCCGCCCTCCCAGTGACCGATTCCCGTGTCTTGGACTGTCTCCCAATTGATCCAAAAGTCGATCGTGAAGTCACCCGCCCCGAAGTTCCAGTCGTCGCTATCCGATATGCTCAGGTAGTCCCCGCTCCCGTCGAAGTAGAGGCTCCCGTTCCATTTGCTCGTGCCGGCATCGACGCTGGGGTCGCCGTTGAAAGTGACGGCGTGATCCGAACCGGACTCGTCCCCGTCGAGGTGGAGGAGCAGCCTGGTCTCTGCGTCAGGGCCGTAGGGCCCCGCAGGCGGCGTGAAGTTCGATGTCCAGCGGGCCACGCCTTTGGAGATTCGAATCTCGTCGAAGTAGCCGGTGTGCTGTCGGCCGCTCTGCCCGTCCGCGCCGATCTGGAGCGGCGTCGAGTGTGTGATGTCGCAGGTCGCGGACGTGTCGGAGACCTCCAGAATCCCATCGATGAAGAGGTATGCGTCGCTGCCGCTCCGGACCACCGCGATGTGATGCCAGTCGCCGTCATTGACGTGTGTGCTCCCCACCAGGAACAGGGGGTAGGAATTGTCGCTCAGCTCGGAGCCGTAGGCCCTGAGGTATCCTCCGGGCTCCAGTGAGATGCCCCAGTCGATGTAGGTCCCGCTCCACCGGGAGATGAGATAGTCCTGCACTCCTGAAACGGTGGTCCTCATCCAGAATTCGAAGGTGAAGTCCCCGAACCCGAAATCCCAGTCCTCGCTGTCCGGGATGGAGAGGTAATCCCCGTTCCCGTCGAAGTACATGCTCCCGGCGCCGAGCTTCTTTGTGCTCGCGTTCAGCGTCGGGTTGCCGTGCGCCTCGAAGGTGTGCACCGAGGCGGAGGCATCCCCGTCGCCGTGCAGCAGGAGCACCGTATCGCCGTCGGCACCGGAGCCCGAATAGACATCCACCCAGAAGGTGAAGGTGTCCCCCCCGTCGTCGGCAACCCTCCAGAGGCGGGTTATCTTCTCTCCGGGATCGAGCGTGTTGTCGGCCGAGTCGGTGCCGTCGTTGTTGGAGAGACTGTACTCCCAGTAGCCGTCGGGCGGCCGCACTCCCCCTCCGTCCGGGTTAAAGGCCTCCACGCTCACAGGCGTGAGAGTGCCGAGGACCGTACGTATCGGCATGGCGATCCCCGAGCCCGAGCTGTTCTCGATGGTCATGTAGTCTTCGTAGAGGTCGGGATTGCCCACGGTGAACCGGGGATAGCCGGGGGTGAGGGCCGGAGTGCACCCCGGGCAGCTCCCCGAGCCGCTCGTGGCGGTGATGTCGTCGTTGATGAGTGTGGCCCGGGTCTCGTCTCCCCTCGCTCCCTCTGACGAAGAACCGATGTGGAGAAAGCTCTCCGCCTCTCCCATAAGGGGCTCCGCTCTCTCTCCCATCCTGATGCGCCCTCGGATGCGATCGCGAAGCGGGCCAGGCCCTGAATGCCCGAAGGGGATGGCTCCGGCCCGGTGGGCCCGGATCATGGCGTTACCGTCGATGACGGGGAACTCGGAGATCGGCACGAATCTGTAGCCGCCGTCCTCGGAGATGAACGTAGCACCTCCCTCGGCCCCGCTCATATCGATTCCGAGGGAAAAGCTCCTTGGGGCCACGTTGGCCAGACCCACGTAGAAGGCCGCCTCTGGGCTCCCCGTGGCGTTGAGCATGAGTCCACCTGTACCCACAACCTGGAACCCACCCTGCCCGAGGGTGATCTCCTCCCGGAAGACCTCCATGGAAGGATCGGGCGCAGGGGCCAGCCCGGACCGATCTTCATAGATGACGATCTCGGCCGGGTCCCCTGCGGCGGTGCCGCTTGTGTAGAAGGAAACAGAGGAGAGGATCAGGGGCTCACCCGGCACGAACCGACAGGCCACCACGAGCGGCTCGGTCACGGAGCCGGTGTGGATCTCGGCCGATCCGTCGTCATGGGCGAGGAAGGCCCCGGCATGCACCACCTTCAGCCCCGGATTTCCTGACAAGGGGTTGGATTCGAGGCGGACCGAACCGGCAGCCCCGCTCTCCGCCTGCGCGGCATGCCGATCCAATGTCAGAGTTCCGGAAAAAGCCAGAATGAGACCCGTCGCGAAGGCTGCCACAATCCAGAAGTTTTTTTTCTTCATTGTCTCTCTCCTTGGCCTATCTCCCAGTCGGCGGGCTCGAGGATCCTTGTTACTCTGTGGTTGTTAATACGGCTCGCTCGGCGGAGTGAAGTTCGAGGTCCAGCGTGCCACGCCCTTGGAGACGCGCACCTCGTCCAGGTACCCGTACATATACTCTCCGTAACCGGCTACCGACCCGACCCGGAACTCACCCGTATTATTGAACAAGGATCCCGAGACCGTCCGGGTCGCCCCGATCTGTACGCCGTTGATGTAATATTTGAATTCACTTCCGTTGCGAACGGCCGCGAAATGGTACCAGGTGCCTGTGCTGATGGAGATGCCGTCCTGGAAGATCCAATCCCAGGCAGAGCCCGACGTGGATCCCAGAAATCGTATGGTGCCGTTGCTTATCCCGAAGAGGTATCCGTCCCAGGGAAGCCCGCCCGGGCTGGTCTTCTTGGCGATGAAATTCTTTGTGCTGGCGATGGAGCTAAAGTTGACCCAGCAGTCTATCGTGAAATCGCCGCTCCCCAGCTCGAGATCCTCGCTGTCCGGGATGTTGAGGTAATCCCCGTTCCCGTCGAAGTAGAGGCTGCCGTCCCACTTGCTCTGACTTGCAACGATTTTTGTGTCGCCCACTATGGTTGCCGGGTGGGCCGAATCGGACTCGTCCCCGTCGAAATGAAGAAGCAGTTTTGTATAGGAGTCCGGGCCGTAGGGGCCGGCAGGCGGGGTGAAGTTCGAGGTCCAGCGGGCGATGCCCCTGGAGATGCGCAGTTCGTCGATGTAGCCGTCGAGCATCGAAGCGTCGTAACAGAGCGTCCCTCCGTCTGCTCCCGAGCCGGCGGTCACGCTCAAGCCGTTGTTGAACATCCCGGAGCCGATGTTTTCCTGGATCTCGATCGCGCCGTCGAGATAGAAGCGCAGCACGCCGCCGCTGTAAACAAAAGCCGCATGGTACCAGCGACCCGTTTCGATGGTCGAAGGGGTCTCGTAGTAGTAGTCGCTCTGATCGCTCCTTGCTCCCCGGACATGAAGGTGATTCCCGTTTCTGTAGATGCCCCATGAATTCAAGGTTCCATCGCGGATTTTCGTGACCAGGCCGTCGCAGTTTCCATGAAATTGATTGAAGAAAAACCAAAAATCGATGGTGAACGCCTCGGTTGCGAAATCCCAGTCGTTATCGTTCGGAACAGTCATATAATCCGCGCTCCCGTCGAAGTACATACTGCTGGCGCCGAACTTTTTTTCCACGGTCTCGAACCTGGGGTGGCCGTGGGATTCGAGGGTATGCTTCGAGGCGGAGTCATCGCCGTCTCCGTGCAGGAGGAGCGTCGTATTGCCGTCGGCGCCGTAGCCCGAATAGACATCCACCCAGAAGGTGAAAATATCACCCGCTTCGTCGGCGACCTTCCATAGGCGGGTGATCTTCTCGCCCGGATCGAGGACATTGTCGGCCGAGGTAGTGCCGTCGTTGTTGGCCAGGCTGTACTCCCAGTAGCCGTCGGGCGGCCTGGCTCCCCCGCCGTCCGGATTGAAGGCCTCCACGCTCACAGGCGTGAGGGTGTCCAGGACCGTTCGGATCGGCATGGCGATCCCCGAGCCCGAGCTGTTCTCGATGGTCATATAGTCCTCGTAGAGGTCGGGGCTGCCCACGGTGAACATGGGGTATCCGGGAGTGAGGGCCGGGGAGCAACTTGGGCAGCTCCCGGAGCCGCTCGAGGCGGTGACGTTGTCGTTGAGGAGGGTGGCCCGGGTCCCGTCTCCCCGCGTGCTACCTGAAGGGGACCCGATGTGGAGAGAGCTCTCCGACTCTCCCGATAGGGGCTCCGCGGCCTTTCCCATTCTGACGCGTCCGCGGATGCGATCACGAAGCGGGACGGCTCCGGCCCGGCGGGCCCGGATCATGGCGATGCCGTCCATGACGGGAAACTCGGAGATCGCCACGAACCGAAGGCCCCCGTCCTCGGAGATGAACGAAACGCCCCCCCGGGTCCCGCTCATGTCGACGCCGAGGGAAAAGCTCCTCGGAGCCACGTTGGCCAGGCCCACGAAGAAGGCCGCCTCCGGGCTCCCCTCGACGTTGAGCGCGAGCCCGCCCAGATCCACGAGCTGGAACCCGCCCTCCCCGAGGATGATCTCCTCCCGGAGGACCTCCATGGAGGGATCGGGCGCCGGTGCCAGCCCGGACGGATCCTCGTAGATGACGATCTCGGCCAAGTCCCCGGCGGCGGCGCCGCTGGTGTAGAAAGAAACAGAGGAGAGAGGAACGCACTCACCCGGGACGAACCGGTTTGCCACCACGAGCGGCTCGGTCACGGATCCGGTGTGGATCTCGGCCGATCCGTCGTCATGGGCCAAGATGGCCCCGGTCCGCACCATCTCGTGCTGCGGACCCTCGAACAAGGGAACGGATTCAAATCGGGCTGTGTCGGCCGTCCCGCTCCCTGCCTGAGCTCTGCCCGGATCGAGAGCAAAGGCCCCCGGATCGGTCTCCGCCCCCGGAAGGACCAGAACGAGACCCGCTGTGAAAACGGCCGCGACCAATAAATTGCATTTTTTCATCTCATCCCCTCCTTTTCACCTGGATGCGTGAGAAAAACATAAAACAATTATTTGGAGATACAGGAGTTTGTCAAGGACCGAATCGATCCGCGATGAACAGGGCAGGTGAAGAGATGCGGGTTGAATTTTCCTTAGAGCACGATCCGCGCGTCGAGAGCCAGGCCCCCCTCTCCCTCGAAGAAGAGGCGCATGGGGTTGATGTCGATCTCGCGGATCTCGGGGAACTCGCGCACCAGGTGGGCCAGCCGCAGGAGCGCGCCGGCCGCCGCGTCCAGGTCCGAGCCCTTGATCCCCCGGACCGGGTGGAGGATGGAGCTCCCCTTGAGCTCTTCGAGCATTTGGAGGGCGTCGTCCCGGTCGATGGGGTCCACGCGGATCGATACGTCCCGGAAGATCTCGACGAAGATCCCGCCGATCCCCACGAGCACGATAGGGCCGAACTCGCGGTTCTGCCTGGCCCCGAGGATGAGGTCGCGGCCTCGCCTCGCCATGGTCTGGACCATGATGCCGCGGACGGCCGCCTCCGGGCTCCCTTCTTCGACGCGGGTCATCATCTCCCGGTAGGCCGTCTCGAGCTCTGCCGGGCTGCGCACGTCGATCCGGACCCCGCCCACATCGGACTTGTGGGATATCTCGGCGGAGACGACCTTGATCGCGACCGGGTAGCCCGCCTCATCGGCCGCGGCCACCGCCTCGTCGAGAGAGCGTGCGAGGGTGCCCGGCACGATCGGGATCCCGCATGCCGCCAGGACGCCCAGGGCCTCGTCGAGGAAGAGGTCTCGCCCCTCGGCCCGGGCCTTGTCGACGACTTCCCGGATCGGGCCCGGGTCCCAGTCGAATGAGGGGGGGGCCGGGGCCTTCTTGGGCGCCGAGTAATCGTAGCAGTAGGAGAGCGACAGCGCCCGGATCGGGTCCTCCGGATTGGTGAAGATCGGGTAGGTGTAGTGCTTGCGCAGATGGGAGATCTCGCTTTCCTCGGTAGAGATGCAGATGGCCACGGGCTTGTCGTACTGGGACGAGAGGCGCTCGATCGCGGGGAGCAGGTCCCGCGACCGGACTACCTCGGTCTTGGGATGGTACGTGTGGAGAAAGACGATCCCGTCGATGCCGTCCTCCTTGAGGGTCTCCTCCACGATGCGCAGGTAGACCTCGGGCTCGAAGAGGTCCCCCAGGTCCAGCGGGTTCTGAAGCCGGATCACCTTGGCCCGGAAGTGCTTCGCGATCTCCTCGAGGAAGGGCTCCGGGAAGGGGGGCAGGTTGAAGCCCACGTCCTCGCACCAGTCGGCGGCGATCACGGCGTGCCCGCCGGAGCGCGAGAGCACCGCGAGGTTACGGCCCCGGAGCCGGGGGAGGCTGAGGACCTTGAGGAAGTTGCCGAGCTGGTGCATGTCGTTGAATCGCACCACGCCGCACTGCCGGAGTGCGGCGTCGACCACCTTGTCGTCGCTCGAGAGGGCGGCCGTGTGGGACTGGGCGATCCGGTTCCCCAGGAGCCCGATGTTCGACTTGTGCAGGAGTATGGGCTTCGTGGAGCGGCGGGCGATCTCCATGAGACGGCGGCCGTCGGAGATCCCCTCCAGGTACATACAGATGATCGACGTCTCTTCGTCCTCGATCAGGTATTCGAGCAGATCGTTCTCGTCCACGTCGAGCTTGTTCCCGATGGAGGCGTACTTGGCCAGGCCCAGGCTCTCGGAGGCGAGGAGATTGAGGTACGAGAGGCCCACGCCTCCGCTCTGGGTGATGATTGATATGTGGCCGGTCGTGAGGTTCTCGTTGACGGCGGCGAAGGGGAGGCAGAGGCCGTTGGCCATGTTCATGGAGCCGATCCCGTTGGGCCCCATGAGCCGCATCTCAGCCCTCCGGGCGACCTCGAGGACGTGGGCCTCCAGGTGCTTTCCTTCCTCGCCGAATTCGCTGAAGCCGGCCGACTCGATCACGGCACGGCGGATCCCCTTCTGGCCGCAGTCGGCCAGGATCTCCGGGATCGTCCGGGCCGGCGTGAGGATCACGGCCAGGTCGATCGAGTCGGGGATGTCGAGGACCGAGTGGTAGATCCTTCGGCCGAAGCTCACCCCCCCCCGGGGGCCGACGGCGTAGATGATCCCGTCGTACTGGAAGTTGATGAGGTTCTGGATGATGCGGCG
>CAZFWM010000069.1:0-9752 GCA_964522545.1 uncultured Thermodesulfobacteriota bacterium
GGGGAGGCTCCGCCTCCCCGAGGGCAGAGCCCCGTAGGAATTTCATTCCGAGGCAGAGCCTCGGAACGAGAAAAGAGAAAGGTCGTGAAATCAAATAATTGGAAGGCTGTCTTATGTCTGTCCCTTTTTTCTCTGGTCCTGCTGTCGGCCTGCGAGCCCTATGTGAAGGGGAGCTGGCCTGCGTCGGCGCCCCATGATCAGGAGACGATCCTCACCATCTCCGGCGCCTTCCTCTCGCCCGGCTCGACCACGGTCTACCTCAACACCGACGTCGCGGAGATCTGCACCCCTGCCTACGATCCGGTCGAGTGCGCCCAGTACTCCGCTCCGCTCGGCGACTGGATCAAGGTGATCGCGCCGGGCGGTCCCATCGGCCCGGTCGACATCAAGGCATGCAGCAGCAATGGGTGCTCCGAGACGATCGACTGGATCTTCTCCTACACGGGGGATCCGGGCGAGGTTCCGCAGTACGTCATGGCCGCCGGCCAGGTCTTCCCCATCGACTGCGCCGGAGGCAATCACGTACGGGCCGGGAACCTGGTCATGGAAGATCAGCCCCCCCAGATTCCGGAGGTCATCGTGGTGGCGGGCAGGCCCATGGTGTTCTGGAACGACTCGGCCCCCGGCGCATTCCTCTTCGACCACGACGAGGGCGCATTCTACTTCGACCCCGACGAGGGCGCCATAAAGGAGTGGAAAACCCACACCCACGGCTTCATGCAGGACGTGGCCTTCCTGGACGTGGACGGCGACGGCGCCGACGACCACCTCTACGCGGCCGTCACCAACAAGGACAATCCGGACCTGCGAATGGACCGACTCTACAGCATCGACTACCCGGGGCGCAGATTCACGGAGGTGGCGGTCTTCGAAGAGCAGCACAAGGCGACCACCGTGGCGGTCTCCCGGGACCTGGACGGCGACCCATCCGACAGCTACCTCTACGTGATCCTGGCCGGGGGCAACTACGACTCCAAGCAGGAGATGGCGGCCCTGTACAAGGACGACCTGCGGATACTGCGCATCGACACGAGCACCCCCGGGGACCTCCTCTTCGACGAGGTCCCCACCGACGGCCTCCTGCCGGACAGAGCGGTCATGACCGACGTGGATGTCTTCGACGCGAACGGCGACGACCTGGACGACATCCTCCTGAGCGTTTACTGGCAGTTTTTCGGGGTGCCGGGCGAGTACGGCGATCCCCTTCCCTTCTCCATGCATGACCGCAGCGAGCTCCTGATCAACACATGGGAGGACGAGGCCCCATACCCAAGCTTCGCTATAGACGAGAGCTACTCTCTTCCCGAGACCCAGAAGGCCGAGGTCATGGGCGCGGCCGTGTGCGATCTCGACGGGGACGCACTCGGCCTGGAGGATGTGGTGGTGTTCCAGCGGAGCAAGGTCTCGGTCTACAGGAATACCGGCTCCGCCCTCGTGCTCGTGGACGACCCGGAGCCGGTCCGCCTGGAGGAGGCCCACGGGAGCTGGAACGCATCCTACGACGCCGTGCCGATCGACCGGGACCTGGACGGGAAGGTCGACTTTCTCGCCACGGCCGCCGGCAAGCCCTACATCCTGATCAACGAGACCCCGGACGGGGGGGACATCTCCCTCGTCGATTTCTTCTCGGTCCTGGACGAAGACCGGACCTACCGGGGGGGAGAGCTCTACCAGACCTACAGCTCCCTGGGGGTCGTGGCGGCCGACCTGGACCGGGACGGCCACGAGGACGTGGTGTACGCGAACCTGGTGGAGCAGAACCGCCTCTGGCGCTGCCAGTACGCGCCCGGCGGGGGCCTCGAGTCGGTCGAGGACGTCACTGCGGACAGCCCGCCCGCGGGCGGGGAGAACAGCGTCCACGCCCTTACCGCCGATCTCGACTCGGACGGGACCGCCGACACGGTCATCATGATCAACACGGACTACCCCCCCGACATCTACGGGATCGACACGGTCCACGGCAGACTGACCGACGGCCACGCCCTGCTCGACCTCGAATCGGCCCAGGACCGTTTGGGGGGCTACCAGGGGGTCCTGGCCCGGCTCCAGGGCCCGGACGACACCCACCCGGACCTGGTGATCGCGGGCAGGTCCGCGGCCGACCCCCGGGGTAAGCCGAACCAGATCTACTTCTGGAACGTCGAGGAGGGGAAGTTCGTCTACGACGAGAACGCCCTGCCCGACACCGACTACGCCACCCGGGGAGTCGCGGCGGGCGACCTCGACGGGGACGGGGACACGGATCTGGTCTTCATCAACGAGGATTACTACATGCAGGTGGCCCTGAACGAAGGGGGCGGCCTGTTCCCTGCCTACCGGGACATAAGGCAGCCCTTTTATCACTCGGTGGCCCTCTTCCGGGACGACGGGACCCAGACGGGAGTGCAGGACATTATAGCGGGCAGGCCCGGCACGATCGACATCTATCGCAACGATGGGGACGGCTATTTCGCCGGACCGATCCCGGTCCATATCGACATCGGGTTCGAACAGGTGGAGTTCCTGGCCCCCATCGCCCTGGACGGCCCGGCCGGATCACCGAGGGACGACTTCTTCGTGGCGGTCCAGGGCGGCCGCAACCGGCTCCTCCGGAAAACCGAGACCGGGTTCGAGGATTACTCGGACCGGCTGCCGGGCCTCGTGTCCGACACCAAGGGGGCTTGCGTGTTCAGCCTCAAGGGGGACGGCTGGGACGACGTGATCGCCTGCAACAATCCGAACCCGAGGATGTCGGACGTCTGGGGGATCAGGATCTACATGAACCGCCGGGACGGCTCGGGCTATCTCGACGATGTTACGGACGCGGTCCTGGGGGACACCTTCAACGAGGATCCCGTGCACCACGCGACCTCCGCTGACGTGACCGGGGACGGCCTGCCCGGGATCGTCCTGGCCAACGACGGGCAGAACCGGCTCCTCGTGCCGGTTCGGTGAAGACTTGGGGCGACCGCCGGTCGCCCCTACTATATCGCACATCTGGGCAGGTAGGGGCGCGATTCATCGCGCCCGCACAATCAAACAAAGGAGAGGAACCATGTGGAAATCCCGTCTGTTCTTTTTCACCTTTGCCCTCGTCCTAGCCCTCGCGGCCCCGGCCGGGGCCTGGGTCGAGGATCGCCAGTATAATCCCTTTGCCGTCTACGACAACAGCCTCGCCTACACCAATATCTATCGCGACCAGACCATCCAGACCATCGACCTGGTCGTGGCGGGGCGCACCGGCACGGTCCGCCAGATCGCCACGGAGGCGGCTTGGTGGGGCGGGAGCACCGGCGGCGTGGAGCGGACCTACGGGGTCTACACCTTCGACGAGATCGACGCGGCCGTGACCCTGGCCGATTCGCGGGGGGTCAACGTCTTTCTCATGATCAAGACCGGCGGAGGGAGCGCGGTCCCGAGCGACTGGGTCGACATGGAGACACCCTGCGAAACCTGCGAGGGGGTGGAGCCCGGCACGAACGCCTCGTACCCTCCCCGGGACCTCGTCGACCCGGTCGTGAACGGCTACCAGCACTTCTACGACTTCGCCTACGCCGTGGTGGAGCACTACGACGGCTCCCACGGCATGCCCGAGGTCCGCTACTTTGAGTTCCAGAGCGAGCCGGACAGCCCGAGCTTCTTCTACGGCTCGCCCGAGCAGTACTGGGGCGGGAGCGAGACGATGGTGATCGAGCGGGCCGGATCGCGGCCGCCCGTGGAGCTCCCCGAGGGGATGATGCCGGTATTCGCCCAGGCCGTGCGCGACGCCAACCCCAGGGCCCTCATCGTGGCCGCGAGCTACACGGACGGGGCCATGTTCGCCTACCAGCTCGGGACCGCCCGGCCCCGGATGGTCGAGTTCGGCGACGCCCTCTTCGCCCACCCCGAGTACTGGGACGTCCTGGGCGTACATAACTACGCCGGTTACGAGAACCCGCTCCTCGGCTACCACTTCTCGGATTTCACCCAGTGGTTCTTCGACGAGCTCGCGGCCCACGGGCTCGACCGGGAGGTCTGGTTCACCGAGCTGGGCATCTGGTACCCGGGCGACGAGGCCCAACACGCGAAGACCATGTTCAAGACCTTGGCGACCGCCCTCCACCTTGGGACCGACCGGTTCTGCTACTTCCCGAACCGGGGCCCGGTCACCTTCTTCGCCCCCCCGGTCTTCCTCTGCCCCGATCTCCTGATCACCCCCCCGGGCCAACCCGTAAATCACTTCGACATCGAATTCACCGACACATGGCGATTCCTGGCCCGGGCCCTGGAGGACCGATCCGTGTATGCCCCTCTCCCTCGAATCGACTCCGGCCCGGTCCGGTTCCTCCCCTTCGACATCGACGGCACCACCCTGGTGGCCGCGTGGTGCGAGGAGGGCTGCCCTGAAGGGGCCGTCGTCAACCTCACCGAGCTCTTCGGCCTGGGCGGGGGCGACTACACGGTCCTGGACTACATGGGAAAAGATCCATTCCATCCCTGCACCCCCGTGGTGATGATCACCGAGAGCCCGGTCCTGCTCGCATGGGGGCCCGACGCCGACATGGACCGCTTCCCGGACGCCGTTGACGACTGCCCCGACGTGCTTGACCCCGACCAGGTCGACACCGACGGTGACGGCGTCGGCGATGGGTGCGACAACTGCCCGGCCTGGGTCAACACCTGGCAGGAGGATCGGGACGGCGACGGGTACGGAGACCGGTGCGACTGCCCAGGATTCGAGGAGGAGCCGGGCGTGCACCCGGGCTCGGACCTCGACGGCGACGGCTACCTTGCCTGTGACGACGACTGCGACGACACGAATCCCGAGGTCCACCCGGGCCACGCAGAGGTCCCCGGAAACGGCATCGACGACGACTGCGATGGGGCGATCGACGAAACATGTTTCGTCGGTTTGGTGTTCTGAAGGAGTAGGGGCGCCGCTTGCTGCGCCCTTCCGGGCAGAGCAAGCCCTGCCCCTACGTTCCGACTGCCCCGAAGGGGCCAGATTCTCATCGGCTGAAGAAAAGAGGCATCATGGAAAACGCATCCAAGATCGTAGGCATCGGAAAATACATCCCCGAGCGAGAGATCGACAACCAATACGTTCTCGATCTTCTGCGGGAAAAGAGCGCCCTTTACCTCACCCCGGATGAGCTCGAGGATCTCATGCGAAAGGCCGTGCGAAATCTGGAGAGGACGGGCAACCGCACTCGCTACTGGTGCCGCGAGGACCAGTTCTGCACGGACATCGCCAGGATCGCAGCGCAGAATGCCCTGGAGGACGCCGGCCTGGCCGCCGCCGATATCGACCTCATCATCTTCACCGGCATGTCCAAGGCCCTGGTGGAGCCGGCCACGGCCCACATCCTCCAGTACGAGCTCGGAGCCGACAACGCCAATGTGATCGACACGCAGGACGCGTGTTCCAGCTTCCTCAAATCCGTACACATCGCCGACAGCCTGATCCGCACGGGCGCGTACAGGACCATCCTGATCGCCTGCGGGGAGCGGACCTACGACTGGGCCGACTTTCAGTGCAAGACGGTGAGCGAGCTGGACTGGAAGTTCGGATCTCTCACGATCGGGGATGCCGCCGGGGCCTTGATCCTCCAGGTCACGGAGGAATCAGAGTATCGGGAAGCCCCGCACCACATGCTGTTCGCCTTCAAGGGGGACGGCAAGGGGTATGTCCACTGCAATATAGGGCTGAACTACAAGGTCGGCCAGCGATACAAACTTCAATCACATTCGAGAAAGCTCTTCAGCTCCGCCCTCAGGCAGCTCGCCCGCCTGGTGCAGGAGACCGAGTGGAAGGACATCCGATTCGACATCCTCGTGGCCCACGAGATCGGGCGCCTCATACCGGACATCCAGATCCCATTCTTCAAAGACGCCGGTTTTGATATCCCGGACTACCGATTCATATTCCCTGAATACGGCAACATAGCCTCGGCAAGCCTGCCGGTGAGCCTGGCCCTGGCCAGAGAGGACGACCGCCTGAAACGAGGCCACCAGGTCCTGTTCATCGGCGGTGCGGCAGGGACACAGGCCTACGGAGGGACGTTCATTTACTAGCTTCGGCTGACCCTGTCATTTCGACCAATCCGCCCTGTCATTTCGACCGTCAGGGAGAAATCTTTTCTTTTCAGATTGTGCACTCGGAAAGATTTCTCCCTGCGGTCGAAATGACAAGCAACTAAACTATTTTACGTCCGATTCAAACAAATCTTCGTACGCGCCGTACCCCTCTTCCGCCAGGTCCTCCCTGGGGATGAACCTCAGAGAGGCGGAGTTGATGCAGTAGCGCAGGCCGGTGGGCTGGGGGCCGTCCCGGAAGACGTGCCCGAGATGGGAGTCGCCATTCTTGCTCCTGACTTCGGTGCGGACCCTGAAAAGACTCCGATCCTTCCGCTCGACGATGTTGCCGGCATCGAGAGGCTTCGTGAAGCTGGGCCACCCCGTGCCGGATTCGAACTTATCCAGGGAGCCGAACAGGGGCTCGCCTGAAACGATATCCACGTAGATGCCCTCTTCTTTATTGTACCAGTACCTGTTGTCAAAGGGCGGCTCCGTAGCGTCCTGCTGAGTTACCCTGTACTGCAGGGGGGTAAGCTTCTCCTTCAGAACCCCATTGTCCGGCCTGGAGTAGACCGCCGCCGATCGCGGGTTCTCATCGGACCGACCTTCCGCGGCCTTTCCCCACACACTCTTCAGGAACCGGTCCCTTCCGGAGCTGAATCGGTACGATTCGTACGGAAGGGGACACTTCTTGTAGTAATCCTGGTGATAGGCCTCGGCCTCGTGGAATTTGTCGAGCTTTACTATCTCGGTCACGATCGGCCGGTCAAAGGGGCCGAATTCTTCCAACCCCCTCCTGGACTGTTCGGCCAGCCTCTTCTGTGCTTCATCGTGATAGAATATGGCGGTCCTGTACTGGGAGCCCCGATCGACGAACTGGCCGCCCGGATCGGTGGGGTTCACGTGCTTCCAGAAGACGTCCAGCAACTCCTCGTAGGTGACCCTGCCGGGATCGTAGAGGACCTGGACCGCCTCGGCGTGCCCCGTCCTGCCCGAGCAGACCTCATCGTAGGTGGGATTTTCCTTGGACCCTCCGGTGTACCCGGAGATAACCTCGACCACGCCGTCGACCTTCTCGAAGTCCGACTCCACACACCAGAAGCAGCCGCCCGCAAAAGTCGCTCTACTCAGATTGCTGTGCCTCTCATCCATGGCTGTCCTCTCTTCAACCTGCATCCCATCGGAAAACAGAGCTCCAGCGAAGAGGAAGCTATTCAAAGCAAAAATCATTATTAGAATCGTCGCTTTCATGTTCCTGCCTTGACTAAGAGCTGTGAACCATTTTAATATTCAAGTACCGATATAATAAGTTAAGCTCGATCGGATGATTGTCAAGCAAATGGGATCATCCGGAAGATCAAAAGGAGGTTGGAGCATGGCATCTGGAAAAGGCACGATCATGGGCGGCGTAGGCTTCGGATCCGCACTGGCGATGGTCATCTCCTGGTCCATCAACAAATCCGTTCTATTCGCGATCGTACACGGCATCCTCTCGTGGCTCTACGTCATCTACTATATCGTCATGTACTAGCCCGGACGAATCACCTACCGCGACCGAGCCGCAACCAAATCCCACCCCCTCACCCAGCCCTCAGTACAGGTCATCCCGCTTCCAACACTGCTGCTTCCGGCTCTCGAGACGCCGACTGACATTCCGATTGCCTTGCCCTTTCCGAGCATAGGGGTGGTAGGGTTCTACAGCGGGCTCTATTCGGCAGAGGGACAATATTTAGGGAATTTGATTTTGAGATGAGATATGGGAGTCCGAACACGTGGGGCTACCCGGAGTTACATAACCCATATAGACATAGGTTGTTGTTTTTTCTTCTGTTTTTTCCTCTTTTATTATTTTTCGAGATACCTTCAGTTACATCTTGCTACATAAGATCTAAGCCCAGAAAGGCACATAACTTGCGTCTTTTTTAGACCTAATTCTTTCCTCATAGGGTTTAATCAGCTTTGCAGAGATAGAATCTTTTATGATTCTCGAAGCCATTGGGTAGTTCCTGTCTTCGATGCCAAGGCGCTTTCTAAGAGAAGAGTTGGTCATCCTTTTTCCAGAGACATGCTGAAGGCATGCATGCTGATAACAAGCGCGCACCCGTTCCTCACGATCCATCTGGGAAAACTTTCGAGGGCCATACAGGACGGCAACCGTGCTGTCCCCAGCAACTCGGAAATCCGGAGCTGGCAATTGAAATGCCTCGACATTGAAAATCACTTTATCAATCCCGCTTCCCCGTTCCTCGCAGATATTCATCCGTCGCATCAATGCCGCTAGAATCTCGTTGCGGGATCGCGGCGGCTCGTCGATAAACCGGAGTGTGTCAATGAGAGGCTGCCCCGGATTGGATATTTCCATCCGATCGGTAAAAATCTCAACCATGGGGCCAGCGCCAGTGATACTGAAATCCTGGTGAATGAGAGCATTGGCGACCAGTTCCCGGACCGCGATTTCCGGGTACATGCGGACTTCCCTTCGTAGCGCCTGGTCAATTTGCTCGTTCTGCGGGAGTTGGTCATTGATGTAGGAGATAGCGCCTTTGAAACCAATGGCATACCCCTTACCGCCCGTTTGTTCTTTGACGGTCTCGACTCGGTTGTCCCCACGGCAGATGATAACGCGAAGAGCTTTTCTGGCCAGACGTTCAAAGTCTCTCAGGTTGCGCGAAAAAAGAATGGCACCGACGTTACTATCTCGTATTTATCCCCACTACCAAGCGAAATGATCTTCTCGGAAATAAGCCGATCGAGAATCGCCCTTCGGTTGTCTGGCAGCGGCTGATTCATTAGCTGAAAGTATTCCGGATAATCGAGAAGAGAAAGAACATCGTCAGATGAAACTCCTTCCAATGCCAAATCATTTTCGAAGGGAGTTCGATCAAACACCCGCCAAAGTTCCCGTTCTTTTTCAGGGTGATCATGGAGTTTTTTCTTGTAGCTACCGATACGAATGTACTCCATTCCTCTAAACCGAACCGGTCTATTCGATGCGGGCTGAATTTCGAAAAGCACGAGGGAGACACCTTCCTCCTCGCCGTCATGAATCCGTACATCAATGCGTGGATCCAGTTGCCTCAATAGCCAGTTTTCGAGTTCTTCGTTGCCGATCTTCTTCTGGCGAGGACGGAATGTAGTCCCAACAATCCGGCGAGTTACGTCTTCTACCCCCCAAACAATGTAAGCCGAAGGCTTTCCATGCAAAGCAGCGGAGTTGGATAGCGCCGATACATACTCGCCGATCTCATGAGGAACTGCCTTGTTGTGCTTGAACTCAACACACTCTGTTTCGCGGGAAAGAGTGGTTAGCTCACGCACAAGGGCATGCAACTGCATACCATCCATCACGCCATCTCCTTTCTGAATATTCCCCAGTACGTCCAAAGCCAACCCTGGCCAGGGGCGGGCTCGGACGTAAATCAATCCGTCTATCCAGGTCAGGAGGGGCAGATCGAACCATCATCCGTCCCACCTCCGTCACAGGCTCCAGAGGCTTTCCAGCACATCGAATTTCTCTTTCATAGCCCCAAAATCCTATTACAAGCCCTCAAAAAAGCCAAGCTAGCACCATGGTACGACAATGAAGACCTCCTTCCAGAGGCGCTCGAGGCCGCTCTTGTCCAGAACGATTGTGCATACAAAAAAATTTAAATCTTTCATGTCCGAATCGTTATGTCGCCCTATCCGCCGACGTATTCAAAGATAGGGGCTACTGT
>CAZFWM010000069.1:9852-25666 GCA_964522545.1 uncultured Thermodesulfobacteriota bacterium
TCCGAATCGTTATGTCGCCCTATCCGCCGACGTATTCAAAGATAGGGGCTACTGTGATCCGCACCTTTCGCATCCAGAGGAGGACTTCCATGAAAATCGATCTCACACCATTCAGAATTATCTCTATCGCCCTGGGAATCGGCCTGCTCTTCGCATCGGGCGCCTGGGCCCAAGCGCAACAGGTCGAGCCGATCGAGCCGGAGGAGATCGTCCACAAGTACGCCATTGTCGTGGTGGGCGGCAGCATTGTCCTGCCTTCCTTCGAGTATTTCAGGAACGCCGGCGAGCTGGCCTACACGACCCTTCGGAACGCGGGCTTCGCCGAGGACGACATCATCTATCTCAGCCCGGAGATCCCGGCGCTGAGGGTGACCATGGAAAACGCCGTGGACATGAAGACCACCAAGCCGAACATCACGGCGGCCTTCGACGACCTGGCCTACAACAAACTCTCGGCCCTGTCGAATCCGGCGCAGACCGCCGAGATCTTCGTCTATTTCGTGGGCCCCGCGAGGAAGGGCGAGACCCACGGCGGAGGCGGCGGTGGGTGCTATCACGGCCCGGCGGACATCGTCATGCCCCACTGGAAAGGAACCCCTCCCGCGGAGGGAGGCGGCGAGGGAGGCCGGGGAGGCAGTGGGGGAGGCCGGGGAGGCTGGTGGGGAAGCCTGTGGGTCTCCGGCCCCTCGTGGGGAATCACCCCGACCCTGACGAACCGATACGAGTTCCTCTTCGACGTGAACGACGACGGCGACTATGACGATCCCTACCCGGAGTACCTAACGGATATACAGGTCCGGCCCCTCGTACGAAGGCTCCACGGCCTGTTCAAACAGCTCGTCTTCGTCATGGACACCGGCTACTCCCGGCACGTGGAGGACGACGTGATCATCCCCGGCGAGGACAACGAAGGAAAGATCTTCATCGCCTCGGCAAACAAGAACCAGACCAATGCAAAGCCCTTCAAGCAGTTCCAGTACAGCCCGAAGGTCGAGATCTGCGGCACCATGTTCGGCTACGCCTTCTACACGAACCTGCAGAGCGGAAGCTCGGTGGAGGTCTCCTTCCGTACGGCCAGGGATTATGTCACTGCCCAGACATGGTCCGCCCAGACTCCGTCCATGGTCGACATGGCCCCGAAGCGCGACCACAGCCGGGACGTCACCATCGGCTTTTCGACCGCCCAAGCCCCGAATAAAAAGGCGGTGGTCGTGGTCGGAACCGACGGCACCGATCCGTGGGGGGAGTACACCCACATCTCCATCGACAACACCGGCCAATACATGGCGAGCCTGCTCAAGGCGGCGGGGTACCACATCGACTATTTTTCATGGCAGCAGTGGACGGACCCGGGCTTTCAGGGGATGACCTACCAGGGCCCGGCCGACTACACCTTGATGGATAACTTCTTCAACTCCTATGTCCTGGACCCGGACGACCAGGTGGTCTTCTATTTCACGAGCCATGGATTCTTCGACGTGAATCACTGGAAATTCCAGGGGAACGGGCCGTCTCACCTGATCTCGGACACCTTCTTCCGGGACCACATCGACTCGATTTGCTACGATCACGACAATCCGGCCCTGGTCATCTTCGAGGCGTGCGACAGCGGGTGCCTGGCCAACCCGAGCTTCGCCTACAATCTGACCGCTCCCAACAGGATCGTCCTGACCGCCCCGCTGACCTTCGCGCCGCCGAACATACCGCCCTATTATCTGACGACCTCGTACTCCTGGTGGGTCGAGTGGGGCTGCCTGGGTCCTCCCATGGCCATCTTCACCCACTACCTGGCCTACGAGCTCTTCTTCAACGGTTATCAGGTCGAACCGGCCTTCTGGATCGTCCAGCAACAGACCTGGGACGAGGTCCTCAGGCTTGCGAGCCTCGGCCTGACGTCCGGGAACGAGCGCCAGACGCCTGAGATGAACGATCAGTACGCGGGCAACTTCGGGCTGTGAACTGTTCGGCCGGGAAAAACGGGGCAGGATTACGTTACTATCTTGGCACAGAGTAGAATCAAGGCCCCGAGGGAGAGGGCGATGTAGTGGAGAACAGGACCTATGTCTCTCGACTCCTCCTGATCCTCGCCTGACGGGGATTCAGGGAGAGGCTCCCCCTCTCTTTTCGATGCCGTCGAGCAGTAGGTAGTGTAGCGGGTCAGGCGGGGGGCCAGGGCGAAAATACAAAATATCCCGACCACGGCCGCCAGCTTCACCACGAGAACCCAGAATGGAGCCGTGCCGACAAAGACCTCGCTGGATCGAACGAGGCCGACGATACTGATCACGCCCGTCAGCAAGAGAATGGCCAGAACACCCTTGACGATCTTCCTGAACCGAAGCACTACCGGCACCAGGAGGTCGGCCGTCTCCTCCCTGGAAAACCTCTGCTTCAGTGATGGGATGACGACGAACGTGGCAAAGCTCATCCCCCCAAGCATGATCACACCACAGCAGAGATGAAGCCAGTGAACGATGATCTTGACTATCTCGGTATTTATCACAATCTCTCCATTCTTTAAAAATCGATTCCCGCGTTGATTCCGAGCCCTATGACCTCCCCGGACACCTCGTAGCCCGGGTACCCCATTACGGGGGTCTCTTCGAAGCCGTCCCCGTCCAGATCGCAGAAAGGCCTCTCTTTTTCGACCTTTTCTTCCTCCAGAAGGTGCAGCTGAAGCGAGAGATCCAGCCGGATCGCTTTCCCGAGCCGGAAGGGGTCCCGGGCTCGAAGCCCGAGGCCCAGAGAAATCACATGTCTGTCCTGATCCAGGAAATTCGTCACTCCGGTCTGTCCGGGCACCGGGGTCGGCTCGAAAGCATAGCCGCATCGATAAGCAAGGTCCAGCTCACCCAATGATGAAACAGGACAAAATGGACCTGAGCGGTACTCGCAGCCGAATTTGAAGACGAATGTGTCATGGAAGTCAGGGGGGAATACCTTCTCTAGTTGCATGGCGACCGCAGGAAGCTCTATGGATCCAAGAGTCCCCCCTTCCTCGAGAGCCGTTATCTCCAGAGAGGCATCGCTGAATCGGGACCAATCCTTCCAGGAGACCTCCAGGGCCAGGGTCAGGGGCGCCAGGGGATCATAAGCGATCCCGACACACACCTGTTGGGGGGCGAAAAAGATCATGCTGCTGACCTGACCGATGATGGGCAGACTGAGAAAGCCAAGGTCCATCTGCCCATCCAGATTTATATCCAGGTCTCCGTGAGAAAGCTCACCATGATAAGTCGCCCCGATCCGAAGGAGGGGAACGGGGGTGTACTGAATTCCCACGATCGGTGCCACACGGGGCCGGAAGATGAGAGTAAGGTCCGCCTGGCTCTCGGCCAGGGGATTCACATAGAGCCGGATATCGCCTTCGGGACCGAAGAGAACATTGGCCCCGGCTCCGATGGAGATGTTCCAGGGCAGCTCCAGGGAGAAGGCCGTGAAGATGGAGATTCGATTGGGACGGTCTTCGAATCTCAGGTAGTGAGGCTCTCTCTGACTCTGACTCTTCAGCACGGCAAGATAGCGGTTCGACGGCAGGAAAAGACCGAATCCGGCCGACACCCGCCTGCTGATCGAGAGGCCGAATCCTCCCCACAAGCCGAAGGAGTCGCCCTTGTCAAAACGGATATCTCCGAAGAGCAGCTCATCGGAATCGCCCGGCTGAAGGCCAAGCGCCACGTCGTCGAGAGGATCAAAGGAATGAGTAGTGAAGAGAAGGCCTACCCCTGCATCCACCGTCGAAATCCGCGACAGGCCGGCCGGATTGTAGTAGACGGCATTGAAGCCTTCGGCGAGCGCTGAATAGGCATTGCCCATGGCCGGGGCACGCGGTCCGAATCCATACAGGTCCGGCACGTTCGCAAGGGCTCCGGGTGGAGTGACAAGCACTACCAGAAAGCTGATGAAGCCTATAATGAAGATGCGAGTCAAGTTTTTCCCGGTGTGAGTACACATTCAAGGTGCCATAAAAAAAAGGTGAAAGTCTGGTGTGAGATTCTGGAGCATACCGGAGTATGCGGGGAGCGGCAATAGGGAGTCTCGGATCAGGCGCGTTTCGCTAAAAATGGTACGACTCCGAGGAAAAAAATGAATCACCCGATTTCAGAGCCACCGCAGGGCCTCCACGTCCTCCGATGTCAGGCCCGGATTCCAGGTGCGAAGAAACTCCATCAGAGAACGGTCCTTCATCCAGTTGGCGGCCTTCCTGGCTGTCGTCGGACCGAGATCTTCAAAGGTTTCCTCGTCTTCCTCATGGGCTTTATGAATCAACTTTGCGAGAAGATCGGGAATGCGCCCCACCTCGCGCACGAGCTCGGGCCAATCCATCTCAAGAAAGACCCATTGCGCGAGTAAATTGAGGTCCACCACGTTATTGATTGCTTCCAGACCCTCGGCAATCCCTGCTCGGAGTCGAAAGATGTTCACAAAGCGCTTTATTTTCCTGGGATTGGGATTCTCCATTGCCTCCCCGACCAAGCCAATGGCCTTGCGAACGGCCGGACTTTCAGCCGTGTAACGCTTGGCAACAATTTGTCGCACCGCTTGCTGGATGACATCGGCGTTGCTCCTCTCCATTCCTTCGGCTGCCTTCCGGACCGCAGCCCTGATCCCGCCGGTATCGGTCATCTCTCCCTCCGCGGCGTCGGCCAGCTTCGTCACCACCTCTTTAATCTCCTTTTTAGTCTCCTTAGGAAGAGGCTCTTGATCTTTTTTGGCAGGATCTTTCTCCTCCGGAGTAAGGGAGATGAAATACCCGCCCACGATTTCCGGATTCGGAGGCGGAATGCGAAAATTGATCTGCACTATTTTTTCCATGAAACGCTGACCCATGCGGGGATCGACACCTCCACTCTGCTTTTTCAGATAGGTGAGTACCTTTCCATACTTGACCTCGATGGAGGCGCGAATCATTTCGGTATCCATACCGAGCACAAATACACAATCATCACATTCGAGGATTACATTGATTGCTTCGATGATATCGACCGACCGCGGCGGCGCACATCGATCGAGGTCGTCGATGAAGATGATGAGACGGCCGGGATCTCCGATTTCGTGCAATAGAGGCTTGTCACGTATTTTTTTCCATTTTTTCTCATGAGTCCTTTTCGCCGTGGATACGATTTTCTTGAAATCATTATGAAAAAGATCCATGAAGGGGCTGCGATCGGCATACTTCGGATCAATGACGAACCGACTGAGCTTCAGATTGAAAGGATTGATCGTACTTCTGATTTGCTTCCATAATGTGAACGGAAAAGCGATGAAGCCGAGAACGATTCCGAGAAACCCTGATCCTTGAACAACGCTGGGGAGAAAGCGTTGTATCAGCCCATCTCCAGGGAGATCCGTCCCCACAGCACTGGCTTGCATCTGCTCATCTCCAGGGAGATCCGGCCCCACAGCACTGGCAATGAGAAAGAGTGCACCGGATAAGGCAAAGAGCAAAATCATGGTGGCCAAACTCTTTCCAACCTTTTCTCTGTCGATCCTTTCCCAAAGGAGTCTGAGGTTAAACTTTATTTTTTCAAAGAAGCCCATCCGGCCTCGAATCGTATTGAGTACCGTTTGAGCAAGAGCTGCCCAGAGCGACTCGGCCCGATCATACCGCCAGGCATTGAATTTGACCGTGATGAGCCCAAACTTTTTCAATTCCTGTTCCATCATATTCATGAGAGAGCTTTTTCCCTGCCCCCAGGGCGCATCAATTCCAAGAGTAAGAGGGGCATCAGTAGATTCGCTGCGAATCAAATCGACCAGGAAATCCGAATAGATTTTGTGCTGGAGGAGATCGTGTTCAGCTGCCTCGATGGGTGCGTCGGTCAGCGCCTTCATTTTGATTTGAAAGCGTGAATCCTCGCCCCGATCCTTTGGAACCGGTATCTTTTCTTCCGACTGTTCGATCATCGAGTTGATTGCCTTCACATGCTCCAGTGAAACGCTGAAACTTGCCCCCTGCGCCTGGCGAAGGATCATGAGATTCTGAAGGATAGAATCCTTCTTCAGTTGTGTGGCTAAAATGGCTTTGCTGAATCTGACCTTATAGATAGCCGGTGCAAGGTATGTCACTGCCATTTTCTGCGAAAACTTACCTGTCAGATCCTTATGTTGGTGCGGCCTCTCTATAACTTCACCCCAGCCATATAGACCCCGCTCTTTCCCGGCCATCCAGAACAGAGCGATGTCGCCCGGCTTGATATCGTTGTAATATCTCTTGATTCGCCACTCCACTTTATTCCCAGGCTCCAATTTCTCTTTGAGATCGAAAACCTCGGACTTCGCTTGAAACATCCAGTACCTTACATCGCTTCGCACGTCCCCCATATCATCAGCCACCGGCTGCGAAGCCTTCTTTTTCTTGGCGCTTTTGGTTTTTGAGGATTCCATTGCTATTTTCTCCCATGCGTGGCTCTGCCCTGCCGTCGACAATAACCATCGTTACATATTAATCTCCTCTCTTCCCTGAGTCGCACGCCGAGAGCGAGACCAACTTTGTACCTTGGCGGTTTAAATTCAAACCCTCCAGGCTGTAAAGAAGACCATCGTCGCCATTTTTCTAAAAGGTACCCGGTAACTTTGGTGATTGAGTAAGTTCTACAGAGGTTCTTCCTTGACTTCTTCTCGTTTTTTTAAAGCAATATATTTATTTTTAAAATCAAATGTCACAACACCGAATCTTAGAAAAAAATCCATGCCGAGAGAGCCAATAAATTTATTATTGGGCAAGTCAGTCCCTTTATAAATTTTTTCCTCCTATGATACTGTTTCCCGAAAAGGCGTCGGCTGAAAAGGATAAGGATCAGAGCGGGGATCAGATAAAAAGCTATGGGGCCGCGGGAAATCGGTACGATCCGGGCCTGGCAGCATCCTGGTACGTATTCGTCTGCTCCCATGTCATACCCGTCACCATAGGGCCTTGGATCACCGTCTATATCTGTATCGATCTCCACGGCTCTTCCCGCGTCGATACAGGGAGAGACGGGCCTGAGGTGATAGTCTCCCAGGCCGACGAATTGAGGATTGGAATTCTTGTTGCCGAGGGCCCAGAGCAGGGGACCTTCATCGTGCACGGCCCATGGCCCCCACTGGACATCGCTTGATTTGACGACGATAAAGCACTCCTTCCCGATGGCTATTTCGGGCCCTTGCGGAGCGGAGTCGCCCCAGAAGATGCAGTTTGTCAGGATGGCAAAGGATGAGCAGAGACAGTGAATGCCACCGCCTGAGGTCCAAGCTTCGTTTCTCGCAATCGTGCAGTTCGTGATCGTCATATGAGAATAAAAAGAGCAGAAGAGCCCTCCGCCTGATCCCATGGCGCTATTTTCGGTGATCATGCAGTTGGAAATCATCGGGTTCGATTCGGAGTAACAACGGATTCCGCCGCCCAGGGTGGCGTTGTTCGCCGAGATCGTGCAATCCGTGATGGTCGCGGAGGAGTCGAATGCACAGTATATCCCCCCTCCATCTCCGTCTACGCAATTCTCGGAAACTGTACAGCCTGTGATCCTGGGCGAGGAATTGTCGTAGCATTGGATTCCACCCCCATCGTGAGCGCTGTTTCGCATGATCCAACAGTCGGCAATCGTCGGGGACGAGGAATCATAACAATGGATCCCGCCGCCACAGTAAGAGCTATTGTCGGCGATCGTGCAGCCTTCTATCGTGGGCGATGCGCTATACTTGCAGAAGATACCCCCTCCGTACAAATCGGAGCTATTTCCCTGAATCAGGCAGTCCTTGATGGTCGATGTGAATGCGTTGCAGTAGATTCCGCCTCCGCCAGAGGAAGAGGATCCCCCTTCCGTTGTGTTCCCAATTACGGTACAGCGATCGATCGTGGTGTTTGATCTGCTGATCATGATTCCGCCACCATATTTTTGGGCGTCGTTTTCGAGGATCGTGCAGTCTCGTATCGTGGATGAGGAGTAATAGCAGTACATGCCGCCGCCCCCGGCGGTGGCGCTGTTTTCTGCAATCGTACAGCTCTGTATCATCGGATAGGAGTGTGTAGTGTAGAGACCGCCACCATTGCCGGCGCTGTTATTTACGAATGTACAGTTCAAGATCGAGGGATGGGAGCGGTCGGTGAAAAAGATTCCACCGCCCAGATAAGCATTGTTTTCAAGGAACCTGCATTGGGTGACCGTCGGGGAAGAGGATGAGCAGTACATACCGCCGCCTGAGAGCGGCGCCTTCTCGATGTGAGTGCCGCTCCCGTTCGTAATGGTGAAGCCGTCGATGACCGGTCCCGGGGCTTCGACGTTTGTAATCGTCACGACCGAACCGTCCTGGCGCCCGTCTATGACCGTCACATCGAAACCTGCCTCACTCTGAAGGGTTATGGCCTTGGCATGGATGGTGATGGTCTCGAAATAGGTGCCGGGAGCGACGAGCACTCTATTTCCATCCTCAGCCGCATCGATGGCGTCCTGAAGCGTCGAATGATCTCCCGGGACGCGCAGGAAAATACACTCGGGATCATCCGAGTCGATCGAGCCGTCGCAATCATCATCGATGCCATTATCGCAACGCTCCTCGGCTCCTAAATGAACCCGCGGATTCGTGTCGTCGCAGTCGTATCCGCCACAGGAAACATCCCCAAATCCGTCCGCATCCACGTCCCCGCAGTCGGGATATTCGTCCGATCCCATATCCCATCCTTGTCCCTGCGGCCTCTCATCACCGTCTATGTCTGAATAGACCGAGCTTTCAGATCCTGCGTCAATGCATGGCGATCGAAGGGAAAGATGGTAGTCACCGTCTCCGACGAAAAGCGGGTCTGCATCGATGTTCCCCTCTCCTTCCCATCCGTTCTCGATATCGGAAAAGGCAATGCTGGGTGAGCCGTAGACTTCCGGGGCTTCGAAAGCGATGTCCCCCCACAATATACAGTTGACCACCACGGGCGTGGAGGAGATACAGGCCATGGCGCCCCCGCGACCATCCGCGATATTTCGCGAGAATGTGCAATTTGTTACCGTAGGGGAGGAGGAAGAGCAGAACATTCCACCACCGAAGCACCGTCTGTAATCGCCCGATGTAACGAGATTCCTCACGATCGTGCAGTTCACGATCTCGGGCGAGCAATGACCATAGCAGCATACCCCGCCACCCGCATAGTATGCAGAGTTCCTCGTAATCACGCAGCTCGCGATCGCGGGGGAGGCAGTACTTCCCAGACAGAAGATCCCGCCCCCTTTGCTGTCGGCGCTATTGTCCGCGAGCGTGCAGAGTCTTATCGTCGGGGAGGAGGCGATGCAGGCGATGGCCCCGCCAATATACGCCACATTGTCAAGAATCTTGCAGGACAAGATCCCCGGCGAAGAGTCGTCGTAGCAGCAGATTCCGCCACCGTCCTGATCCGAGTGGTTTTTTTCAATCGTGGAATTGGAGATCGTCGGAGAGGAGCGGATGCAGCAGAGCCCGCCCCCACTGGCGTCAGCCACATTGTCCGATATCGTACAGTCCGTGATCTGGGGGGAGGAGGAGAAACAGAAGATTCCGCCGCCGCTTGGCGAGCGATTGGCGGAGATCGTACAATTCATGATGGTAGGCGATGCGGTGTGGCAGTAGATTCCTCCGCCGCTCTCGGTCGCTTGGTTGTTCGTAATCGTGCAGTTTGCGATCGTCGGAGAGGCGAAGGAACAGGAGACGCCACCGCCATGATCTGCCTCGCCATTTCGGATAGTAAATCCCTCGACAAGGATCGAATCGTTTTCATCGCCAGTAAAAGTTAGAACCGTGCCCGCATGACTTCCATCGATGACGGTGACACCGGCTCCCGCCTCGCTTCGAAGGGTCACGATCTTTTTGACGAAATTGATTCGCTCAACATAGGTGCCGGGAGCCGCGAGGACCACATCTCCGTCATAGGCTGCATCGAGTCCGGCCTGGAGCGTCGGTTGATCAGCAGGGACGTGTATCGTGGAAAAGGGCTCATCGATCTCCCCGTCGCAGTCATCGTCGATGCCGTTGTCAGGCACTTCGGGGTGATCCGGGTTCACTACAGGATCGTGATCGTCGCAATCTCCGGCACAGGGAATCCATCCGTCTTGATCCTCATCCCGCTCTTCGGAAGGGATGAACCCATCGCAGTCACTATCGACGCCGTCGCAGCGCTCCAGGGCTCCCGGATAAACGAGTGGATCCGAATCATCGCAGTCCGTCCCTGCGCATTCAACAGCGACATAGCCGTCTTCATCCATGTCACGATCGTCGACGATGCCGTCACAGTTGTTATCCAGACCGTCGCAGCTTTCCGCGGCAGCGGGATAAATGTGAGATGCCTGGTCATCACAGTCACCGCCTCCGCAGGCCACGTCAGGCGAGTGATCCCCATCATAGTCCCAGCAATTCACATTCTCATCCGAACCGATATCGAACCCGTAACCCTGCGGCCTGGGATCGCCGTCCATATCCTCTGTCACGCCGACATCCGTGCCGGCGTCGATGCAAGGTGATCCATCAGAGATATGATAGTCACCTTCACCCGCAAAGAGCGGATCTGCATCCAGGTTCCCTTCCAGCCAGCTCTGGGATGAGCCTTCTTCAATATAGACAGATGCCTCTCCACCATGGACGTCACTGTATTCTACGGTCAGAGTCGAAGGGGTACCGCTCTCACTAAAGGGAAGAGAGAGTTCCGCTCCCTGAGGAGAAGAATCGGCCCACAAAATGCAATTCGTCAGGGCGAGTGAGGATGTGACGCAGAGGATGCCGCCGCCTTCAACAACAGCGCTGTTTTCCGAGATCGTGCAGTTCTTGAGTGTGCAACGAGATTCATATTTGCAGGCGATTCCTCCTCCGTAGTCCGATAGGTTTTCCGTGATCAGACAATTTTGAACATTCGAAAGGGAGTATTCACGACAGTAGATCCCACCCCCCTCACTGTAAGCCATATTTCTCGAAATAATACATCCACTTATCCTTGGAGTAGGGCCGTTCAAAAAGTATAATCCACCCCCATAGTCACTGATATTTTCGACGCTCGAGCAGTCGGTCAGCACGGGCGAAGACGAGTCGTAACAGGAAATACCGCCTCCGTTCCAATCCGCTCTATTTTCCACAATCACGCTGTTCGCAATCGTCGGGGAGGAGTAGTTGCGGCAACTGATTCCTCCACCCATTTGGGCCGTATTCCCCGTGATCATGCAGTCCGTTATCGTAGGGAACGAGTGGCCGTAGCAGTAGATGCCCCCCCCATCGTGTAGAGAGTAATTCTTCGAGACCGTTCAGCCCACGAACGATGGAGAGGAGACATTGTAGCAATAGATGCCGCCGCCGTCGGTGGCGACGTTTAGGGAGACCGTGCAGTTTTTGATCGTCGGCGAGGCCCTGACACAGTAGATCCCCCCTCCCTTGTCGGCTTCCCCGTTGCGAATCGTAAATCCATCGACGACCGTATCTTCATCCTCGCCTCTGGAAAACATCAAAATAGGGCCTGCGGAATGGCCGTCGATGATCGTCCCATCGGCTCCGACCTCGCTCTGAAGGGTTATCGCCTGGTAGTTAAAATGGAGGGTCTCCAGATAGGTTCCGGGAGCGACCAGGATGGTGTCTCCAGCAGAAGCCGAAATAATTCCGGCCTGGATCGTCGGTTGATCCTGGGGCACATGGATCGTGGTGCCGTAGGCCGCGCAGGGACAAATCGCAAATAGAATGAAAAGGCCGGAGAAGACCCCTCTCTGCTTCATGATTTCTCACCCATGATCAATTCGCATCGCCACACCGATAAAGCAGGGCTCGTCGATCAGCCCGTCGCAATCATCATCCTTGCCATTGCTCGGCACCTCGGAATGACCGGGGTGGACCGCCGGATCGGTGTCATCGCAGTCAACTCCTCCACAACCCCGATACTTAAAGCCGTCCCCATCCTGATCCCAGCATTGCCAAGCGCATGCTCCCGGGCCTCCAAAAGCCCCCATATCGTTGCGCATCATGCCCTTGGAAGGTGGAAAACAGAGATCCCAGCAGAGAAGGTTGGGATCGCCTGAGTCAATGCATGGAGATCCCGACGGAAGGGCATAATCGCCTTCTCCAAGGAAGAGGGGATCTGTATCGATATTGCCTGTGCCCGGCCAGCCCCCTCCGACGTCGGAATAGGAGACCAGAACCGTGGAAGCAGGGGAGGAAAAAATTTCGTCATCATAGGGGGGATTGCCCCACAAAATGGAGTTCATGATCACCGGGGAGGAGTAGGCGCAGTAAATTGAACCTCCATAGGAAGCGCTGTTATCGGTGAGCGTGCAGTTCGTGATCGTCACACAGGACGAGTAGTCGCTGAATATGGCTCCGCCGTGGGGGGCGCTGTTCTTAAAGAGTATGCAATTCGTAATGGAGAGGTGGGTGTCGTAGCAGGAAAGTCCGCCTCCCTCAGAGGTGGCATTGTTTTCATAGATGAGGCAGTTCACGATCGTCGGGGATGATTCAAAGCAGCGAATCCCCCCACCGGTTTCCGCTTCGTTTCCGACGATCACGCAGTTCTTGATCGCTGCGGAGGAGCGGAAACACCGGATCCCTCCACCGGCGTCGAAATGGCCGTTTCGAATCGTGAATCCCTCGATGACAGCGCCTTCTTCATCGACACCGTCGAAGGTCACCACAGGACCTGCCTGGTTGCCGTCGATGACCGTCACATCGGCACCCGCCTCGCTCCGGAGTATAATCCTCTTCCCGGAGAAGATGATGGTCTCTTCATAAGTGCCTGGAGAGACGAGGACCCTGTCCCCATCCAGGGCGAGGTTCAGTGCGTCATGGATCGTCGGCTGATCCGCAGGGACGCGAATCGTGGAGAAGGGCTCGTCGATCTCTCCGTCGCAGTCGTCATCGATGCCGTTGCCCGGCACTTCGAGGTGTCCGGGATGCACCTCTGCATCCCCGTCGTCGCAGTCGTCTTCACAGAGCTTCCATCCGTCTCCATCCGAATCCATCTCCTCGCCGGGGATCGTCCCGTCGCAGTCGGTATCAAATCCGTCGCAGATCTCCACGGCGCCGGGATTTATCGCGGAATCCGAGTCGTCGCAGTCCATGCCTCCACAGGCAGCATCGATGAAGCCATCTTCATCTATGTCCCGGTTGTCGATGAGATCGTCGCAGTCGTTGTCCAATCCGTCGCAGACTTCCTCCGCCCCCGGGTGACTGGCTGGCTCCCCGTCATCGCAATCCGAGCCGCCACAGCCCTCGTCGGGATAATGGTCCCCATCGCAGTCTCGACAATCCGGATTCTCATCCGCTCCCATGTCGAACCCGCATCCCTGAGGCCTGACATCTCCATCGACATCCATATACTCTCCGGCATCTGTTCCGGAATCGATGCAAGGGGATTGTGCGCTGATATGATGGTCGCCCAGTGTACGAAAATGCGGGTTCAGATCGATGATTCCTTCCAGCCAGTTCAGCGTGGTGCCCGATCCCAGGTATACAGCATCTTCACCTCCCCGGACATCGCTGTAGCTCACGGTTACGGTTGAATCGGACGAGAGAGCCAGCTCCGGGCCGTAGGTCGAATCATCCTCCCAAAGGATACAATTCGTGATTGTCGCGAATGAGCGATTGTAGCAGGAGATGCCCCCGCCATACCGGCCGGCGCTGCAATGGGAGATCGTACTGTTGATAAACGTCGGGGAGGAAGTGTAACAGCGGATACCACCGCCGTCCTCATCGGCGCTGTTCTCCGTGATCACGGAGTTGATAATCCTAGGAGAGGAGTTCCCGAAGTGGATTCCGCCGCCGTATTTTGCAGTGTTCTTCGTGATGATGCAGCTCATTATTGTTGGAGATAAATTGCCGCAGGAGAATCCCCCCCCGGTCAGGGCTTCGTTTTCTGAAATGATGCAGTTCGCGATCGTGAGAGAGGAGTCCTTACAGTAGATGCCGCCGCCGTAATGGGCGCTGTTTTCCGAGATCGTACAGTTCGTGATCAAAGGAGAGTAGCCCCGGCAATAGATTCCACCGCCGTCGTCGTATTTGCCGCGGCCAAGATCTGCGCTTCCATTTCTGATGGTGAATCCGTCAATGACCGCGTCATTGGCAATCGAGCTATATAAGAAGATCACCGATCCATTCTGACAGCCGTCGATGGTGGTCAGGTCTGCTCCGGATTCGCTCCGGAGAGTTATCGATTTGTACATAAAGTCGATATTCTCTCGATATGTGCCGGGCGCGACCAGGATCACATCTCCGTCCATTGCGGCGAGAATCCCGAACTGAATGTTGGGCTGATCCGCCGGGACATGGATCGTGGCGGAAAATGAGGGAAGTGCGGAAAAAGTGGAAACCAGAAGAGCGATGAATATAGTCGAGGAGATCGGCTTCATACCGCCTCCAAATATCGAAGGTTAAGCCGAGAGGAGCGACGCTCTCAAATCAATGATACCACCCTTTTATGGAAAATCGGACAAAAATGTGCGTGAGCTTTTGGGATGCAGCTTATGTAAAATTGCCACAATCGAATTTGCGAAATTCCTTCTTTGTGGCTACACCATCAGTCCTACCCGGCGGACCCAGCTGCCAAAGAATCGATCGGTGATGACGAAAGAGCCATTGTCATGATCGATCAAATCCCGGTCAAGGAGCACCTTCACCACTCGTTGAGCACTGGCAGGAGATGTGAGGCGATAGCGCCCGACAAACTCTGCAGAGTAAATCCGTGTACCGCGCGGCTCATTCGCGAGTCCTTTCAGGAATCTCTGATGGTTGATCCCCAGCGATTCCCACAGGACCGTATACGCATAGCTTTCCCGCTCAAGCAGCGTGTCAAGTGCAGTGCCTAGAGTTTCCCTCTCTACAGGCTGGTTTGCTTCGCTGAGTTCCCAAATTACATGGCACAAGTGCTGCGTATAAAACGGGTGACCTCCCGTGGTGTTGCAGATGTCGCGAATGAGATCCGTTTTAATTTCGCGTCCGGACCTGAGAAATCGAGTCCGGATGAACGGAATCCAGTCCTCGGTAGCGATCGGACCGAGCGGGTAATGACTACCTGAGCGATAGAGCGGCCTGTTCTGGTCAAGAAACATCTGCCGAATTAAATGCTTCCTACTTCCCAAGAAAATATATGAAACTGCCTGTTGGTCTTGAATAATGCTGCGCAATGTCCGTTCCACGATATCACTCGGGTAGTCCAGGATACGCTGAAATTCATCAAGGACCACTACGATCTTCCGTTTGCGCCGACGGGCGATCGCGGCAGGACTGGAAATCACGTTGCGCAGATCGGGATGGTCGCCCGAAACATCTCTTTGAGCAAAGGTTAAGGTGGGTTTGCCTTCAGAGTCGACCGTTATCGAGGGAGCCATTGCACCGAAGAACTGACGAGCGACATCTAGCATCTTGTCAGCTCTACTGGCCAGGCTTTCTGCGATTCCCCGCGCCATTGCTATCGAAAAGGAGATTTCATCATCGGTGGGCCAGAGGTCGACGTAGGCGCCCAGGTATTCCTGCTTAGAAAGACTGGCGAGGGCTTGCTTGACCAAGGAGGTCTTGCCAATTCTTCGCTCGGAGTAAAGGAAGGCGCGCTCCCCGTTTTCCATGGATCTGCGGAGCTGTTGTAACTCCTTTTTGCGATTACAGAAAGTGTCCTTGCCAGCCAGTCCACTATGATGAAATGGATTCGTCATACTATGCACCTCGCATAATGCAAAATGCATAATATATAATCGCCGTCTTCCCGTCAAGCACGATGTTCAAGCTCTGCTGACCTTTAATGATCAGATAACGACTGAACTCACTGGTTTTTACGCAGCGCAGCGGAGTAAAAATCCAGTTCCGGGTAGGAGCCGGGGTTGCCCCCGGCGCCCCCCACAGATCCGGACGTGAA